>NZ_JBIDBC010000006.1:0-298975 GCF_043202835.1 Streptomyces sp. NPDC048142
TTGATAGGCCAGATGTGGAAGCCCGGTAACGGGTGGAGCTGACTGGTACTAATAGGCCGAGGGCTTGTCCTCAGTTGCTCGCGTCCACTGTGTTGGTTCTGAAATAACGAACTGCCGTGTTTTCATCCGGTGTTGGTTAATTTCATAGTGTTTCGGTGGTCATTGCGTTAGGGAAACGCCCGGTTACATTCCGAACCCGGAAGCTAAGCCTTTCAGCGCCGATGGTACTGCAGGGGGGACCCTGTGGGAGAGTAGGACGCCGCCGAACAATTTTTCCGGGAAAGCCCCGCACCTTTTGGTGCGGGGCTTTTCTGCGTTCCCGGGCAATTGCATACTGACTTCGCTCCACCCCCGTGCGCCGGACGGGGGAACCTGAGGGTAGGGTCAGGGGGCATCATTGGCACGTTCTTCACAGGAGGCCCCCGGGTGGAGGTCCAGGAGACTCGGGTCCAGACGGACCGGGTCCTCACCATCCCCAACATCCTCAGCATGGCTCGCCTTGTCGGGGTACCGCTCTTCCTGTGGCTGATTCTTCGCCCCGTGTTCGGAGGGCCCAACAGCGACAACTGGGCGCTGCTGGTGCTGATGCTGAGCGGCATCAGCGACTACCTCGACGGGAAGCTCGCCCGCAAGTGGAACCAGATCAGCAGCCTCGGCCGGCTGCTGGACCCGGCGGCGGACCGCCTCTACATCCTTTCCACCCTGGTTGGCCTCACCTGGCGTGAGATCCTGCCCCTGTGGGTCACCGCGGCCCTTCTCGCCCGGGAGCTGATGCTTCTCGTGATGGTGGCCATCCTGCGACGCCATGGCTATCCGCCCCCGCAGGTCAACTTCCTCGGGAAGGCTGCAACGTTCAACCTGATGTACGCGTTCCCCTTGTTGCTGCTCAGCGACGGGAGTGGTTGGCTGGCCACACTGGCTGCCGTTTTCGGATGGGCGTTCGCAGGATGGGGTACAACGCTCTACTGGTGGGCAGGAATCCTCTACGTGGTTCAGGTCCGCCGGCTCGTGAAGGCGGGCGCAGTAGCCGATTGAGCTCGTTGATGCGGTGCCGCGCAGTGTGGCCGGTCCGCGGTAGATGTTCTGAATGATGCTCCGGCGGGCGAAATCGGCTAACCGTCGTCTCTTCTAGGAGGACGTTTCCGATATGAAGGCCGTCGTGATGGCTGGCGGCGAAGGCACACGTCTTCGTCCCATGACCTCGAGCATGCCCAAGCCGCTTCTGCCCGTGGCCAATAGGCCGATCATGGAGCACGTCCTGCGGCTGCTCAAGCGGCATGGGCTCAGTGAAACAGTAGTGACCGTCCAGTTCCTTGCCTCCCTCGTCAAAAATTATTTCGGGGACGGCGAGGAACTCGGGATGGAGCTCACCTATGCCAACGAGGAGAAGCCACTCGGCACCGCGGGCAGCGTGAAGAACGCCGAGGAGGCGTTGAAGGACGACACGTTCCTCGTTATTTCCGGTGATGCGCTCACCGACTTCGACCTCACCGACCTCATCGCGTTCCACAAGGAAAAGGGTGGCCTCGTCACGGTCTGTCTGACCAGGGTTCCCCATCCGCTGGAATTCGGGATCACCATCGTGGACGAGGACGGTCAGGTCGAACGGTTCCTGGAGAAGCCGACCTGGGGGCAGGTCTTCTCGGACACCGTGAACACGGGCATCTACGTCATGGAGCCCGAAGTCTTCGACTACGTCCAGGCGGATACCTCGGTCGACTGGTCCGGTGACGTCTTCCCTCAGCTGATGAAGGAGGGCAAGCCCATCTACGGCTATATCGCCGAGGGCTACTGGGAGGACGTCGGCACACACGAGAGCTACGTCAAGGCCCAGGCGGACGTCCTGGAGCGCAAGGTCGACGTGGAACTCGACGGCTTCGAGATCTCCCCCGGCGTGTGGGTCGCCGAAGGCGCGGAGGTCCACCCCGACGCCGTGCTGCGCGGGCCGCTGTACATCGGCGACTACGCCAAGGTCGAGGCGGGCGCCGAGATCCGCGAGCACACGGTGGTGGGGTCGAACGTCGTCGTCAAGACGGGCGCCTTCCTCCACCGGGCCGTGGTGCACGACAACGTCTACATCGGGCAGCACAGCAACCTCCGGGGCTGCGTGGTCGGCAAGAACACCGACATCATGCGTGCGGCCCGGATCGAGGACGGCGCCGTCATCGGAGACGAATGCCTGGTCGGCGAAGAGTCGATCATCCAGGGCAACGTGCGGGTGTACCCGTTCAAGACCATCGAGGCCGGCGCGTTCGTCAACACCTCGGTGATCTGGGAATCCCGAGGACAGGCCCACCTCTTCGGAGCGCGTGGGGTCTCCGGAATCCTGAACGTCGAGATCACGCCCGAACTGGCCGTGCGGCTGGCGGGCGCCTATGCCACGACCCTCAAGAAGGGCTCCACGGTCACGACCGCACGTGACCACTCCCGAGGCGCCCGTGCCCTCAAGCGGGCCGTCATCTCGGCCCTCCAGGCCAGCGCCATCGACGTCCGGGACCTGGAGAACGTGCCGCTGCCCGTGGCACGCCAGCAGACCGCCCGGGGCAGCGCCGGCGGCATCATGATCCGTACGTCGCCCGGGGTGCCCGACTCGGTGGACATCATGTTCATCGACGAGCGGGGCGCGGACCTCTCGCAGGCGCAGCAGCGCAAGCTCGACCGCGTCTACGCACGCCAGGAGTACCGCAGGGCCTTCCCCGGCGAGATCGGCGACCTGCACTTCCCGTCCAGCGTGTTCGATTCGTACACCGGATCCCTCCTGCGGAACGTCGACGTGGACGGCATCGCGGACTCCGGGCTCAAGGTCGTCGTCGACGCCTCCAACGGCAGCGCCGGGCTCGTCCTGCCCAGTCTGCTCGGGCGGCTCGGCGTGGACGCACTGACGATCAACCCCGGGCTCGACGAATCGCGGCCCACCGAAACCGCCGACACCCGGCGGGCCGGTCTGGTGCGGCTCGGGGAGATCGTGTCCTCCGCGCGGGCGGCCTTCGGGGTGCGGTTCGACCCGGTGGGCGAGCGGCTCTCCCTCGTCGACGAACTGGGCCGGATCATCGAGGACGACCGGGCCCTGCTGGTCCTCCTCGATCTCGTCGCCGCCGAGCGGCGCAGCGGTCGTGTGGCCCTGCCCGTGACGACCACGCGCGTCGCCGAGCAGGTGGCGGCCTACCACGGCACCCAGGTGGAGTGGACGACCACCTCGCCCGACGACCTGACCCGGGTGGGCCGTGAAGAGGACACCATCTTCGGAGGAGACGGGCGCGGAGGGTTCATCGTTCCCGAATTCAGCAGTGTCTTCGACGGGAGCGCCGCCTTCGTCCGTCTCATCGGGCTCGTCGCGCGCACCCAGCTCACCCTGAGCCAGATCGACGCCCGCATTCCCCGGGCGCATGTCCTGCGCCGCGACCTGGCGACGCCCTGGGCGGTCAAGGGACTCGTCATGCGCAGGGTCGTCGAGGCGGCCGGTGACCGCAGGGTGGACACCACCGACGGGGTCCGCGTGGTCGAGGCGGACGGGCGGTGGATCATGGTGCTGCCCGACCGGGCGGAGGCCGTCACCCATTTGTGGGCGGAAGGCCCGGACGACGCCTCCGCGCAGGCGCTGCTCGACGAGTGGGCCACGGTGGTGGACAGCGCGGGCGACTGATGCGATGACGGTGCGCCGCGACCTCCGGGCAGGGGCCGCGGCGCACCGGTGGGGCCATTCGGCGGCAGCCGTGATGACGTGCGACGATGTGCGGCATGTCGCAGCAGTCCCCCGATCGGAGCACAGCCTCGCCGCCCGCGCGTCCCGACGCCTCCATGTCGCTGCTGAACAACGTGATGGACCACAGCCTCGACGACGGATACGCGGAGGCCTCGGCGCGGCGCAAAGCCGACGGGAGCGCGGGGCTGCCCCGTACGCTCAAGTCGAAGCTCGGCCTGGCCGCCGGACTGGTGGTGGCCGCCCTCGTGGTCACCCTCGGCGCCGCCGAGGCGCGGATCTCGGCGCCGGTCCTGGCCAAGGAGCGCGAAGAGCTGATCGACCGCATCGACGCGGAGACGCAGGCCGCGGACACGCTGGAGTCGGATGTCGACGAGCTGCGTTCCGATGTGAGTGAACGCCAGCGCAAGGCTCTCGAGAAGCACGGCGGGGACCAGGGAGAGCTGGTGGCCCTGCTGGCCGGAGCGACCCCGGTCGAGGGCCCCGGCGTGAAGCTGGTCGTCGACGACGCGAAGAGCACCGACCAGGGCGGCGGCGGGCCACGCGAGTCGACGGGGTTCGCCGACACCGGGCGGGTGCGCGACCGGGACATGCAGCGTGTCGTCAACGGACTGTGGGAATCCGGGGCCGAGGCCATCGCCATCAACGGGCAAAGGCTGACGGCACTGTCGGCCATCCGGGCCGCCGGCGACGCCATACTGGTCGACAACAGGCCGCTCGTACCGCCGTACACGGTGCTCGCGGTGGGGGACGGGAAGAAGCTCGCGACCGCGTTCCAGGACAGCGCCGACGGACTGTACCTGCAGGCGCTCAAGGAGAGCTTCGACATCCGCACCAGCATCTCCGATCAGTCGAAGGTGCGGCTTCCGGCCGCGCCCAGCCTGATCGTCCGTACAGCAGAGCCGAAGGCCGCCGGCAGTGGTGCGGCAGACACAGGGAAGGGCACATCGTGATCGCCGTACTGGGCCTCGTCGTGGGAGTCGTGGTCGGACTGTTGGTCCGGCCCGAGGTGCCGGCGGTGGTCGAGCCCTACCTGCCGATCGCGGTGGTAGCCGCGCTCGACGCCGTCTTCGGAGGTCTGCGGGCCATGCTCGACGGCATCTTCGTCGACAAGGTCTTCGTGGTCTCCTTCCTCTCCAACGTCGTGGTGGCCGCGCTGATCGTCTTCCTCGGCGACAAACTCGGTGTCGGCGCTCAGCTCTCCACGGGTGTGGTGGTCGTGCTCGGCATCCGGATCTTCTCCAACGCCGCCGCGATCCGCCGGCACGTCTTCCGGGCTTGAGGCCGATGAACAACGACGAGAACCCCCGTAGCGAACAGCCCGGCGGCGGCGCGTCCGCCGTCCCGGACGCTCCCGTGCCGTCGCCCGCGGTCGAGGAGGTGTCCGGCCGGCAGCGGCTCAGGGCGGGGCTGTGGCCGCCCCGGCTGAGCCGGGCCCAACTCATCGTCGCCGTCCTGCTGTTCGGGCTCGGTCTCGGGCTCGCCATCCAGGTGCGGTCCACCAGCGACGACAGTGCGCTGCGCGGCGCCCGGCAGGAGGACCTGGTCCGCATCCTCGACGAGGTCGACGACCGGACCCAGCGTCTGGAGGACGAGAAGCAGCGCCTGGACGATCAGCGCGCCGAGCTGGAGAACAGCTCCGACCAGGCCGAGGAGGCCCGGAAGCAGACGCTGGAGAAGGAACGCCAGCTGGGCGTCCTCGCGGGCACCGTGGCGGCCGAGGGCCCCGGCATCACGCTGACGATCACCGACCCCTCGGAGGCGGTCGCGCCCGACATGCTGCTCGACGCCATCCAGGAACTGCGGGCGGCGGGGGCCGAGGCGATCGAGGTCAACGGTGTGCGGGTGGTGGCCAACACCTACTTCTCCGGGGACGCCGGGGACGTCCGGGTGGACGGCAAGAAGATCGAAGCGCCGTACGAGTTCGCGGTGATCGGCAAGCCGCAGGATCTGGAGCCCGCCCTCAACATCCCCGGCGGGGTGGTCCAGACGCTGGAGAAGGAGCAGGCCACGGTGCTCGTGGAGCGGTCCGACGACATCGTCGTGGACGCCTTGCGACCGGCGCAGCGGCCTGACTACGCTCGGTCGTCGCCCCCGTGAGCCGGACCGGCGTGATGGCCGGTGGACCGGGTCGGACGGTTGCGGGGGGTCGGCGCACCGGATTGGTGGTGCGTGGTGGAAACTGTCGGGTGGATACGGACGTTGTGAAGATGTCCGGGTCGGCAGGTGTGTTCAGTCAGGGTTCGTCCTGCCCCACGGGCGGGTCTATGTCGGTCAAGGGGAATCGCCCGTGAAGTTGTTTGCGAAGTTGTTCGGGAAGAGTGCACGCGAGGACAGCAACAGTGCTGCCCGCCACCGCGCGCCGCGCCACGGTCAGGGCGAGGAGCAGGAGACGGAGCGTCCGCTCTTCCGTGACGAGGTGTCCGGAGTCCCGGGTGGTGACGGCGTGTCGTCCGTTGACCCTGCCGGTGCCGGACGCATAGGTTTCGGCGAACCATCAGCCTCGAGTGCGGGTGGAGGGTTCACCCCGGAGGGCTCGTCGATGCCGGTCTGCACGAGGTGCGGTCACCGCAACGCGGAGGGCGGCAGGTTCTGTTCCAACTGCGGCGCGCCGCTGCGGGGCGGTGTTCCCGAGCGTCCCTCGGAGACGACGTCGACGATCTCCATCTCCGGTCTTGAGGCGTACGAGGCGGAGGCGACGGGCCAGACGGCTCTGCCCTCGCTCTCCCCGGAGGCCCAGGCCGCCGTCGACGCGCTGCCCGGCGGCTCGGCGCTGCTGGTCGTGCGGCGCGGCCCGAATTCCGGGAGCCGCTTCCTGCTCGACAGCGACCTGACCACGGCCGGCCGTCACCCGCAGAGCGACATCTTTCTCGATGACGTGACCGTGTCGCGGCGTCATGTGGAGTTCCGCAGGAGCCCGGACGGTAGCTTCACCGTGGGTGATGTCGGCAGCCTCAACGGCACCTACGTCAACCGTGAGCGCATCGACTCGGTCCAGCTGTCCAACGGCGACGAAGTCCAGATCGGAAAGTACCGCCTGGTCTTCTATGCGAGCCCGCGGGGCGTGTGACCGGCCCCGGACTCCGTCCGGGGGGACCCCCAGGAAGGCCCATGCTGCGAACACCGACAGGCGGTGCCGGCCACGGCACCGCCACCGCGCAAGCGCGCCCGATGAGCATCGGAACGGTGCTCGTCCAGCTGCGCGACGAGTTTCCCGAAGTCACCATCTCCAAGATCCGGTTCCTGGAGGCCGAGGGGCTCATCGAGCCGCAGCGCACTCCTTCCGGATACCGGAAGTTCGCTCCGCATGATGTGGAGCGCCTGGCGCAGGTGCTCCGCATGCAGCGGGACCACTATCTGCCACTGAAGGTCATCCGGGAGCATCTGGACGCGCTGGCCCGGGGTGAGCAGCCCGTCCTGCCCTCGCCCGGCGACCGGCGGGACCTCGCCGACGGAGTGTGGGAGGCCGGTCCCGGGGCGCCGACCGCCGCCCGGATCGGGCGTGCGGAGCTGCTCGCGGCGGCCGAGGTCGACGAGGACCGGCTGGCCGAGTGGGAGTCCTACGGGCTCATCGTCCCGGCCCCGGAGGGCGGCTACGACGCCGAGATGGTGACCGTCGCCAAGCTGGTGGCGGATCTGGGGCGCTTCGGTCTGGAGCCGCGTCATCTTCGCGCCATGCGGGCCTCCGCCGACCGGGAGGCGGGGCTGGTGGAGCAGCTCGTCGCGCCCCTGCGCCGGCACCGTAATCCGCAGACCAGAGCCCATGCCGAGGCCACCGCGAACGAGCTCGCCGAGCTCTCCGTACGGCTGCACGCGGCACTCGTGCAGAGCGCTCTGCGCAGCCGTCTGCACTGACCTCGGCGGAGCCCGACTACCCAAACATGGCGAGCACGTCCTAGGGTTGCTGTGTGAACGAGCTCGACGTTGTCGGTGTCCGGGTGGAAATGCCCTCCAACCAACCGATCGTTCTCCTGCGTGAAGTGGGAGGCGACCGGTACCTCCCCATTTGGATCGGTCCTGGGGAGGCGACCGCGATTGCCTTCGCCCAGCAGGGCATGGCTCCCGCCAGGCCGCTGACCCATGACCTGTTCAAGGATGTGCTCGAGGCCGTGGGCCAGGAACTCACCGAGGTCCGCATCACGGACCTCCGTGATGGGGTCTTCTACGCGGAGCTCGTCTTCGCCAGCGGAGTGGAGGTGAGCGCCCGGCCCTCCGACGCCATAGCGCTCGCTCTGCGGACCGGCACGCCGATCTACGGCAGTGACGGTGTGCTGGACGACGCGGGCATCGCGATCCCCGACGAGCAGGAGGACGAGGTGGAGAAGTTCCGCGAATTCCTCGACCAGATCTCTCCGGAGGACTTCGGTACGAACAGCCAGTGACCGTCCCGCAGGGGTGCCGTCAGCGCATCCGACAAGCCTTTCCCGGAAGCGAGACACGGGAAACCACCCTCAGGGTGATTATCACTCGGCGTGCCGAGTGTGGCGATCGTTGACGCACCCCGAGTGACTGCCTACCTTCGAGTGGGCAGGTCAAGGACGGAGGTCGGCGTGAGAAGCAGCGGCGACGGTACGGCGGCAGGTGGGCCGTATCCGCAGCACGGCAGTGGAGCCGACCACGCCATCAGGCAGCCGGTTCAACCGGCAGCGGTGGCAGCGGGCGGCGTGGCAGCGGCGAGCGGTGCCGGCGACATCGGCTATCGCGGACCGACGGCGTGCGCGGCGGCGGGGATCACCTACCGCCAGCTGGACTACTGGGCACGTACGGGACTGGTCGAGCCCAGTGTGCGCCCGGCCTGCGGGTCGGGGACCCAGCGTCTCTACAGTTTCCGGGACGTGGTCCTCCTCAAGATCGTCAAGCGGTTCCTGGACACCGGGGTCGCTCTGCAGAACATCCGCACCACGGTCCAGCATCTGCGGGCCCGCGGGTTCCAGGATCTTGAGCGCATGACGCTGATGAGCGACGGGGCCACGGTTTACGAGTGCTCCTCGCCCGACGAGGTCGTCAGCCTGCTCCAGGGCGGGCAGGGTGTCTTCGGGATCGCCGTCGGCGTGGTCTGGCGGGACGTGGACGCGGCGCTCTCGCAGCTGCACGGCGAGCGGGTCGACACCGGCGAGACGCTTGTCGGCCACAACCCCGCGGACGAGCTGGCCAGGCGCCGCAACCGCGCCGGCTGAGCGCTCCGGACGAACAGCACGGCGGGCAGCACGACGAACAGCGCGACGGGACGGTCCGGCAGCCCCAGGGGGGCGCCGGACCGTCCCGTTGTCAGTGCGGTAGGGCAGCATCGACGGTGTGAGACCCGCGCCCACGATCCTTCATCTGGACATGGACGCCTTCTACGCGTCGGCGGAGCAGGCGGCCAAGCCGAGCCTGCGCGGCAAGGCGGTCGTGGTGGGCGGTCTCGGCCCGCGCGGAGTGGTCGCCACCGCCTCGTACGAGGCCCGGCGGCTGGGCGTGCACTCGGCGATGCCCACCGCGCAGGCCCGGCGGCTCGCACCGAACGCGGCCTATCTGGTGCCCCGCTTCTCCCTGTACCGGACGGTGAGCGACCAGGTGATGGAGCTCCTGGGACGGCTGTCGCCCCTGGTGGAGCCGCTCAGCCTGGACGAGGCCTTCGTGGACCTGGAGGCCGGCGGGACGGCGGACGACTCGGCGTCGGCCCGCGCGACGGGGGAGGAGCTGCGGGCGGCCATCCGGGCGGTGACCGGTCTCAGCGGATCCGTCGGACTTGCCGGCTCCAAGATGCTCGCCAAGATCGCCTCCGAGGAGGCCAAGCCCGACGGGCTGCTCGTCATCGAGCCGGGCACCGAGCGCGAGCTGCTCGCCCCCATGTCCGTCCGCATCCTGCCGGGGGTCGGCCCGGCCACCGGGGACCATCTCAGACGCGCGGGGATGACCACCGTCCACGACCTGGCCGAGGCGGGCGAGGCGGAGCTCGTACGGCTGGTCGGCAAGGCCCACGGCCACGGGCTGTACCGGATGGCGCTGGGGCTCGACGACCGGCCGGTGGTCGCCGAGCGGGACGCCAAGTCCGTATCGGTGGAGGACACCTTCGACGTGGATCTGCACGACCGGGTGCGGGTGCGTGCCGAGGTGGAGCGGCTGGCCGTCCGGTGCGTGGAACGGCTGCGCGGCGCCGACCGGTCGGGCCGCACGGTGGTGCTGAAGGTGCGCCGCTACGACTTCTCCACGCTGACCCGCTCCGAGACCCTCAGAGGCCCCACGGACGACCCCACGGTGGTCCGTGAGGCGGCGGGGCGGCTGTTGGAGTCCGTCGACACCACGGGAGGCGTACGGCTCCTGGGGGTCGGCGTCACGGGTCTCGCCGACTACACCCAGGAGGACCTGTTCGCCCAGGCCGCCGACGCCCGGGAGCACGCACAGCGGACCCAGGAGCACCGGGCACCGGCGGTGGAGGGCGGCGAGGAGACCGCCCCGGAGCCCGAGTCGGACAGTGCGGAGCCGCTCGCAGCCCGGCGCTGGCCCGCCGGCCACGACGTGCACCACGAGGAGCACGGGCACGGCTGGGTGCAGGGAAGCGGCGTAGGCCGGGTCACCGTCCGGTTCGAGGAACCGTGGAGCGCACCCGGCCGGGTCCACACGTTCCGCGTCGACGATCCGCTGCTGCGGCCCGCCGACCCGCTGCCGCTCGTCCGCGAACCGGCCGGCTACTCCTCCTGGCCCGCCAGCCTGCCGAAGTCCCGGTCGGACCCCGGATCCCCCGGGGGCGCGGAGTCGAGCCCGTAATGGCGGTAGAGCTGCAGTTCCTGCTCGGGCGAGAGGTGCCGGCCGACGCCGAAGTCCGGCGCGCCCCTGATCAGCGCGCGGTCGAAGGGGACACGCAGCGCGTCGTCGACGAATTCGCTGGGCTCCAGCGGGACGAAGGCGTCCCTGCTGAACAGGCCGGTGCGGACGGCCGCCCACTCGGGTACGCCCGTCGCGTCGTCGAGATAGACCTCGTCCACCGTTCCGATCTTGGTGCCCTTGCGATCGAATGCCTTGCGGCCGATCAGGCTGCGCGGATCGATATCGGTCTGCACGGTGCCTCCCACTGGTCGCAACTGCTCGGGGTGGTCCCTGCTGCCCCACCAAGCACCACACAAGTGCAGATCCGTGGCGTCGGCCACTCGAGAGCTCCGGCGCACCGGCCGCTGGTAGGCTGGCAGTGGCTGCTGACCCCGTGCGGGAGAGTCCTCCGGTGCAGAATCCGGAGGCGCCGAAGGAGCAACTCCTCCCCGGAATCTCTCAGGCCCCCGTACCGCACGGACGAGGTCACTCTGGAAAGCAGGGCGGATCCGTGCGGGCGCAGGCCCGGGTGGACCCGACCCTCACCGACGGTGAAAGTCGGCACGCCTCCGGGCGGGCCGGTGAAGCTCTCAGGTTGAGATGACAGAGGGGGAGGCCGTCCGGGCACCCGCGCCGTGGTGCCCCTCGCAGGTCGTGACAGACCAGGAGGCCTCCACCATGACCCCCCGTCGCACTCCGCTCTCCCAGCTGGAGCAGGGCATTCCGTTCGAGCAGCGCCACATAGGGCCCGACGCCGGAGCCCAGGCGAAGATGCTCGCCCAGGTCGGCTACGGCTCCCTCGACGAGCTCACCGCCGCCGCGGTGCCCGACGTGATCAAGAGCGCGGAGGCCCTGAACCTTCCCTCGGCGCGCACCGAGGCCGAGGTCCTGGCCGAGCTCCGGTCGCTGGCCGACCGCAACCAGGTGCTCGCCCCGATGATCGGCCTCGGCTACTACGGCACCTTCACGCCGCCGGTCATCCTGCGCAACGTCATGGAGAACCCCGCGTGGTACACGGCCTACACGCCGTACCAGCCGGAGATCTCCCAGGGCCGCCTGGAGGCCCTGCTGAACTTCCAGACGATGGTCGCCGAGCTGACCGGGCTGCCCACCTCGGGCGCCTCCCTGCTCGACGAGGGCACCGCGGCCGCCGAGGCGATGGCGCTCGCCCGGCGCGTCGGCAAGGTGAAGAAGGGCGTCTTCCTGGTCGACGCCGACACCCTGCCGCAGACCGTCGCGGTGATCGAGACCCGTGCCGAGCCCACCGGCGTCGAGGTCGTCGTCGCCGACCTCAGCAACGGCATCCCCGCCGAGATCGCCGAGCGCGGCGTCTTCGGCGTGCTGCTCCAGTACCCGGGCGCCTCCGGTGCCGTGCGCGCCATCGAGCCCCTCATCGAGCAGGCCCACGAGCTCGGCGCGATCGTCACCGTCGCCGCCGACCTGCTGGCCCTCACGCTGCTCACCTCGCCCGGCGCGCTCGGCGCCGACATCGCGGTCGGCACCACCCAGCGCTTCGGCGTCCCGATGGGCTTCGGCGGCCCGCACGCCGGCTTCATGGCGGTCCGCGAGAAGTTCGCCCGCTCCCTGCCCGGCCGCCTCGTCGGTGTCTCCGTCGACGCCGACGGCAACAAGGCCTACCGCCTGGCCCTCCAGACCCGTGAGCAGCACATCCGCCGCGAGAAGGCCACCAGCAACATCTGCACCGCGCAGGTCCTGCTCGCCGTCATGGCCGGGATGTACGCGGTCTACCACGGCCCCGAGGGGCTGCGGACGATCGCCCGGCGCACGCACCGCTTCGCCGCGATCCTGGCCGACGGTCTGCGCACCGCCGGCGTCGACGTCGTGCACGGCGCGTTCTTCGACACCCTGACCGTGCGCGTCCCGGGCAAGGCCGCGGACGTCGTCGTGGACGCCCGGGAGCGCGGGGTCAACCTCCGCCTCGTCGACGCGGACCACGTCTCCGTCGCCTGCGACGAGACCACCACCCGGGCGCAGATCGCCGCCGTCTGGGCCGCCTTCGGAGCCGAGGGCGACATCGAGGCGCTGGACGCCACGGCGGCCGACGCGCTGCCCGGGGCGCTGCTGCGCTCCGACGACATCCTGACCCATCCGGTCTTCCACCAGCACCGCTCCGAGACCGCGATGCTGCGCTACCTGCGCAAGCTCGCCGACCGGGACTACGCGCTGGACCGCGGCATGATCCCGCTCGGCTCCTGCACCATGAAGCTGAACGCGACCGCCGAGATGGAGTCGGTCACCTGGCCCGAGTTCGGCGCGCTGCACCCCTTCGCCCCGGCCGAGCAGGCGCAGGGCTTCCTCACTCTCATCCGTGAGCTGGAGGAGCGCCTCGCCGAGGTCACGGGTTACGACGCCGTCTCCATCCAGCCCAACGCCGGTTCGCAGGGCGAGTTCGCGGGTCTGCTGGCCGTCCGGGCGTACCACCGTGCGAACGGCGACGACCAGCGCACCGTCTGTCTCATCCCGTCCTCCGCGCACGGCACCAACGCCGCCAGCGCCGTCATGGCGGGCATGAAGGTCGTCGTGGTGAAGACCGCCGACGACGGTGAGGTCGACATCGCGGACCTGCGGGCCAAGATCGAGCAGTACCGCGACGAGCTGGCCGTGCTCATGATCACTTACCCGTCCACGCACGGGGTGTTCGAGGAGCACGTCGCCGACATCTGCGGCGAGGTGCACGACGCGGGCGGCCAGGTCTACGTCGACGGCGCCAACCTCAACGCGCTGGTCGGGCTCGCCAAGCCCGGCAAGTTCGGCGGCGACGTCTCGCACCTGAACCTGCACAAGACCTTCTGCATCCCGCACGGCGGCGGCGGCCCCGGCGTCGGCCCGGTCGGCGTCCGCGCACACCTCGCCCCGTACCTCCCCAACCACCCCCTCCAGCCCGCCGCGGGCCCGGAGACCGGGGTCGGCCCGATCTCGGCCGCCCCGTGGGGCTCGGCGGGCATTCTGCCGATCTCGTGGGCGTACGTCCGTCTGATGGGCGGCGAGGGCCTCAAGCGGGCCACGCAGGTCGCCGTGCTGGCCGCGAACTACATCGCCAAGCGCCTTGAGCCGCACTTCCCGATCCTCTACAACGGCCCGGCCGGTCTGGTCGCGCACGAGTGCATCGTGGACCTGCGCCCGATCTCCAAGGCGACCGGCGTCTCCATCGACGATGTGGCCAAGCGCCTGATCGACTACGGCTTCCACTCGCCGACCATGTCGTTCCCGGTGGCCGGCACGCTGATGATCGAGCCGACGGAGAGCGAGGACCTCGCGGAGCTCGACCGGTTCTGCGACACCATGATCGCGATCCGGGCCGAGATCGAGAAGGTCGCCTCGGGGGAGTGGAGCGAGGACGACAACCCGCTGTCCAACGCCCCGCACACCGCGGCCGCGCTCGGCGGCGACTGGGAGCACGGCTACAGCCGCGAGGAGGCCGTCTTCCCGGCCGGGGTGTCCGCCGCGGACAAGTACTGGCCGCCGGTGCGCCGGATCGACGGGGCCTTCGGCGACCGGAACCTGGTCTGCTCCTGCCCCCCGCTGGACGCGTACGACGACTGAAGCCGCCTGTCGTAGGGCGTGCGCCGTGAGCGGCGGCGTACGCCGGACATGCGTCGGGGCCGGTGCGGAGATCTCTCCGGGCCGGCCCCTGTTTCGTACGACCGCTCAGGCGGCCTTCACCACACGGCCCGCTGCCGGCGGCCGGTGCGGGGCGATGATCTCCCCGTCGGGCAGCAGCTCGCCGGTGTCCTCGAAGAGCAGGACGCCGTTGCACAGGAGGCTCCAGCCCTGTTCGGGGTGGTGGGCCGTCAGGCGGGCTGCCTCCCGGTCGGGCGAATCGGCGGTGGGGCAGGGCGGTTGGTGCTGGCACATGGATGGGTTCTTTCGCTGCGTCGAGTCGAGTGTCCTGCGGCTGGATGAGGTGCTCATGGCCGCCCCCGTATCAGTCGGTCCGGTCCCAGTGTTGCCCTACGGGGAAGATTCCGCAGGGATTTCGCTGCAGCACCCGTACTCCTCCCATGACGCATCACCCGGGCGGACGGTTCACCGCAACTGCACTGTCCCTTTGGGTGGTTCGGGGTGGCCGGATAGGGCTAGTCCGAGTGGGCAGCACACCGCCCCCGCAGCGACCCCGTCCGCCGCCCGGCGTGCGGGCGGATCAGGGGCGCTGCGGGGGCGGTGTGCCGGGGCGGCGCCGGTCAGGCCGAGCTGAGGAGCGGCCCGGGGGCCACGCGCAGCGAGATGACGGGCAGCAGATCGGCGACCCGGTACGGGCGGTGGGCGGCGATGCCCGGCGGGGCCGGCGCCAGGGGCACCAGGACGTCCGCCGGCGCGAGCACCCCGCCGGCCGGGTCGGCCTCGGTGTCGCCGTGCAGCCAGAGGGTGAGCATGTACAGCTCCGGGATGGACAGCAGCCGTGCCTGGCAGGCGGTGGCCGATGCCTCCGCCTGCCGGACGGCCAGCTCGGTCGAGGCGAGGTAGGGCCCCTCGAAGAAGTGCGAGAACGTCCAGCCGTCGGGGGTGAGCACCGTGTCCGCCGCGGCGATCGCGCGGTCCTCGCTCCGGATCAGGAAACGCCAGGCCGCGAGGCGTGTCAGAGGCGCTCGCCGGGCGGGAGTGATCCGGTCCAGCACATGGACGGGAAGCGGTAGTTCGGGGCTCAGCGGTCCCTGGACGGACCGGAGAGCGGACGTTCTGGCCTCGCGGACGGCGGTGGGAGAACCGAGGGCCGCGAGAACGCTGCGCAGGGCGGGTGCGGGAGCCGAGGGGACATGCAGCGGCATAGTGGGTCGCCTCTCACTTCGGAGACACGGTGGAGCTTGGGCGGGTGCAGACGGCGCTGTCGGCATGCGGACATGCGGGGCCGGAGACGGCCGGTGACGGGCGAGTCGTATCAATTCTCTGCCTCGTTGAGCAGAGTTTATATGACGCACGCTCACACAGTGTTTCCGCTAGCAGCCGGGGATATGTCGTACAAGGCGCCATCCGGCCTTCGAATCGCGGTATTCCTGGTGATTTGAACTCTGGTTTCCTGCCTCGACCTGGCATCCTTCCGGCGGTGCGGTCGGCCGAAACTCGTCGGTGTTTCCGCCACGCATGCTCCGGCCGAAAATGCGGGGAGCCGCATGCCGCGGGAATGTGCCCCCGGTCTCCTTCAACCAGACTATCGGGTATCGGAGGCCCGTGGGGGCGTTACGGATCACTCTCGCTGGGCATTATCGATCGTGATGCGAGCGGCCTGGGCCGCGGGCCGCCCACTGGAGGAGGGACCCCTCGATGGGGGAGAAGGTCGTGGCGGTTGCCGTTGACCTGTCCGATCGACAGGTGTACCGCGCCAAGCTCAACCAGTGCCTGGAGGCTCTGGGCAGACTTCTGGCGGAGCGGAGGTTCGACCGTCCGCGGAACCTGATGGGGCTGGAGATAGAGCTGAATCTCGCGGGTTCCGACGGGATGCCCCGGATGATGAATCAGGAAGTGCTCCAGCGCATCGCGAGCCGGGATTTCCAGACCGAACTGGGGATGTTCAATCTCGAAGTGAATATCGTCCCGCACCGCCTCGGCGGCCGGGTATTCGATCAGCTCTCGGAGGAGTTGCGGACCGGCCTCGCCTATGCGCACCGCAAGGCGGGGGAGGTGGACGCGGGGATCGTGATGATCGGAATCCTGCCCACCCTGGGGGAGCGCGACGTGGTGTCCGCGAATCTCTCGGACGTGGACCGTTACACCTTGCTCAACGATCAAATGGCGGCGGCCCGGGGGGAGGATTTCGCCCTGGATATCGAAGGCGTCGAGCGATTGGTCTGTACCTCGCCCTCGATCGCTCCGGAATCGGCCTGTACCTCGGTCCAGCTGCACCTCCAGGTGACGCCGGCCCGGTTCGCCGACGTGTGGAACGCCGCCCAGGCGGTCACCGGCGTACAGATCGCGCTGGGCGCCAACGCCCCCTTCCTCTTCGGCAAGGAGCTGTGGCGGGAGTCCCGGCCGCCGCTGTTCCAGCAGGCCACCGACGTACGGCCGCCGGAACTGGTGAACCAGGGCGTGCGCCCCCGGACCTGGTTCGGGGAGCGCTGGATCGGCTCCGCCCACGAGCTCTTCGAGGAGAACCTGCGCTACTTCCCGCCGCTGCTGCCGATCTGCGACGACGAGGACCCCCTGAAAGTGCTGGCGGAGGGCGGGGTGCCCGAGCTGGCCGAGCTGGTGCTGCACAACGGCACCGTCTACCGCTGGAACCGCCCGGTGTACGGGATCGCCGACGGCGTTCCCCATCTTCGGGTGGAGAACCGGGTGCTGCCCGCCGGGCCGACGGTCACCGATGTGATCGCCAATGCCGCGTTCTACTACGGGCTCGTACGGGCGCTCGCCGAGGAGTCCCGGCCGGTGTGGAGCAGGCTGCCGTTCGCGGCCGCCGAGGAGAATTTCACCGAGGCCTGCCGGCACGGCATCGAGGCCGAACTGCTCTGGCCCCGGCCGGGCCGCTCCGGCCAACTGGCCAGGATCCCCGCCGTGCGGCTGGTACTGGAGGAACTGCTGCCGCTGGCGGCCGCGGGTCTGGACGCCTGGCACATCGAGCCCGCGGACCGGGACCGCTATCTCGGGGTGATCGAGGAGCGCTGCAAGCGGCGCGTCAACGGGGCCTCCTGGCAGGTGGCCACCTACCGCCGCGCCCTGGACGCCGGACTCGGGCGGAACGCGGCACTCGCGGCGACCACCCGCCGCTACGCCGAGCTGATGCACGCCGGGGAGCCGGTCCACACCTGGCCGGTGGGCTTCCCGGCCCCCTGAGGGCCGCCGCCGCGCCGGGCGCCGGTGACGGGTCCGGCTCCCGGGCCGGTCACCGGCGCCCCGCGACGCACGAGGGCAGTGACGGGTCCGGTTCCGGGCGGTCACCGGCGTCCGGCGACGCACGA
Organism: Streptomyces sp. NPDC048142; assembly: GCF_043202835.1. NCBI lineage: Bacteria > Bacillati > Actinomycetota > Actinomycetes > Kitasatosporales > Streptomycetaceae > Streptomyces > Streptomyces sp. NPDC048142. Next base: position 17,401 of record NZ_JBIDBC010000006.1, read on the forward strand.
CGGCGGTGGCGGTGGCGGGTCCGGTTCCGGACCGGTCACCGGCGTCCGGCGCGGCCGGTTATCCGTACCTGTCACTCCTGTGCGGCGCGCCCGTTGTGTCCCGCTGCCATGACGGACTGCAGGATCACCGCCTGGATCTCCGCCGGGTCGCTCACCTCGTAGCCGCCGCACCGCCCGGCACCGGCCGCAGGCCCGCGAACGCGGCCGTGGGCCTCTCCCGGTGGGTCCCGCCGCCCGTGGCCGGGTCGCCGAGCCGCTTCGTCGGCATGGGCCGCCGGTGGTCCTTCTCGCCGTCCAGCGTGGTGGCGAACTCCCACAGCCCGATCTCGTCGTTCGGGGGGAACCGGCCCAGCGCCCGTGAGGCGGACGGCACCTCGGCCAGGGCCACCGGCGAGGAGGCCACCGAATCGGACGGGGAGACGGGAATGCCCTCGCCCAGCCCCTCTGCCGCCCCCGACGGCACCCTCTCCGGCCACAGGTCGGAATCGGGCAGCCAGACCTGGAAGTCGGGATCCGCGCCCCCGGCGGCGAGGGCTTCGGCGACCTTGTGCGCATCGCGGGCCAGCACCTCCACCACGAGGCAGTGACCGCCCGCCCCGGCCGCGTCCGTGCGGGCCTGCTCGGCTGTCGAGCGTACGGCGGGGGGCGATGTCGAGGACCAGCAGGGTGGCGATGGCGACCGTACGACGCCGGCGCCGGGGGCTCGGGAGGGCCCGGCCTCCTTCCGCCGCGTGGCTGTCGGGCAAGCTATGACGTCCCACGTCGGTGGTGCCCCTCCTTGAGGTGAAACAAGGAGAAGGGGGACCACACCATCAGCGATGGCGGTCGTCCCCCGGCCTGTCACGCATGATCTTCGTGCCTGCGTTCGAGACCCTGGCGGGACGCTGCGTGGGACGAGACGCGATTGCAGAACTGAAGGCAGGTGTACAGGTGGAGACCGGGCGCGTGGCTGATTCTTATCCCCAAGAGGTCGTGTCGCAAAGGATCCTGCGGTCCGAGGTGGTGCTGGTCCTGGCGCTCTCTCTGGGTGCCAGCGCGGTGTCTTCCCTCATCAGTTTTGTCGGATCACTGACGAAACCGGGAGGGTTGAGGGATCAGGCGGCGAACCTCAACGGTTCCTATGCTCCGGACCGTCCATGGCTTGATCTGTCATGGCAAATGTTCGGGATCGCAACGGCGCTGGTCCCGGTCGCGCTGGTGGCGCACCTGCTGATCCGGGAGGGAACGGGCCTGCGGGCCATCGGCTTCGACCGGGCCGAGCCCTGGTTCGACCTCGGCCGGGGAACCCTGGTCGCGGCCGGCATCGGCAGCGCCGGCCTGGCGTTCTACCTCTCGGCCCATGCCGCCGGATTCAGTCTGACGGTCGTTCCGGAGTCCCTGCCCGAGGTCTGGTGGAAATTCCCCGTACTGATCCTCTCGGCGATCCAGAACTCCGTGGTGGAGGAGGTCATCGTCGTCGGGTATCTGCTGCGCAGACTCGGGCAGTTGGGCTGGACACCGATGGCCGCCCTGGTGGCCAGCTCCGTACTGCGCGGGTCGTACCACCTGTATCAGGGGATCGGCGGCTTCATCGGCAACGTGGTGATGGGCGTCGTCTTCGTGCTGCTCTACCGGCGCTGGGGCAGGGTGGGTCCGCTGGTCGTCGCGCACGCGCTCCTGGACATCGGCGCGTTCGTCGGATACGCACTGCTCGCGGGCCGGGTCGACTGGCTGCCGACGCTCTGAGCGCGGTGCCGTGGGTGGTGGACGCGCGCTGGCGGGCCCCGGTCGGAGCGCGGCACCGTGGGTGGTGGACGCGCCCTGGCGGGCCCCGGTCAGAGCGCGGTGAGCAGTTCGCCGTCGATCACCGTGACCGCCGTGCCGGTCAGCAGCGTGCGCTCGCCGCGCAGCGCTGTGCGGACCAGCCCCGAACGGGCGGACGCCTGGAGGCCGGTGAGATCATCGCGGCCGAGCCGGGCCGACCAGAAGGGGGCCAGCGCGGTGTGGGCGCTGCCGGTGACCGGGTCCTCGTCGATGCCGACGCCCGGGAAGAAGCCGCGCGAGACGTAGTCGTAGCCCCGGTCGGGGTCCTCGGCCGCGGCGGTGGCGATGACGCCGCGCCGGGAATGGGCCACCAGCGCGGCGAAGTCCGGGGCGAGCGCCCGTACGGTCGCCTCGTCGCGGAGCTCGACGAGCAGGTCACCGATGTGCTCGCCGGTGTCGTGCACGGAGACGGGGTCCGCCCCGAGCGCGTCGGCGAGACCGTACGGCACCGGCTCCTCGGTCAGCGGAGAGGTCGGGAAGTCGAGAGTGAGCGTGCCGTCCGGGTGGGCGGTCGAGCTCAGGATCCCGCAGCGCGCGGCGAACCGCACCGGGCCCGTGGCCAGGCCCGTGGTGTGCAGGACGTGGGCGGTGGCGAGCGTCGCGTGCCCGCACATGTCCACCTCGGTGACCGGGGTGAACCAGCGCAGCGCCCAGTCGGCCGTGCCGCCCGGCGGCAGCGGGTGGGCGAAGGCCGTCTCGGAGAGGTTGACCTCGGCGGCGATCTGCTGAAGGCGTTCGGCGGCCGGGAAGCTGCCGCCCTCCAGCAGGAGCACGCCGGCGGGGTTTCCGGCGAAGGGGCGGGCGGTGAACGCGTCGACGATGCGAATCCTCATGGGGCGACCGTAGAGCGCCCGCGCGGAGACGGGCCAAGGCCAATTCCGGGTGTCTGGCCCGGTCGGGCTGCTGGTCTGTCGGTTTACCCGTCTGCCGGTCTGCCGGTCTGCCCGTTTGCCGGTCTGCCTGTCTGCCGTTGCTCCTCGGGCGGCGGACGTCCGAGGACTTCCGTGGCTATGGGCCGCTGCGGACCGATGACGTCACGGGCATCACCGCCTGTCCCGACCGGGTGGCCGAATACGTCGTCTCCGGCGCCCTCACCGACCCCGGGCGGCAGAACTCGGCGGCGCTGAAGGGCGACCCCGTCGAGGAGGTCCGCCGGCTCAAGGCCGAGGAGGGCGGCAAGGACATCGTTCTCACCGGCGGCATCACCCCGGCCCCCACGCTGATCGCGGCCGGGCCGGCCGATGAGTAACCGCCTCTTCGTCGACCCGGCCGTCCAGGGCCGCGGCCGACGTCTCTTCCCCGACGGTCACGAGGTCCCCCGGCTGCGGCTCCTGGAGCCGAGGGCGTTCCAGAGAGGTTTCACGCCGCAGCGGTACGGCCCGGCCCGGCGTCGGTCATCCCGGCTCACGTCATTCCGTCGGCCGCTGTTCCTCCTGCGGGGCCCGGAAGCACCCGCCCCAGGCGGGCGAGCGGGGACGCGGCCATCACGAGCGGGGACAGCATCATGCCCGCTGCCGCCACCAGGAGGCCGGCGCGCAGACCCCACTCCTGCGCGAGGAAGCCGCCGAGCAGCGAGCCGAACGGGGTGAACCCCATACCGACGAACGTGATCGTCGCGGCCGCACGCCCCTGCATCCCGTCCGGTGTGACGGCCTGCCGCACCGACATGACCGTGACGTTCACCAACTGGCTGAAGGTCCCGAACACGAAGTTGACGGCAAGGAGCGCGAGGACCGTCACGGCCGAGGAACCGTGCAGTGCCGGTACGCACAGCAGCGCCCCGTTGCCGAGCACCGCCGCCGACACGAGCACCACGCCGTGGCCGAACCGCCCCGGCAGCCGTGCGGCCAGGACCGAGCCCAGGAGCGCGCCCGGTCCGGTCGCCGCGAGAGCGAGGCCGACGGTGGCGCCCGCCAGATGCAGTTCGCGCGGAAGAAAGAGCAGGTAGACGGTCATCGTGGCCGCGAAGGAGAACTGGAAGGCGGCCGAGGCGAGGCACACGGCCCGCAGCCAGGCGTTCCCGGCGACGAAGCGCAGGCCGTCGTGGATCCGGTGCCGGACCCGAGAGGTGCGCTCGGGCCGCTCGGGGCGGTGCGGGTGCCCGGGGCGTTCCGCGTGCTCCGGAACCGGCGCCATGCCCTCCGGTCCGGGCTCGGCTCGGCGGATCCGCCGCAGTGACACGAACGACACCGCGAAGAACAGCGCGCCGGAGGCGATGGCGAGCGGCGCCAGCAGCAGTGACACCGACGCACCACCGAGCGCTGGGCCGCCGATCTGCGCCGCGGACCGGCTGCCTTCCAGCGCGCTGTTGCCCCGCACGAGCTGATCGCGGCGCACCATCCGTACGAAGGAGGCCTGATACGCCACGTCGAAGAGCACGGACAGAGCCCCCACGGTGAACGCGACCACGAACAGCGTGGGCAGGCCGAGCAGTCCGAGGAGACCGGCCACGGCCGCCGCGCCCAGTGCCACGGCGCGGGCGGCGTCGGTGAGCACCATCACCGTGCGGGCCCGCCACCGGTCCACCCACGCACCGGCGAGGAGCGAGAGCAGCAGGATCGGCGCCTGCCCCACGGCGCGGAGGACGCCCAACCGGTCCGCGCCCGCGTCGAGGGCCAGGACGGCGTAGAGCGGCAGAACCACGAGCATCGTGTGTTCACCGAGCTGGGAGGCGGTCTGGCCCAACCAGAGCCTGCGGAAGTCGGCGTCCCGCCACAGGAGCGAAGGCACGGCCCGCCCGGGACCCGGACTGCCGGAGGAAGGAGGAGCCGGACCGTCGGAGGAACGAGGAGAGGGAGAAGGAGGAGAGGGAGGGGGCTGCACAGAAACCCTCTGGGGTCGCCGGGAACGGGAACCGCCGTCCGGCGCGCGAAAGCGCACCCGGGCATCGGGCGGGTAAGGGCTCGCTGTGCCGCGACCTCAGGGGCAGCACGCGATGACGGGCCGGTCTCGGCCTACGACGTCAGCGCGCGCTCGGACGACCGGGCATGTGTCTCTCCGCTCCTGGTGGGTCATTCGTCGCCCGGAACGCTAGCGCCCGGCGGGCGGGGGCGAAAGGCGATTATCGGGACTCCGGGCGGCTCGGGGCGTTCGGGCAGTTCAGGGTATTCGGGCGTCCTCGCCGGTGACCTGTCCCGGCGAGGACGCCGTGATCCGCAGCGCCGGAAAACGCCACCTCCCCCTGTCCCGCTCACGCCGGGTCGACCGGCACGAGCGGTACAGGCGGTCTGGAGGTCGCATCACGCGACGGCGGTGCCCTCGAGCTCGACCAACTGGCCGGGGACCGCCAGTCGCGTCACCCCGAGCATGGTGCTGGCCGGCGCCACCCCGGCCGCGCCCAGCCGACCCGCCAGCGCGTCGTAGTGCTGGAAGAGCAGATCGACGTCGGTCGTGTAGACGTTGAGGCGGACCAGGTTCGCGAGGGACATGCCGGCCTCGCCGAGCACGGCCTCCAGGTTGTCGACGCTCAGCGTCAACTGCGCCGCCATGTCGCCGTCGTGCTGGGGCCTGCCGTCGACGCTCATCGCGGTCTGCCCCGAGATGTACAGGGTCCGTACCTGCCCGGAGACGACTTCACCCTGGTTGAACCCCAGGTCCACCGACCACGGCACCGGGTTGACGGCTGTTCGTTCCACTGCCACTTCAGCTCCATTCGATTCATGGGAGTACGTACGCCCATCCGCTCGGCGGCCACCGCTTCGGCGTCGTGCTGAGGAGCCTCCCAATGAATGACGACACCCTTGGTCATGTATTTCGCTACCGTTCGCGCATGCGCGCCGACCGATTGGTCTCGCTGGTCCTGCTGCTGCGTCAGCGTGGTCGGCTGTCCGCGGCCACGCTGGCCTGTGAGCTGGAGGTGTCCACCCGTACCGTGCTGCGCGACATCGAGGCGCTGTCCGCCGCCGGGGTCCCGGTCTACGCCGAACGCGGCCGGCACGGCGGATTCGCGCTGCTGCCCGGTTTCCGGACCGAGCTCACCGGGCTGAACCACGACGAGGCCCTCGCCCTGCTGGCCGCCGGATCAGGGCGCGGGGATCAGGTGTTCGGCCTCGGATCCGCGCTCGCCTCGGCCATGCGGAAAGTGGTCGACGCGCTGCCCGAAAGCAGCCAGGCCACCGCGAGCGACGGGGCCCGGCGGTTTCTCGTCGACCCGGAGACCGACCTGCTCCCGCGCCGGGCCGTCGCCGACGAGGTGCCAGGCGCCACCATGACCGAGGTCCGCCGCGCCGTGCTCGCCGGACACAAGCTGCGCATCCACTACGCGGCCACGGGCCAGGCGCCGCAGTGGCGCACGGTGGACCCGATCGGCCTGGTCACCGTACGGAACCGGGGCTATCTCCTGGCGACGAGAGCCGGCGCGGACCGCACCTACCGGCTGTCGCGTGTGCTGGCCGCCGAGGAGCTTCCCGAAACGGCACAGCGGCCGGACCGGGTCGATCTGGACCGGATCTGGCGGGAACGTTCCGCGCGGTTCCTCTCCGACGACCACCTCACCGTGCTGGTGCGGGTGAACCCGGCACGGCGGGAGGAGCTGCTGGACACCGTGCTGACCGTCCGCGCGGAAGACCCCGACGGGGACCACTGGCCGCGGCTGGAGGTCACCTTCCAGGACGCACGGCACGCCGAATGGGCGCTGTGGCAGCTCGGCACGGACCTGGAGGCCCTGGCCCCGAAGTCCCTGCGCAGCGCCCTGCGCGACCGCGCCGCCACGATCGCGGCCCGCTACGGGGACGCGCCCTGAGAGCTGCCCGGCCGGGCAGGGGACCGCAGCAGGGCCCGGACCGCGCGTCGCGGTCCGGGCCCTGCTGCGTGCTGTGCCGCCCTGCTGCTGCGGCGCGTCAGCTCTGTGCGGTGTCGTCGCCCGCCTGTACGGCGCTCTCGGCCGCGCCTGCCTTCTCGCGCATCTTGCGCACCAGCTCCGCCTTCTGGTCGGCCGCACTCCGGCGGTCGAGGTTGCGGTGCGGGCCGTTGTTCTGCCGTTCGGCGCGGGACAGCTTCTTGCGCTGGCCGCCGCCCTGGCCCACGGGGTTGTTGATGTTCTTGCTCACGGTCACGGGTTCTCCTGGTAATGATGTGGAGTGATCTACGGATTCATCGGTGGGGGACGGGCGGCGACGTCGAAGGACGTCAGCGGCGGCCCATCACGCTCTCACGCGTAGATCGGCGTCTGGAATGACAAAGACGTTACCCGGTTCCGCCGGTCCCGCACACCAACCCTTCCGTCGTCCTGCCGTCGGTGATGGTGGCCCTGTCAATGCCATCCGAAGCTGTTCACGCTCACCGACTCCGGACGGAACGAGGCCGAGACCGGCCCCGAGGCTCCGTGGGAGGAGGCCGGGCGCGGTGTGGACTGGGAAGGCGTCAACGAGATCCGACAGACCGGATTCGGTCTGATGGGGGCGTTCGGGCAGGTCTGGAAGACCGGCTCGGCCGATCAGCGGCAGAAGGCGCTGACGGTCATCAACGACGCGCGCAAGAAGCTCTACCTGATCCTCGCCGACGAGCACTGAGTCGCGCGTGAGGCGAGCTGTGCGTGAGGCGAGCCGTGCGGGAAGCCGGGCGTGTGGGAGAGGCCGGACATGTGAGAAAGGCCCCTAGGAACCGCCCGCCCCGCCCCGCCGCGATTCCGCGGGGCCTTCGCGTACCGTGCGGCCGGGCGCGATCAGGGGGTGACGAGCCCGCCGAGCTTGCGCAGTGACTCCTGGAGCGCCGCCGTCGCGGAGTCCTTGAGCTTGCCGCCCATCAGGGAGACCGCCGCGCCGGTGAACTCCCCGTCGATGCGCATCGTCGTGGCGTCGCCCTCCGGGGTCAGGGAGTACCGCATGGTCAGGCTGACCCCCATCGGGCCCTTGCCCCGGGTCGCCAGCAGGCGGCCCTTCTCCAGTTCGTCGACCGTCCAGGTCACCTCGGCCGGGAAGCCCATGAGTTTCATGTTCTCCTCGTAGGTGGCCGCGAGCTCCAGCTCGGCCGGGCCGCCCCGGGGGAAGCCGGCGTGGGTGGCGTTCCACTCCCCGTACGACGAGAAGTCCGTCAGGAGGTCCCAGACCTTCTCGGCGGGCGCCTCGACGCGTGCCTCGGCGCTGACTTCAGCCATGCGACCACCCCTGGTTCGTCCGGTCCTGGTGCCGCGGAACGTAGTGGCAGCCGCGCCAACCTTCAATACTGATGAACCGTCAGATTTGTTGGGGCTGCTGGTTCCGCCAGATCACCGCGGCGTCGAAGCGGTCCGACGCGCGCGGGTGGGGTCCCTCGTCGTGGCAGTGGAAGGCCGTCCAGAAGAGATCGGCGGGCAGGGCGTCATCGGGTGCGTACACGCGGTAGACGTACTGCAGCCCGTCCTTGGCGAGCAGGGCGACCATCCAGAACACCCGTTCTTCCCCTCCCGTCCCCGCCGTGTGTGCTGTGGCGTGAGGGACGTGCGCGCGGGGGCCGGCGGTTGCCCCGGGGGCGTGCGATGCAAGGCGGCGCGCGCCCCGAGCCGACATGGTTGTGCCCCTCGGCACGATCTCATCCGCAAGGATGACGGACCGCTCCGGCGTCCCCAACTTCGGTGGGATGCCCAATGGGTCGCTCCGGGGATGCCTTCGGGTCGCCGGACTGATGGGGTAGAGGTGTGCAAAACCGGACGCCGCGCATGCCTGAACAGCTCGCACCGAACCACGACGGACCCGATGCCCGCTTCACCGCGGAACTGGCATCGGTGCTGACGGGTGCGCGCAGGCGTGCGCTGCGCGACGGGGACCGGCAGATCGACACCGCCCACCTCCTGCACTCGCTGATCGAGACGGATCCCGAAGTCCGCGAGGTCTTCGACGGCGGGCCGCAGCCGGCCAGGGTGCTCGGCTATCTCGTCCAGCGCAGCATCGGCTACGGGCTCCGCTGGCAGGGTTCCGTCGAGGACTCCGGCGCCGTTCCGGTGGTGCGCCCCCCGGCCGTCGACGGCTGGTCGCCCTCGGCCCTCGCCGCGATGGAGGGCGCGCTGTACCGTGCGGCGTCGCGCGGCGAAGCGCGCGCCTGCGGTCTCGATCTGCTCGCCGCGCTGGCGTCCGACACCGATTCCCGTGCCGCGGAGGTGCTCTCCCGAGGGGGCGTGGACGCGCGGCGGCTGGCGGACCGGGTGGCCGCGCTCAGGGCCGGGGCGGCACGGCAGGGGTAAGTCCGCGGGTGCCGTCTCGACAGGTGTCATGGGGATGACGGTGCTGTCGACTCCTGCCATGATGTGCCGATGCACGCGTCTTCGGGGTTTCAGGGCAGAAGCGCCGGGCTGGGCCTCGCCCTGGTCTCGGCCTGTGCGTTCGGCGGTTCGGGAGTGGCGGCCAAGCCGCTGATCGAGGCGGGGCTCGACCCGCTGCACGTGGTCTGGCTGCGGGTCGCGGGCGCCGCGGTCATCATGCTCCCGGTCGCCTGGCGCCACCGGAACCTCGTACGGGAACGGCCCGCCCTGCTCGCCGGGTTCGGCCTGTTCGCGGTGGCCGGGGTCCAGGCCTTCTACTTCGCCTCGATCTCCCGTATCCCGGTCGGCGTGGCGCTCCTGGTGGAATACCTGGCGCCCGCTCTGGTCCTCGGCTGGGTCCGCTTCGTGCAGCGCAGGCCCGTCACCCGGGCCGCCGCGGTCGGCGTGGTGCTGGCGGTCGGCGGCCTCGCGTGCGTCGTCGAGGTATGGGCCGGGCTCAGGTTCGACCTGATCGGCTTGCTGCTCGCCCTCGGCGCCGCCTGCTGCCAGGTGGGCTACTTCGTCCTCTCCGACCATGGCGGGCAGGACGGCCGGGGCGGCGGGGGCAAGCACGTCGAGCCTCCGCATCCCGTCGGCGTCATCGCGTACGGACTGATCGTCGGCGCGGCCGTCCTCACCGTCGTCGCCCGCCCCTGGGGCATGGACTGGTCACTGCTCGGCGGCAGTGCGGGCATGAACGGCCACGAGGTACCCGCCTGGCTGCTGCTCGGCTGGATCGTGCTGCTCGCCACCGTGCTCGCGTACGTCACCGGGGTCGTCTCGGTCCGGCTGCTCTCGCCCCAGGTGGCCGGGGTCGTCGCCTGCCTCGAAGCGGTCATCGCGACCGGGCTGGCCTGGGTGCTCCTCGGCGAGCACCTCTCCGCACCGCAGCTCATCGGCGGGTTCACCGTCCTGACCGGTGCGTTCATCGCCCAGTCCGCCGCGCCGAAGCCCCCGTCGGGTCCCGTGGCCGCCGGCGCCGGCGCCGGCGCGGTGACCGAGGCCGTCGAGGGCGAGTTGTCCAGCGGCCGTGCCCCGCATTAGTGTGCCGACCATGCATCTGACTGTGCTGCCGCCGCCTGCCGCCTAGCGCGGGCGGCCACTCCTGACGAAGACCGGGCTCGGGCAGTCCCCGAGCGGTTCGTCGCTGCCCGCGTGCGGAGCCGAGCGACCCACCACCCTGTCCTCCTCTGGAGAAGTCACATGTCCATCCCTGCTGTTTCCGCGCTGCCCGTCGGGCGGAGCATGCTGTATCTCGTCGTCGCCGGAGTCGCCTGGGGCACCGCCGGCGCGGCCGCGTCCCTGATCTTCCGGGTCAGCGATCTCGGCCCCCTCGCCCTGTCCTTCTGGCGCTGCGCCGGCGGCCTGGTCCTGCTCGCCGGGGTGCTCACCCTGCGGCCCCGCCGGGCACCCCGGGGGCTCGAACCCCGGCGTCGCCGACTGCTCCGGATCCTCGCCACCGGCGTCGGTCTCACCGTGTTCCAGAGCGCGTACTTCGCGGCCGTCGAGGTCACCGGCCTCGCCGTCGGCACCGTCGTCACGCTCGGCGCCGGGCCCGTCCTGATCGCCCTCGGGGCACGCCTGCTGCTGGGCGAGCGTCTCGGCCGGGGCGGCCTGGCCGCCGTGACCGGCGCGCTGACCGGGCTCGCCGTCCTGGTCCTGGGCGGCGAGGGCGGTGACGTCGTGCCGGCCGGGGTGCTGCTGGCGCTGCTGTCCGCCTCCGGGTACGCGGCGATCACGCTGCTCACCCGGTGGCTCGGGCGGGACGGCGGTGGCGGTGACGCGCTGACCACCAGCGCCTGGGCGTTCGGCATCGGAGCGGTGGGCCTGCTGCCCATGGCCCTGGCCGAGGGGCTGATGCCGCACACCGCCGAGACCGGGCAGGTGCTGTGGCTGCTGGTCTATGTGGCGGCGGTCCCCACGGCGCTCGCCTACGCGCTGTACTTCGCCGGAGCGGCCGCTGTCCGGTCGGCCACCGTCTCCGTGATCATGCTCCTGGAGCCGGTGAGCGCGGCGGTCATCGCGGTGACCGTCCTGCGGGAGCGGCTGACGGCGGCCACGGTTCTCGGCACGCTGCTCCTGCTGACCGCCGTGGCCGGACTGGCCCTCGCGGAGACACGCGGTGCGGCGGCCGCCCGCCGGAAGGAGGCCCTGGCGGTGTGACGGGCCCGGCGTGGGAGGGACCCCGGTGTCGCGGCAGCCATGGCTGCCGCGACCTCCGTCAGAGCGTGGACAGGTAGTCCGGTACGCCGATGGCCGGATCCAGGTCGTCCGCGGGGACCGGCGCCGCGTAGCCCCGGGTGAGCGGCACGATGCCGGTCCAGTGGGGGAGGGCGCTGTCCTCGGGCTCGTCGTTGGGCCCGCCGGTGCGGACCTTCGCGGACACCTCGTTCAGGTCCAGCCGGATCACCGCCGTCGCGGCGAGCTCCTTGGCGTCGGCCGGCCGCGAGTCCTGGGAGCGGCCGGGCGCGACCTGGTCCACGATCGCGTCCAGGGCGAGCCGCCGCTCCTCGGGGTCGGTCACCGTCACGGCCGTGCCGTGCACCACCACCGAGCGGTAGTTCATCGAGTGGTGGAAGGCGGACCTGGCCAGCACGAGGGCGTCGACATGCGTGACCGTCAGACAGACCGGCAGCCCCGGGTCCGCGCTCCTCGCCGACCGCAGCGGTCGCGAGCCCGTCGAACCGTGGACGTACAGCCGCTCTCCAATCCGGCCGAAGAGGGTCGGCAGGACGACCGGGGCGCCGTCGCGCACGAAGCCCAGGTGACAGAGGTATGCCTCGTCGAGGATCGAGTGGACCAGCTCGCGGTCGTAGGAGGCGCGCTCCTTGGACCGGGTGGGGACCGTGCGACCGGTGGGAAGGTAGGGGGCGGCGACGCCGGAGCCCGTGCCGTCGGGCGTTGCGGGGTGCTGCATTGCGTACTCCATTGCGCTAGTGCATAATCATGTTTGTGCTAGGAGAGTATCGGATCAGTGGGCGGCGTGCATCGGAAATCGCTGCCAGTGTGGAGCGCGGGGTCGGTTCCGGAGACCTCCCGCCGGGTCATCTGCTGCCCCCCATGCGGGAGTTGGCGGCGCGCCTGGAGGTCAATCCCCATACGGTGGCGGCCGCCTACCGGACGCTGCGCGAGCGCGGGGTGATCGAGACAGCGGGCCGCCGGGGGAGCCGGGTGCGTCCCGCCCCGGCCAGCACGTCGCGCGGATCCCTGCGGATCGAGGCGCCCCCGGGCGTCCGGGACCTCGGCGAGGGCAATCCCGATCCGGAGCTGCTGCCCGACCTCGGGCCGGCGCTCGCCGCGGCCGCCGCCGCCGACGCGGAGAGCCGCGGTCTGTACGGGCAGGCCCCGGTGGTCGCGGAGTTCGCCGCGTACGCCCGCGCCGCGCTGGACGCCGACGGGGTCCCCGCCGGGCCGGTCGCCGTGACGTCCGGTGCCCTGGACGCGATCGAAAGGGTCCTCGTGGCGCACCTCAGGCCGGGCGACGCGGTGGCGGTGGAGGACCCCGGCTGGGGCAGCGTGCTCGACCTCGTACCGGCGCTCGGGCTGCGCGCCGTGCCGGTCGGCGTGGACGATTCCGGTCCGCTGCCCGCCGATGTGGAGCGGGCGCTGCGGGCCGGGGCGCGGGCCCTCGTCGTCACCGACCGGGCGCAGAATCCGACCGGCGCGTCCCTGGACGCGCCGCGCGCCCGGGAGCTGCGCGCGGTCCTCGCCCGGCATCCGGACGTGCTGCTGATCGAGGACGACCACGGGTACGCCATCGTCGATCTGCCGCTGCATCCGCTGGCCGGGGTGACGGCCCACTGGGCGTTCATCCGCTCGGCGGCCAAGGCGTACGGCCCGGATCTGCGGGTCGCCACGCTCACCGGGGACGCCGTCACGGTCGACCGGGTGGCGGGGCGGCAGCGGCTCGGGTCCGGCTGGGTCAGCCGGCTGCTCCAGCGTGCCGTGCTCCAGCTGTGGACCTCGGGCGCGGTCGACGCCCCTGCGGTCGCTCGGTCCTACGGTGACCGCAGGGACGCGCTCATCCGCGCGCTGGCGGAGCGCGGCGTGCGGGCCCGGGGTCGCAGCGGGATGAACGTGTGGGTGCCCGTGAGCGACGAGACCGGGGCCGTCACCCGGCTGTTCCACGCGGGCTGGGCCGCGGCCCCGGGCGCCCGTTTCCGGCTGGACACGCCCCAGGGGGTGCGGATCACCGTATCCCCGCTGGCCGCGGCGGACATCGTTCCCCTGGCGGACGCGGTGGCCGCCGCCGCGGGCCCGGCACGGCCGGTCAGCTACGGCTGAGGCGAGCGCGCCCGCGTCCGGGGGCACGCCTTCGGGCGGGGCCGCCCGGAGGGGCGCGGGTCAGGGCGCGGCGGGGGTCCGTTGCCCTGGGCGGCCGGGGGCGGTGGCGGCCGATTGCCCTGCGGCTCCGGGGGAGGTGGCCGGGCGTCCAGCGGGCTCCACGGCCGCGGACTGTGGAGCGGTGGCGGCCGGACGCCTCGCCGCCTTCGGTGCGGTGGCGGCGGCCGGGCGGGTGCGGCTCTGGGTGAGGGCCGCGCCGACGAGGACGACCAGCGCCCCGACCGGGGTGTTCCAGCTCAGCTGTTCGCCCAGCAGCGCGACGCCCGCCGCCGTCGCGATCACCGGGATGAAGTACGTGACCATCTGGGCCGTCGTCGGGCCGACCTCCTGGACCAGGCCGTACTGGAGCAGCACCGCGAGGCCCGTGCCCAGCGCGCCCAGGGCGAGGACCGAGAGTGTCGGGAGCAGGGGGAAGGAGGTGGGCGCCGAGGTGAACAGGGGTGTCACCACGGCCAGTTGCAACGTACCGAGGAAGAGCTGGCTGCCCGTCAGCGCCAGCGTCGACGAACCGGTGCCGGCCAGGGTGCGGCGGACGTAGATCCAGCCGACCGGATAGCAGAACGAGGCGAGCAGCGCCATGGCCGTACCCGGAAGGTCCAGGCCGGAGAAGCCCTGCCAGGCGCCCAGCACCGTGAGGACGCCGAGGAAACCGACACCCAGACCGGCCACCCGGCGGCGGGTCGGGCGGTCCTCGGACAGGGCGACCACCGAGAGCGCCATGCCCCACAGCGGCGAGGTCGCGTTGCAGATGCCGGCCAGTGTCGAGGGGATCGTCAGCTCGGCATAGGCGAAGAGCGAGAACGGCAGCGCGTTGAGGAGCAGCGCCGCGACCGTGAGATGCCCCCAGGTCCGGGCCGAACGCGGCAGCCGTTGTCGGCGCACCGCCATGGCGGCTACCAGCACCGCCGTACCGGCCAGCAGTCGGCCGAAGGTGACCTGGAACGGGGCGTAGCCCTCGGTTCCGACCTTGATCAGCAGAAAGCTGAACCCCCAGATGAGCGAGAGCGCCGCGAACCGGATCCGCCAGTCGAGAGCGGGGCGCCGGGCGGGTGCCGAGGGTGGGGCGGGCGGGGGAGGCACTGATGCCGGGGCCGTGGCCCTCGGTTCGCGGGGAGCGCTCATGAGGTCCACCTTGACCAAGATGACGTCGTAGAACAAGCGAATGTTTCTGCGGTCTATCGCGTAGCATTGCTTATATGTTGAACTTGGAGCGGCTGCGCACCCTGGATGCCCTCGCACGGCACGGCTCAGTGAGCGGGGCGGCCGACGGGCTGCACGTCACGACATCGGCGGTCTCGCAGCAGATGGCCAAGCTGGAGCGCGAGGTGGGGCAGCGGCTGCTCGCCAGGAACGGCCGGGGCGTCCGCCTCACCGATGCCGGCCGACTGCTCGCGGACCATGCCGCGCGGATCCTGTCGCAGGTGGAGCTCGCCCAGTCCGACATCGAGGCGCAACGGGGCGAGGTCGTCGGCGAGGTGAGGATCTGCGCCTTCCCGACCGCGGCCCGCGGACTGTTCCCGGCGACGCTGACCTCCCTGCGCGCCGACCACCCCGACCTCACCGTCCGCACCAGGGAGCTGGAGCCCGAGCAGGGGCTGCGCGCGGTGCTCCGCGGAGACGTCGACCTGGCTGTCGTGCTCGACTGGAGCAACAAGCGGCTGCCCGTGCCCGGTGGGCTGACCAAGGCCGAACTCCTCGACGACGCCCCGGACATCGCCATGCCGGCCGGACATCCGCTCGCGGACCGCGACGAAGTGGAGCTGGAGGACTTCGCGGACGACCCGTGGGTGTCCTGGCCCGAGGGCGAATTCTGTTACGAGTGGCTGATGTTCACCCTGCGCTCCCGGGGTATCGAGCCGCGCATCGCCCACCTGGCCGGTGAGCACCATACGCAACTCGCGCTGATCGCCGCCGGGTTCGGCGTCTGCGTGGCTCCCCGGCTGGGGCGCGGGCCGGTTCCCGAGGGGGTGCGCCTGGTGCCTGTGCGGCAGACCATGCGGCGGCACGTCCACGCGGTCTGGCGCACCGACGCGGACCGCCGCCCGTCGGTCCGCGCCGCGGTGGAGGCGCTGCGGGCGGCGGCCGCGGGCGTCGCGGCCGGCGCGGGGTGAGTAGCGGACCGGTGGCTGCGGTGCCGGGATCAGGTGAGACCGGCGAGCTTGCGGAAGTCCCAGGAGGTGATCGTCTCCGGGGTGAGCCGCAGCCAGGCGTGCCGTCCGTCGTGGGGCATCTGCGTGCCGCCGAAGTACTTCACGGGGAACAGCCGCTCCGGCTGCGCGAGTTCGGGGCAGGGCTCGCCCGTGCGGGGCGCCTCGCCGACGAACTCCGCCCGGCCGGTGAGCTCCACGCCGCGCAGTTCCTCGTACCCCTCGCCGTCGTCCACGACCACGGCGATCCTGGTGTCCTCGCGCAGCTGGGACCAGCGCAGGCTGCGGGTGATGGAGTACAGCCAGAGTGAGCCGCCGTCCCAGACGAACCACAGCGCGCCGATGTGCGGAGCGCCGTCGGAGCCGAGCGTGGCGACCCGGCAGGTGCGCTGTTCGCCGAGGTAGGCGTCCCGCTCCTGGGGCGTCATCATGATCCGGCGGCCTCGTCGCTGGGTGTCGGTCATGGTCGTCCTCTCCTGGGATCTGACTGGGTGTCAGAAATCATGGACGCTCTTCCGTCATGACGCAATGGCCGCTACTCTCGCGCGCCCGGTCTCCGCGGAAGTCCGTCCGCGGAGACCGCGGAGACCGGGCACGGCAGTCCGTCCGCAGAAGTCCGTCCGCCGAAGGCCGCCCACTCGGGTGGCGGCCGCAAGGAAAGGCAGGAGCGTCCGTGCCGTCGAGGGAATCACAGGAGCGGCTCACCGCGTTGCTCGACCCCGCCACCACCGTCCTGCTGACCGTCGAGTGCCAGCAGGGCGTCGTGGGGCCGGACAGCGCCCTGCCCGAACTCGCCGCCGCCGCCCGCTCGTCGGGCGCGCTGGCCAACATCGCCCGGCTCGTCGCCGCCGCCCACGAGAGCGGTGTCCAGGTGATGCACGCGGTCGCCGAGAGCCGGCCGGACGGGCGTGGCGGCAACCACAACGCCCGGCTCTTCCGCGCTGCCGCCGGGCTGCCCGTCCAGCAGCACACCGGCAGCACCGCCGTCCGGGTGGCGCCCCCCATCGAGGTGGCCGACGAGGACCTCGTCGTCCGCCGGCTGCACGGACTCTCGCCCCTGGCCGGCACCGGCGCCGACCCGCTGCTGCGCAACCTCGGCTGCCGCACGCTGGTCGTCACCGGCGTATCG
Organism: Streptomyces sp. NPDC048142; assembly: GCF_043202835.1. Taxonomy (NCBI): domain Bacteria; kingdom Bacillati; phylum Actinomycetota; class Actinomycetes; order Kitasatosporales; family Streptomycetaceae; genus Streptomyces; species Streptomyces sp. NPDC048142. The sequence goes on from NZ_JBIDBC010000006.1 coordinate 34,037, forward strand.
GCCAACATCGCCATCCCCAACGCCGTCTTCGACGCGGTCAACCTCGGCTACACGGCCGTCGTCCCGGCCGACGCCATCGCGGGGGTGCCCGCCGAGTACACCCCTGCCATGGTCCGTAACACGCTCGCCCTGGTCGCCACCGTCACCACCACGGACGCGCTCCTCGGCAGCTGGAAGCGACCGCGCAGGCAGCGGGCGGGGCGGGGAGCGGCTACGCCAGCCTGATCGAATCACCCTCGACCGTGATCTCCCGGGCGGGCAGCGGCTGGGTGGCGGGCCCGCCGGTCGGGCTGCCCGTGGCGGCGTCGAAGGTGGAGTTGTGACAGGGGCAGGTGATCGTGCCGTCCGAGACATCCTTGACCGCGCAGCCCTGATGGGTGCACGTGGACGAGAACGCCTTGAACTCGCCCGGCCGCGGCTGGGTCACCACGACCTTCTGCGCGGCGAAGACCACCCCGCCGCCCTCCGGAATGTCGGCGGCCGCGGCGAGCACCTCACCGCCCTTGGCCTCGCCCCCGCTGCTGGGCTGCTCGACCGTCTCCGAGCCTCCCGGGCTGTCCGATCCGCCGCACGCGGTGAGGGCGGCAGCCGCCCCGGCCGCTCCCACCGCTGTGACGACCGTGCGGCGTCCGAGGAGGATCCGGCGCTGCTGCGTTGCGCTCATCGCGGCATTCCCTTCGTCGGTGTCCCGGACCCGGCGGTGTCCTGTCGGTGTCCCGGACCTCGTCTTCGATGACTTCGATCAGGAGTACGTGTCGCGGCGCGCCGATGTTCAGGCCGGGACGCCGCAGTTCTGCTGCCCTCGGCCGCCGGGGCCCCGATGTCGGAGAAGCCGGCTCCGGTACGGCGCTTCCGTACCGCGGGAGCGGCCGGGCACGGGAACCCTCCCCATGGCCGGCTCCGGCACGCCCGGGGAGCCTTGGGAACAACGTACGGAGGTAGCTGCCCCGCAGACCCGCCGATGCCTTTACCTTGTCGGCGGGCCACGACGGCAGACCGTCACACGGCGTCAGTCCACGTCGAGCAGAACTCCCTCGTAGGCGAGCCACTGGGCGAAGGCGTGCAGCCCGCGGCCCATTCCCGTCGCGGGCGCCCAGCCCGGAACCCGGGGGGCGTCGGCCGGGACGCGCCACCGCGCTGCGCCGTCCGGCGCCACCTGTACCGGTACGGGGCGCACGGAGTCGCGCACGGCTTGGGCCAGCTCCAGAGCCGTGCAGGGCTTCTCGGGCGTGACCACCAGATGCCGGTGGTCCGGCCGGCCGCGCAGGACGGACTCGATCGCGTCGGCGAGGTCGTGGACGTAGACGGGGTGGACCTCGGCGTCGGGGCCGCCCTCGACGGTGACGGGGCGGCTGCGCAGCGCGTCCCACACCATGCGGCCGATCGGGGTGCGGTGCGAGCAGCCGGGGCCGTAGACCTCCCCGACGTCCAGCGTGTACGGGGTGGGGGCGTTCCGCGGACGGACGGTCACCTTCGCCCCGGCGCGGTGCAGTCGCGTCAGGTCGATCACGGCGTCGCCACGCACGCCTCGGTCGGCCAGCCTGCGTACGAGATGCTCACCGAGCGGACTCGCCGCCCCGCGCCAGACGAGGCCGCCCTGCCGTCGAGCAGGTGGGCGGCGCTCGGAGGCGGCCGCACGCCCGGCCGACAGTGCCCGCCGAGCCACCTCGGCCAGCGGTTCACGGCGCTGCGCGATGTGCTCCTGCGTGCTGGTGTTGCTGATGCCGCCGGGGCCGATCGTCGCGACGGCCTCCGCGTACGCCTTCGATGTCACGGGCGGCTCGGGCAGTTCGGCGCGGGCCGCTTCGTACCCCATGGTGAGGGCCGTGAGCCAGGTGCCCCTGACGTCCGGCTCGACCGGGCCGTGGCCGGGCGGGCGCAGGAGAGCGGCCGGCAGCCCCGCCCCTTTGAGGTACTGCTCCGCGTCCAGGTGCAGCCAGCGTTCGGGTCCCGGGCCCGGAACCCGGACCGCGCAGCGTGCGGCACCGTACTTGAAGAACGGGAGCACCGTCAGTCCGTCGAGGGCCGGTCCCTCCTCCCCGGCGCGGTCGCCCGGCAGGAAGCAGACCGAGCGGCGCGGTCCGCGGAAGGCGTTGCCCGAGATCGAGCCGCGGTCCTCGTGCTCCGCGAGGTTGGGAACCGCGACATAGCGCGGTACTCCCCGGGCCCGGAGGTAGCGGTGCATCAGGATGTCGTCGGGCCAGCCGCCGAGGCGTTGCCTGCCGTACGCGACGAAGCCCTCGGCGACCGGGCGCGGCAGCACGATGGCCACGCAGGGGAAGTACTCGTTGACGGCGCCGACCCAGCGGGCGCCGGCCAGCGCGCCGAACCGCACGGCCGCCCCGTTGCGGGAGTCCCAGAGCGCGAACAGGGCGAGCGCCGCGTCGGGACGCTCCTCGATCGCGCCCCGGACCCGCTCGAAGAAGGATTCGGACAACCTCATGTCGTCCTGTACCACCAACTGGTGCGTGGCCCCTTCCTCGATCGCCGACCACGCGGTGAGCGCGGTGCGCAGGACCGAGGGGGTGCCGGTGGGGTCGGGGTCCATGACGACCCTCAGCAGTCCGGAAGGCGCGCTCAGGGCCAGCTCCTCGGCTGCCTCACGGCGCCTGGGATGCGTCATGACCACCGCACTGAGTCGTTGACGTGCCATACGTCCTCCCTCGATCCGGAACCGCCGCTCCCCGCCGGGCATCCGTGACGGAACCCTTGCCCAGCAGCCGGATCCGGACAGTACGGAGGGTGCCGACAGCCCGCAAGAGTGCCGAAATGGCCCTCTGGCAGACGAGCGGACACCGCGCGGCGCGCCGGGCTCCCGACGGTGCTGGTGCCGGTCCGGCCCACCTGGAAGGACCGCTATCCGCTGGTCCCGATCGAGCGGTACGCGGCGTGGACCCGGGACGACGCCACCCCGTTCGACCCGTGGATCCGGACCCAGGTGGGCGCGGGCGGCACGGTCGCGGCGGCGTCCGCGCGGTCCTCCCGGATCACCGGCACGGTCCTTGAGTGGGAACGCTGGACGGGCCTCGCCCTTCCGGAGGACGGCGAGTACGTCTTCCCCGGCGGACCCGCCCCGCTCCGCGTGGACCGGGCGCGGGACGTGGCCGTGTACTGGGAGCCGGGAGTGTGGATCACGCACCGGGCCTGAGTGCCGTCCCGCCGGGAATGGCGGGACAGCACTCGGTCAAGACGTTCTCCCCCGCGTGGATGGGGAGGGGACGGCCCTCAGCCGAGCCGTTCCCCCGCGTGGATGGGGGACAGCCCTCAGCCGAGACGTTCCCCCGCGTGGATGGCGGTCCACGCGAACGCGGCCATGGTCCGGACCTCGTCCGGACCCGCCTCCGGGCGGCGTTCCGGCGGGAGTCCGGCGAGCCCGGCGGTGGCGACGGCGGAACGCCGCAGCCGGTCGAGCGCGTCGAGGGGTATCTCCTCCAGTGCCGGGCCGAGGCGGCGGGAGGCGTGGGCCGCCTGCCGGCCGAGCAGCAAGCAATGGGTCCACAGTTCCTCCGCGAACGCGCCGCCGAAGGCTCGGGCCACCTCCGCCGCGAGCCCCAGCGGCAGGTGGGCCTCCCGCGCGGCGAGCACGGTTTCCTCCGTGAGACCGGTCGAGGGCAGGGCATCGCGCCAGCGGTGGTGGCCGCGGCCGCCGTCGGGACCGTGCTCCTGTCCGACGAGCCGGACGTAGCCCTCCCCGTACCGCATGTACGGGATCCAGCCCGGCTCCTCCAGGACGCGACCCCGGCTCAGCAGAGGGGCCGCGTCGGCGGCGGAGGTGGGGCAGGCGGCGCGGCGGATGCCCTGAGCGGCGTGGCCGTTGATACTGCTGGTGCCTATGTGCTCGACGATGTTCGGTACGGCGAGCAGGCTCATCCGGCCGCGTTGGCGGAAGAAGACGGAGAGCCGCTCGTCGTCATGGCGTTCGGCACTCTCCCGGGCGTCCTCCCGGAAGCCGGCGGCCGTCCCGGCCGGAAGGCAGACACCCAAGGACGGCGTGAACTCGTCCGGGACCGCCCGGACCCAGGAGGCGCCCGCGAGGGCGGCCAGCCGGGCGGCGGCGCCGTTGCGCGCGTGCCAGTTGGTGTAGAACACCAGCGCCTCGTCGGGGAACCGGGCGACGGCTTGGGCGACGATCTCCAGGAGCTCGCCCGGAGCGTCGACGTCGTCCTGGACGACGAGATGGTGGCTGGCCCCCGGGGCGACGGCCGACCACGCGACGAGGGCGGTGCGCAGCGCGGAGGGCGGGCCCTCCGGGTCCGGGTCGATCGCGAGGCCGTCGAGCCGTAGCCGGGCAGCGAGGTGCTGGGCCTGGGCGAGACGTACCGGATGGGTCATCACGGACGAGCTGACAAGAAGACTGGTCGCATCGGGCACGCTTCGCTCCTCAGCAGAGGTGGTCGCCGGCCATGGTCGCAAGGCATGGGCGAACGGGGCAGGGCGCACCGCGAGATTGGCCGGATCAGCGGCGGTGGTGGGTGCCCCAGTGGGAACGAGCGAGAGGTTCGCCCTCGGTGGAGTACCGCACGGCGCGATGGTGGCGGGGGCGGGGGAGTCTTCGCCGTCCGTGTCCGGGGCCCGGCGACGGCGAAGGAGCAGTGCGGCGGCGGTGAGCCAGCACAGACCGAGGACGACATCGGCATACACGGCGACCGCGAGCGGCAGGGTGGCGGCGCCGTGCACGGCGGTCACCGCGAGGGCCGAGAGGGCAACCCCGGTGGCGAGCAGCAGGTACCGCAACGTTCGCCGCACCGCGAACACCTCTCGTCCGTTGTTCCGCTTCCGAGAAGTGAACGGCAGACCAACGCGTTCTGTGACGGATCGTTCCAGTCATATTGATTCAGCCATGTCGCCCCGCTCGGCCCGCCGCCCGCCAGCCCGCCGGCCCGCCCGGCACGCCAGCCCCGGCCCGCCCCCGCCTCGCTCGGTACCCCGGCGCCGTGCGATGCACCGCGCCCGGGGCCGCGCGCTGATCCGCCAGGAACAGCGGGACAGCCCCGAGGCGCGCGAGGAGCCCTCCGGCGCGCGAGGAGGCCTTCGGTCAGACGCTCCGGGGGTCCTTTTCCGCGATCACCAAGCCGTACCCCAACACGCCGTCCTCCACCGCCCTGCGGGCCGCCTCCAGGACGGCGGGAGCCGCCGTGAGATCCACGCCGGCCTGGGCGAGGCCGGCCGCGGCGGTGATGCGCAGCAGGTCCAGTCGGGCTTCGATCTGGTCGATCATCCGCCGCATCGCGCCGTCGTGGCGCTCGGTACGGAGCGTGCGCAGGCCCGCGCGCTCCAGGATCTCGGTGTAGTCCTGGAGCGGCCGGGCGTCGGCGACGCAGGCGATGCGGGCGCCGAGGCCGGTGAGTTCGGGCGGCAGCCGGGTGGGGTCGATGGTGACATCGGTGATGCCGAGGCGCCCCCCGGACCGGAGAACGCGGGCGAACTCGGCCGCCGCGCGCGTCTTGTCCGGGAAGGTGCACAGCGCGCACTCGCACACCACGGCATCGAAGACACCATCCGGGTACGGCAGGGATTCGGCGTCCCCGGTGGTGAACCGCGCCCGGTCGGCGAGACCGGCCGCCTGGGCGGCGCCCTGGGCGAGGGCGGTGTTGGCCCGCGCGTAGTCGACCCCGTCGACGTCGGCGCCGTAGGCGTCGGCCAGCAGCAGGGCGGTGGTGCCGCGACCGGAGGCGACGTCCAGGGCCCGCGCCCCGGGGCTCAGGCCGAGGCGGTCGGCGAGGCGGCGGGTCAGGGCGGTGCCGCCGGGATGGTACGACTCCCCGAGGAGCAGGGCGACGACGTCGAAGGAGTACGCGGCGGCGCAGCACGCCTTGAGTTCTTCACCGGTGGGCGGCTGGGTCATGACGGGAGTTTCCCTTCCGCGTCGGGAGTGTGCGCGGTCTTCGAGCCGTACGGTGTTGTCGTCAGGCGGTCGGCGAGCGGCAGGGCGTTCGGCGCGACCGGGGCGACAGGGACGCCGGACATATCGGCGCGGACCTGTTCTCGGTAGCCGACGGAGTTGTAGGCGCAGAAGGGGATGAGGCGTCCGTCAGGGGTGATCTCCTCGACGCAGCACTTCATCAGCTGTTTGACGTTGAGGGTGTAGGGATCCTGGAAGTCCTGCACGACGATCATGAACGCCTTGTCGTCGAGGTTCTTCACCGCTTCGGGCAGGTCGATGCCGCAGGCATCCGCGCAGTCCAGGGCCTCGGCGGTCGCCCGCAGCTTCTCCTCGGTGGTGGCGGTGCCCATGAACGCGGAGGCCGACCACAGCTTCTCCAGGGCCCCGCGGATCCCGGTGTCGGGCATGACCCGGTTGGTGACGTAGTCGAGGTGGTCCTCGACGTCGAGCAGCCGGGGGATGGGGACGACGGTGCGATGGCCCGGTTCGCCGTCCACCAGCAGGTAGGTGATGGAGCGGCAGGTCGGAAAGCAGCACGGTACGGGGAAGAAGTCCCCCTTCCGGAACCAGTCCGGGCGTTGGCTGTTGATGAGGCGGATGACGTCGGGGTTGGTGAGCCGGTTCAGCGGGTCGAACTCGACGTGCCGGCCGGAGTGGGTGACCGGCTGGAAGGCCACCGAGCGGACGGCGGGGTGGTCGATGCCGTACTCGATGATCGCCCCGAGCTCGTGCTCGTTCAGCCCGCGCTCGACGGCGGCGACGAGGGTGACGGTCAGTCCTGCCTCGGCGCAGTTGTCCAGGGCACGCTGCTTGAACGTGCGCAGGTCCCGGCCCCGGATCTCCCTGTGCGTGCGCTCGTCGAAGCCGTCGAACTGGAGGTAGACGTTCACCGACCGGCCCGGCTTCCGGTTGCGTCTGCCGAGTTCGGCGACGAACTTCTGGTCGGTGGCCAGGCGGATGCCGTTGGTGTTGAGGTTGACGTTCCTGATCGGGCGTATCTGGGCGAGGTCGATGAAGTCGAGGATGTGCCGATGGATGGTGGGCTCTCCGCCGGAGAACATCACCACCTCCGCCTCCCCCTCGGATTCCACGAAGGCGTCGAGCATGGTCGCGCACTGCTCGGTGGTGATGGAGTAGCCGTCCGGCTGGTGTCCGGAGTCGGCGAAGCAGATGGGGCAGTCCAGGTTGCAGCCGGTGTTGACCTCGATGATGCCCAGACACGCGTGCTGCTTGTGCTCCGGGCACAGCCCGCAGTCGCTGGGGCAGCCGTCCTTCACCTCGGTCTGGAAGGTCAGCGGGATGGTGCCGGGCTTGTTGAAGCGGGCCGAGGACAGGTACTCCTCGGCGTCCCCGTAGACCAGCGCCTCGAACTCTCCGTGCTCCCGGCACCGCTTACGCAGGTACACCTTGTTCTCGCGGATGTTGACCTGGGCGTCGACGGGTGTCTTGCACATGGGGCAGATGGACTTGGTGAACTCCACGAACACCTCGTCGCGGTCCGCCTTGCGCCGTGGCGCGGGTTCCTGGGGCACGCGGAACTCCTCCATGAACGGGCCTGCTTTCACTCACCGGGCGTCGTCACGATCAGGGATGTCGCCCGGCTACGGCGCGGGCGGGCCGGGGCGGACGGGCAGCGGTCCTCCGGGCCCGGCGCACCCAGCCGCGGTCGGCCATGGTGAGACCGCGCGGGTACGGCCCGCGCGAGCAGCACCCTCCACACCCCGGAGACAGCCGTGGCACGGTCGCGGCACTGCCGGTGACCAGCCCGTACGCGGACGGGATCTGCGGCATGTGCCCGAGGGAGGCAAACCGGGCGACGCCCATCGCCGTGGACCCCGTCCCGAGCACGATCCTCACCACCATGGTCCGACCGTAGGCTCTGAGGGAGGCCGAGAACCGTAAGCGCGCTCACCGATCCGCCGGCTCCGCTCCCGGCACGCTCGAAGAGCGAAGCGGATCGAGCCGCCGCGCGAGCACGCGTCCCCCCGGGGGATTCTGGAGGCGCCAGGTGCAGGCCGGCCGTCTCCCGGCCGGCCTCGCCGACAGACCCTCAAGGACGTTGGCGTGATCGGTGCGGCCACGGTGCTGCGCGCCGGCGGTCTGCCGCCCGAGTGACGTGACGCGGTGGGCTCGGAGACGAAGTGCCGTTACTGCACGCTCTTCCACACCGAGGCCGCGAAGCTGTTCGGGGCCACGGACGAGGAGATCCAGGAAGCGGTCCACTACGCGTGCTGAGCGACTACGACACCCAGGCACGCCGACTGCATGGAACGCCCGCTCCTGACGGGCAATGAGCCGAGCGACGTCCACACTGTTGCGGTGAGGCGGGCAGCGGGCGGTGATGCCGCGGAGCGAGACGCGGTGAGTCCTTCAGCAGGTCATCGGTCTTCACGCTTCACCTGGAGGGCGGTGGCGAGGGCGTCCAACTCTGCTTCTACATACTGACGTTGGGTGTCCTTTCCCCATGCGCGCAGCCGATCCCCCGGGATCGAGCAGTTAGCCTGCCGTCCATGGAGACAATTCTGTACGGCGCCGAGGTGACCCTCCGTCCCGCCGTTCCCTCGGATGTTCCGGCGCTGACCGCCATCCGGGCGAAGCCCGAGGTGTACGCACGCTGGCGCGGCGACGCGGACCTTGCCGCGGAGATCGCCGGCGACCTCCGCGATCCCGGGGTCAGCCTGCTGGTCATTGAGCTGGACGGCCGCACGGTCGGTGGCATCCAGTGGGGCGAGGAGACCGATCCGGACTACCGGCACGCGAACATCGACCTCTACCTGGACCCGGCGACGCACGGACGGGGCCTGGGCACCGACGCCGTCCGCACCCTGGCCCGGCACCTCATCACCGACCACCGCTTCCACCGCCTGGTGATCGATCCGGCGGCGGACAACGCCGCCGCCATCCGCTGCTACACCAAGGCCGGCTTCCGCCCGGTCGGCATCATGCGCGACTACGAACGCGGACCGGACGGCAGCTGGCACGACGGGCTCCTGATGGACCTGCTGGCCGACGAGCTGACCGCCTACGGTCACTGACCCCTACCGACTCCACCCAGTCCGGCGCGACAGCTCGGTGGCTCGGGCACTCCTCGCCGGCGATCACCCTCGGTTACTATGCTCACTTCGTGCCGGAAGCCGGCAGCAAGGGGCGCGGCACCATCGACGGTCTGCTGGGGGAGCGGGGAGAGCGGCCCGCGAGTCGACACTCCCCAGATTCTCCCCAGCGCCCTTGATCGCCGATTCGCGCCCCAACGCCCCGGAGGAGTCGTCCGTGGATTGTAGGGCTGAAGAGATGGGTGGCCTGGGAAAGTGTTGGAAGAAGTCGTAGCAACCCGCTATGTCACGCCTTTGCGTGAGGGTGGCTCGCTCCCGGGCATCGTCGAAGCCGATGATCTCGGTACGTACGTCATGAAGTTCACCGGAGCGGGGCAGGGCCGCAAGACGCTCGTCGCCGAGATCATCTGCGGGGAACTCGGCCGTCGGCTGGGGCTGCGGGTGCCCGAGCTGGTGACCATCGAGCTCGACCCGGTCATCGGACTGGCCGAGCCCGACGAGGAGGTGCAGGAGCTGCTCCGCGCGAGCGGCGGACTCAACCTCGGGATGGACTACCTGCCGGGCTCGCTCGGGTTCGACCCGCTGGCCTACGAGGTCGGGGCCGCCGAGGCCGGGCGGATCGTCTGGTTCGACGCGTTGATCAACAACGTGGATCGCTCCTGGCGCAACCCCAACCTGCTCGTCTGGCACGGCGACCTCTGGCTCATCGACCACGGCGCGACCATGATCTGGCACCACAACTGGCCGGGCGCCCAGGCCTCCGCCGCCAAGCCGTACAACGCCTCGGACCACGTCCTGGCCCCCTTCGCGCCGGACATCACGGCTGCCGCCGCCGAACTCGCCCCGCTGGTCACCGAGGAACTGCTCACCGAAGTGGCCGCCGAGGTGCCGGACGTCTGGCTGGCCGACGAGCCCGGCTTCGGGTCCGCCGAGGAGGTGCGCCGGGCCTACATCGCACCGCTGCTCGGGCGCGCCGCCGACATCCACGAGCGGATCACGCTGGACGTGCCGGCCGCGCCCCGGCCCTCCCGGGCCCCGGGCTGGCTCACCGAGCGGCTGCCACCACGGCCGAAACCGTCCGGCGACGACCGGGCCGCGGCAGCCGTCCGTACCGGCGAGGAGGGCGGCCGATGACGCGGCGCGATGTCTTCGAGTACGCGCTCCTGCGCGTCGTGCCCCGGGTCGAGCGCGGGGAGTGCTTCAACGCCGGGGTGCTCGTCTACTGCCGGGCGCACTCGTTCGTCGCCGCCCGTACGCACCTGGACGAGGCGAAGCTGAGGGCGCTGGACCCGGGGGCCGACGTCGTCGGCGTGCGGGCCGCCCTGCGCGCCGTCGAGGGGGTCTGCGGCGGCGGCGAGGGGGCCGGTCAGGCGGCGGGCGACGACGCCGGACGGCGGTTCCGCTGGCTGATCGCCCCGCGCTCCACGGTCGTCCAGCCCGGCACCGTGCACAGCGGCCTGACCACCGACCCGGCCGGCGAGGTGGAACGGCTGCTCGACCTCCTCGTGCGCTGATCCGCGCCCCGGCGGGACCATGACGGCACAGCGGCGGGCGCGCTCCCGCCCGGTGTGACGTGCGGCCCGCCGGGGTGTGCGCCGTTGACACCGGGTGCCAGTGCTTCTAGCGTCTCGTCTGCTGAAGGTACTAAGCGGTTGCTCAGTGATCGGGAGTCTTTCTGTCAGGGAAGCGTCCCGACGTTCCGCTGAGCCGCGATCCAAGGGCGAGGAGAACCAAGCATGTCCACCACCGAGCAGCGCGTCGCCATCGTGACGGGAGCGGCGCGGGGCATCGGCGCCGCCACCGCCGTACGTCTCGCGGCCGAGGGCCGCTCCGTCGCCGTACTCGATCTCGACGAGGCGGCCTGCAAGGACACGGTCGAGAAGATCACCGCCGCCGGGGGCACCGCGCTCGCCGTCGGCTGCGACGTGTCGGACGCCGGTCAGGTGGAAGCCGCCGTCGCGCGGGTCGCCGCCGAGCTGGGCGCGCCGACGATCCTCGTGAACAACGCGGGCGTGCTCCGCGACAACCTGCTGTTCAAGATGAGCGAGTCCGACTGGGACCTCGTGATGAACGTGCACCTCAAGGGCGCGTTCCTGATGGCGAAGGCCGTCCAGGCCCACATGGTCGAGGCGAAGTTCGGCCGGATCGTCTCGCTGTCCTCCTCCTCGGCCCTCGGCAACCGGGGCCAGGCCAACTACTCCGCGGTCAAGGCGGGGCTCCAGGGCCTCACCAAGACGCTCGCCAAGGAGCTCGGCAAGTTCGGCGTCACGGCCAACGCCGTCGCGCCCGGCTTCATCGTCACCGAGATGACCGCGCAGACGGCCGCGCGCGTCGGCATGGGCTTCGAGGAGTTCCAGGCGGCGGCCGCCACCCAGATCCCCGTCCAGCGCGTCGGCCGTCCCGAGGACGTCGCGAACGCCATCGCCTTCTTCACGGGCGACGCCGCGGGCTTCGTCTCCGGCCAGGTCATGTACGTGGCCGGCGGCCCCCTCAACTGATCCGAAGGGCAGCGGACATCATGACGGTGCAGGACAGCGGGAAAGTCGCCCTCATCACGGGCGCGAGCCGGGGCATCGGCTACGGGATCGCCGAGGCGTTCGTCGCCCGCGGCGACCGGGTGGTCATCACCGGCCGGGGCGAGGACGCCCTGAAGGAAGCCGTGGAGCGGCTCGGCTCCGACCGGGTGATCGGCATCGCGGGCAAGGCGCACGACGAGGCGCACCAGGCCGCGGCGGTCGAGCGCACGATGGAGGCGTTCGGCCGGGTCGACTACCTGGTGAACAACGCCGGGACGAATCCGGTCTTCGGTGCCATCGCGGAGCTCGACCTGAACGTCGCCCGCAAGGTCTACGAGACCAATGTGATCTCGGCGCTGGGCTTCGCCCAGCAGACCTGGAAGGCCTGGCAGAAGGAGAACGGCGGGGCGATCGTGAACATCGCCTCGGTCGCCGGGGTCTCCGCCTCGCCCTTCATCGGCGCGTACGGCATGAGCAAGGCGGCGATGGTCAACCTGACCCTCCAGCTGGCGCACGAGTTCGCCCCGGCCGTCCGGGTCAACGCCATCGCCCCGGCCGTGGTCAAGACCCGGTTCGCCGAAGCCCTCTACGAGGGCCGCGAAGCGGAGGCGGCCGCCGCCTACCCGCTGGGACGGCTCGGCGTACCCGAGGACATCGGGGGCGCGGCGGCCTTCCTGACCTCGGCGCAGTCCGACTGGATCACCGGACAGACCCTCGTGGTCGACGGCGGAATTTTCCTCAACGCCGGCGTGGGCTGAGAGCGGCCTGAGCCGTTTTGGGCCTGATTGAGTCAAGCGCCCCTCCGGGCCAGCGGATTGACCCGGTGGGGCGCTGCGGTATGGTCTGCCGACCCATGGCTGATCGAGGAGCGTGCACGTGTTCTACCGGGCCAGTCTGCAGGCTGCTGCAGCCCTAGCTTCCCTTTCTCTGCTGGCCGGATGCGGTCTCCTTTCCGACAGCGGATCGGAAACGGACCAGAAGATAACCGTCGGGACGACCAGCTCCCCGTCCACACTCGATCCGGCGGCTGCCTGGGACGGTTCCTGGGAACTGATGCGGAACGTTTACCAGACCCTGGTGAGCTTCCCCACCGGCAGCACGAGCCCGGAGCCGGACGCGGCGGAATCCTGCCAGTTCACCGACGCCACGAGCATGGCGTACCGGTGCACGCTCAAGAAGAACCTCACGTTCTCCAACGGCGAGAAGCTCGACGCCGAGGCCGTGAAGTACTCCATCGACCGTGTCGTGGACATCCACTTCAAGGGCGGCCCGGCCGGGATGCTCGGCTCGCTGGACCGGATCGAGACCAAGGGCGACGACACCGTCGTCTTCCACCTGAACAAGCCCGACGCCACGTTCCCGTTCATCCTGGCCACGCCCGCCATGTCGCTCGTCGCCCCCGGCGACTACCGCAAGGACAAGATCCGCGACGACGGCAAGGTCACCGGTTCCGGCCCGTACCTCCTGGAGTCCTACGACGCGCGGTCGACCGCCGAGCTGAAGAAGAACCCGGACTACAAGGGCTTCGCCGACCGGAAGAACAACGCGGTCACCATCCGGTACTTCGAGCAGTCCGCCGACATGGTGAGCGCGCTCAAGGCGAAGGAGATCGACGCCACCTACCGGGGTCTGACCGCCGAGGAGGTCGTCGACCTGGAGGACAACAAGGCCGACAACGCCGGCCTCCAGATCGTCGAGAGCACCGGCGCGGACATCCGCTTCCTGGTCTTCAACCCGAAGGACCCGGCCGCCGCGAACCCCGCCGTCCGCAAGGCCATCGCCCATGTCGTGGACCGTGACGCCCTGGTCGCCAAGGTCTACCGGGGAACGGCCGAGCCCCTCTACTCCATGATCCCCAAGGGCATCGCCGGACACGCCACGAGCTTCTTCGACGTCTTCGGCAACCCGGACGTCAAGAAGGCGAAGGAGATCCTCACCGGGGCCGGTATCACCGAGCCCGTGAAGATGAGCTTCTGGTACACCACCGACCGCTACGGCTCCTCCACGGAGTCCGAGTTCAAGGAGCTCAAGCGGCAGCTGGAGGACTCCGGACTCTTCGAGATCAAGCTGCGGGGCGAGCCCTGGCAGAAGTTCCAGGAAGGCTTCAACAAGGGCGAGTACCCGGTCTTCGGCCGCGGCTGGTTCCCGGACTTCCCGGACCCCGACAACTTCGTCGCCCCCTTCGTGGGCAAGGAGAGCGTCACGGGCACCCCGTACATCAACAAGGAGATCACCCAGCAGCTGATCCCCGCCTCGCGGCAGGAGAGCGACCGGGGCGCGGTCAGCAAGCAGTTCGAGCGGGCCCAGGAGATCCTTGTCGACGACGTCCGTCTGCTGCCGCTGTGGCAGGGCAAGCTGTACGTCGCCGCGGGCGAGGACATCGGCGGCGGCGAGCGGGCGCTCGACCCCCAGACCGTCATGCAGTTGTGGGAGCTGTACCGCAAGGCCAGCTGGTAGACGCTGCACGGAAGGGCTCGGGGGCCCGTTGTCAGTGGCGCCCGGTAGGTTCTGGGATCAAGAACCTGTTGCTCACCGGAGGTTGTGGACGTGACCGATATCGACCTGCTGCCCGATTCCTGGCGCGCCGTCCTCGGCGAAGAACTCCAGAAGCCGTACGTCAAGGAACTGGCGGACTTCGTCGAGGAGGAGCGGGCCAGGGGGCCCGTGTATCCGCCGCGCGAGCAGGTCTTCGCCGCCCTGGACGCCACGCCGTACGAGAAGGTGAAGGTCCTCGTCCTCGGCCAGGACCCGTATCACGGCGAGGGCCAGGGGCACGGGCTCTGCTTCTCCGTGCGCCCCGGTGTCAGGACGCCGCCGTCGCTGCGCAACATCTACAAGGAGATGCAGCAGGAGCTCAGCCTGCCGATCCCGGACAACGGCTATCTGATGCCCTGGGCCGAGCAGGGCGTCCTCCTGCTCAACGCCGTGCTCACCGTGCGGGGCGGCGAGGCCAACTCCCACAAGGGCAAGGGCTGGGAGAAGATCACCGACGCGGTGATCCGGGCCGTCGCCGACCGGCCCGACCCGGCGGTCTTCGTGCTCTGGGGCAACTACGCGCAGAAGAAGCTGCCCCTGATCGACCAGGAGCGCCATGTGGTGGTGAAGGGCGCGCACCCCTCGCCGCTGTCCGCCAAGAAGTTCTTCGGGTCCCGCCCCTTCACCCAGATCAATGAGGCCGTGGCCGCCCAGGGGCACCAGCCGATCGACTGGCGGATCCCCGACCTCGGCTGACGGGCTCCGACGCCCGTGTCCGACCGGTTATACGGAAGCCCCGGCGTTAGCGTCGGAGACACGGGCAACCGGCTGGACGGGCGACGAGGAGACCGCAGTGGTGGAGCAGCAGGAGGCGTCCGAGGACGCCGTCATGACCAGGATCGGCCAGGCGATCATGCTGCTCCACGGAGGTGACCGGGAGGAGGCCCGCAACCGCTTCGGCGCGCTCTGGTCGGAGCTGGGTGCGGACGGCGACGCCCTGCACCGCTGCACCCTGGCGCACTACATGGCCGACACCCAGGACGACCCCGGCGACGAGCTGGCCTGGGACCTGCGTGCCCTGACGGCCGCCGAGGGACTGAGAGCCGCCGAGGGGCCGGACGAGGCCGGGAGACCGGGCGATGCCGATGGGCCCGGTGCCACTGAGGGGCCGGGTGGCGCTGAAGGGCCCGGTGCCGACGAGGGGCCGGGTGGCGTGTGGGCGGTGGAACGCCCGGACACCGCGGCTGTCCGGGCGTTCTACCCCTCGCTGCACCTCAACCTCGCGGCGGACTACCTCAAGCTCCAGCGCCCCGACTCGGCCCGCATCCATCTCCGGCGGGCGCGGGCCGCGGCCGAATCGCTCGCGGACGACGGGTACGGGGGTGGGGTGCGGGCCGCGATCGAACGGCTGGAGCTCCGCATGCGGGAGCAGTGACCGCCGTACGGCTCCGCGAGTTTCCCGCGTCAGCGGCCGTACGCCTCCTCGCAGATGCGGGCCTCCGGGCTCCCCGAGGGCCAGCCGCCGTACCCCCGGCCGAGCGCGCAGACGTCCGCCCCGCCACCGGGGACGCGCGGCAGGGCGGGCACGGTGACGGACGGGACGTCCGGGACCCGGTGAGGCGTCCGGGGCTCCGGCGGGCCCGCGCGCTCCTGCGGACGGGCGGCCCCCGCCGGTCGGTTGCGCCGGGCCGGCGCGGAGGATCCGGCGGCCGGGGGAGCGGGGGAGGAGGGCCGGGCGGCCGGCGGGCTCGGATCCGGTACGACCTCCAGTGCCTCACGGGCGGGCGGCTGCACAATCTGCGGGGCCACCTCCTGGACCGGCCCGGTGGCCCCCGGACGCGGGGAGGAAACGGCCCCGGGCTCAACCGAGACGCAGCCGGAGACAGCCGTGACCGCTAACCCGACCAGGAGTTTCGCGGTGATTCTGGTTCTCTGCACCCGGTAACTCTGCGGTGCGGCCCGGCCCCCGGGGGCCGGGTGGGCCGGGAATGGCCCGCACGAGTGACCCGGTCAGCGGTGCGCACCGAACCGGGAACCCGACCGGCCGCCGGTCCTTCGGCGCGGTGTCCCACCGTTTCTGTCAGCGCGCCGGTGCGTCGGGGGCTTCCGGAAGAGATCACGGCGGCCACCTTCACTCATGATCATGTCCCTGGCCAGGGGTTTCACGAGCGGATCCGGAGAGCCGGGCCGATGGCGGCGGCGACGTATGCTGCCGGGGCGCGAACAGCCGCGCACAGCGGCGTGGCACGGCGACAGGGAGACCTCGTGAAGATCGGTTGCATCGGGCTCGGCGACATCGCGCAGAAGGCGTACCTGCCGGTGCTCACCGCCGTACCGGGGGTCGAACCGCATCTGCAGACCCGCACCCCCGCCACGCTCCACGCGGTCGGCGACGCCCACCGCATCCCGGCCGACGGCCGTCACACGACCCTCGACTCCCTCCTCTCCGAAGGGCTGGACGCGGCCTTCGTGCACGCCCCGACCGCCGTGCACCCACAGATCGTGGAACGCCTCCTCGAAGCCGGCGTCGCCACCTATGTCGACAAGCCGATCGCCTACGAGTTCGCCGAATCCGAACGGCTGGTCAGCCTCGCCGAGGAACGCGGCGTCAGCCTCGCCGTCGGCTTCAACCGCCGCTTCGCCCCGGGGTACTCGCAGTGCGCGGACCACCCGCGCGAGCTGATCCTCATGCAGAAGAACCGGATCGGGCTGCCCGAGGACCCCCGGTCGATGATCCTCGACGACTTCATCCACGTCGTCGACACACTGCGCTTCCTGGCCCCGGGCACCATCGACCACACCACGGTGCGGGCCCGGATCGTGGACGGCCTGATGCACCACGTGGTGCTCCAGCTCTCCGGCGACGGATTCACCGCGATCGGCATGATGAACCGGCTGAACGGGTCGACCGAGGAGATCCTCGAAGTCTCCGGCCAGGACACCAAGCGACAGGTCCGCAACCTCGCGGACATCATCGACCACAAGGGCCAGCCCAGTGTGCGGCGGCGCGGCGACTGGGTCCCCGTGGCCCGGCAGCGTGGCATCGAAGCCTGCGTGCACGCCTTCCTCGACGCCGTGCGCCGGGGCGAGACGCTCAGCGCCCGGGACGCCCTGGCGACCCATGAGCTGTGCGAGCGGGTGGTCAGGGAGGCCCTGGAGCAGGCCGCCTCCTGAGGGCCCGCAGCCCCTCCACGGCGCACAGCGCGGCCAGCGCCGCGAGCGCCCCGTACACCGGCCAGTCGCCGAACCGGCCGTAGAGCGTGCTCCCGCGCGCCAGCGGCAGGTCGAACACCTCCGCCGCGCTCGCGTCGGTGCCGAGCGGGCGGCCCACCAGCTCCCCCCGGGGCCCGTACGCCGCACTGATCCCGGTGAGCGTCGAGTGGACCATCGGGCGGCCGTTCTCGGCCGCCCGCAGCGCCCCCAGCGACGCGTGCTGGGCGGGGGCCCAGCTGTCCTGGAACGTCGAGGTGGCGGACTGGGCGACGAGTACCTGCGCACCGTCGCGCACCAGCCTGCGGCTCATGTCGGGGAACGCCGACTCGAAGCAGACCAGCGGGCCGACCCGCAGCCCCCGCGCCCCGTCCGGCAGGGTCATCACCACCTGACGGTCACCGCGCAGCCGGTCCTCGTCCGCCGCCCTGCCCACGAAGGTCGCCCACCCCAGCAGGGAGCGGGCCGGGACGTACTCGCCGAACGGGACCAGCCGCATCTTGTCGTAGCGGTCCCCGGTCGGCCCGTCAGGACCCACCAGCACCGCCGACTTGTAGATCCCCGACCGCCCCGAGCCGTCCGACTGCCGGGCGTCCACATTGACCAGCAGATCCGCGCCGACCCGGCGGGACAGCTCCGCCAGCCGCCGCGCGGTCTCCGGGTTCTGCCACGCACCCGCCCCGATGCTGCTCTCGCCCCACACCACCAGGTCCACGCCCCGGCCCTCCAGCGAACGGGTCAGCTCCTCGCCCCGGTCGAAGCGGCGCGCGACACTTTCCGGCCCTTCCACGACGCCCGGCTGCACGACGGCGATCCTGACCCTGCCGGTGTCCTCCGGCCGGGGAGCCCAGGCCGACATCGCCGCGACGGACAGGGCGCACACCACCAGCAGGATCCCGGCGGTCGTACGGGCCACGCGGCCGGCGATCAGCAGGGCCGCGCCGGTGTTCACCGCGAGCAACAACAGGCTCACCAGCCACACCCCGCCCACCGAGGCGACCCGCAGGGCAGGGGCGACCTCCCACTGACTCGCCCCGAGAAGCCCCCAGGGTCCGCCGAGCCCCTCCCAGGACCGCACCAGCTCGATCATCAGCCATCCGGAGGGCACGACGACCACGGCGGCCGCGGCACGCGGCGCGGAAGGAGACCCGCCGAGCAGCCGGGACACCAGCAGCCCCCAGGGTGCCCAGAGCAGCCCGAGCAGGGCGGCCAGCAGCAGGATGAAGACGTGGAGGCTCGGCACCAGCCAGTGGTGCACGGCGATGACGAAGCCGATTCCGCCGATCCAGCCGTCCAGCGCCGCCCGGCGGGGCGAGTGCGCCGTGCGGATGAGCAACAGCCAGGGGACCAGCGCCACGTAGGCCAACCACCAGAGACCGGGCGCGGGAAAGGCGAGCGCGGGCAGCGCCCCGGCGAGCAGCGCCACCGCGCCCCGCGCCCAGGGGGGCGGGAGCGGCCCCGCGCCGGCGGAGTCCGGGCCGCCGGCCGCCGGCCCCTCCCCGGAGGCGTTCTCCTCGGTGGCGCTCTCCCGGGAGGGGCCGTTGCCGGAGACGCCGGCCGCGTTCCGGCCGACCGGGAGACGCCAGCCCCGGATTCGCATACCGTGCCCTCCTCGGTCGTGGGCGGGCGGGCGGTCGCCGTCACCGCGTCGATCCCTGGACACCCGTCTGGATGCCCGGTCTGGATGCCCGCCTGGATACCCAGTGTGGGGGAGGTGATCCCCGCCGGACACAGGACGCGGCCGGGCGGGGGCACGACGGACCGCCCGGCCGCCGTCCGGGCGACGAGGGCGGTGTGACGACAGGCCCTACGCGCCCGGCGTCCGGCGCCACTTCTCGTGGACGGTGACCGTACGGATCAGCCAGCCCGGTTCGGCGCGGTGCAGCTCGAAGGTGTAGCGGCCGCCGGTCACGAAGTCGGGCGTGGCACCCCCGGTCCGCCCGGAACGGGCCTCCCCGGGTACGTCCGTTTCCGGGCCGCTCGACGCCTTCCGGTCCAGGCACATCGGGTTGAGGTAGTCGGCCAGCACCTCGGCACGGTCGCCCGTGTAGCCGCCCAGGTCCTCCAGGTCGATCCGGCGGTTGACGATCAGGTGCTGGCGTACGGGGAAGAGGCGCATCGTCTCCTCGAGCCACTGGGCGATCTCGCCGGCCGGGCCCTCCGCGCCGCCGGCGCCCCGGTAGTCCGCGCGGCCGTCCGGGGTGAACAGGGCGCCGTAGTCCGACCAGGCCCCGTCGTCGACGGCCACCGCGTACCCGGTGATCACCGCATCGATGGCAAGCCGGTCCATTACGGTCGCGAGTGCCACACGCTGTGTCATCGGCCAAGTCTCGGTCAAACCGCCCGCCAGGCCAAGGGGCCTGCGCCGACGGGCGCGTGGGGCGACCCGGCCGGGCGTAGCGAACGGGCGTGGGGAGAAGGCTCAGCAGGGAACGACGGCGACCGGTCCCAGCGCGTGCGTGACCGTCGTCTGCGCCACCGGGGACAGTCCGAGCCCGAGCGACTCGCCGCCCCTGCGACGGCCGACCACCGTCAGGGCGGCCGTCGCCGACGCGGTCACCAGGGTGCGCGCGGCGGATCCGTTGACCGGCTCCTGGACGATCTCGACCTGCGGGTACTTCTCGCGCCGGCCCGAGGTCAGCTCGGCCAGGGTCCGGGCGGCCGAGCCCGCCGCCTCCTCCCGGTCCAGGACGGGGCCGCCCGCGAGCATGGAGGAGAACATCGTCCAGCCGTGCACGACCCGCAGCCGGGCGCCCGGCCGGGAGGCCGCGGTGGCGAAGGCGAACTCCAGGACCGCCTGGCTGCTCTCGTCGGCGGCCACCCCCGCCACGATGTCGGTGAAGGCACCGGTGCCCCCGGCCCGGCCGTCGTCCTCGGCCCGGTCGTCGTCCCCCTCCGGGCGGTCGTCCCGCACGACGACGACGGGACAGCTCGCCATCGACGCGGTGGCGAGGCTGTTGGAACCGATCATCAGCGAGCGGAAGCCGCCGAGTCCGCGCGATCCGACCACGATCATCGACGCGTCCCGGCCCAGTGAGACCAGGGCCGCCGACGGGAAGTCCAGCGGGGCCAGCGTCGAGGGCCGCAGCTCCGGAGCGATGAGCGCGCTCCGGCGTACGCACTCGGCCAGGAGCGTCTCTGCCTCGTGCCGCCCGGTCTCCTCGTCGACCTGCCGGGTGACCGGGCGGACGTGGACGATCAGCAGGGGCAGCCCGCGCCGCACGGCTTCGTGGGTGGCCCAGTCGAGCGCCTGCCGGCTGTGCGTGGAGCCGTCGACGGCAGCGATCACGGGAAGATCGTCGGTGGTCATGCCTCCGAGCGTACCGCCGCCGGGCGGACGGCCTCCCGGCGTGGTGGCGGCCGGTCTCACCCGGATGGCGGCGGGCCGTCCCCCGGCGTGGTGGAGAGCTGCCCACTCTGGTGGTGGCGGCCCGCTGTCAGTCGTGGTTGTGGGTGGAGGAGGTGTCCTCCGGGGGTGCGCTGCGCCCGCCGTCGCTGCCGCCGGCCACGACGGCGACCAGGGCTGCCAGGACCGCCGCCACCGCGAGCCGGCCGCCCAGCCGCAGGACCCACCCCGTGCGCGCCCCGGTGGTCGCGCCGGGCCGGCCGGGCAGCTTCTCGGAGCGGCGGGCGGGCCGCATCAGACGCAGGAGCAGCAGCGCGGCGATCGGGAGCTGGAGGAGCCAGACGCTGGTGCGGAACCAGCCGTCGTACCAGACGTTGGTCCCGTACAGCAGGGTGTGCCAGACGCTGAGGACGTAGACGACGATCACGCAACGGTGCAGGACCCGCCAGGTCCTGGGGCCGATGCGGTGGCGTACGTAGAAGAGCAGGCCGAGCGGGATCGCGAGGTACAGGGCCGCCTGGCCGATGGGCATGGCGATCCGTCCGGTCCCCGAGTCGTAGCCGCCGGGGACGAGGGCCTCCACGAAGGCGGTGGCCAGCGCGGAGTTCCAGGGCGCCGTGTCGTGCCGGACCAGTTCGGCCCCGAACAACAGGGCGTGGGCCACGATCAGGGCGATGGTGTTGAGGCTCGTGGTGCGGTGCAGGCGTTCCAGCCGGGGGCCCGACAGCGGCAGGCGGCGTGGCCGAGGTCCGGACAGCATCAGCCCGAGGACGACGGTCCCCCAGGCCCAGAGCAGGGCGGACCAGCCGAACGCCTGGCTGAGGAAGTACATCCAGAATCCGCCCGCGTCGGCCATGAACGGCATCACGGTGATCGTGGAGGAGGTCTTGTCGAGGATGCGCAGGTAGAGCAGGACGAAGATCGCCGCGGTGATGAGGAGCGCCACCAGGCCGTCGGGCCACGAGGCCCGCAGGTCGGACCGGAGCGTCGGCCGTTTCGGCTCTCCCGACGGCCGGGATCCGGGGACCCGGGCGTCGTCGGGTGCGGCGCCGCCGGCGGCCGTGGCCGTTGCTGTGGCCACGCCTTCGGGTCCGGCTTCGGGGACCGGTGCGGTGCCTCCGGGCGTCTCGGTGGCCGCTGCCGGTTCGGGGGTGAGGGGCGGATTCGTCATGCGGCCTCTTCGGGGCGGGGGCATCGGCTGGCGGGGCGGATGCGGCGGCCCCGGGCCACGAGGCGTACGCAGACGCGTTGTTGGAGCAGTCGGACGTGGTGAGGGGAAAGTTCCCGGACATCGGCTGTGACGTGGATCACATTGTCATGCTGATGGGGCAAACGAGGTGAACTCCCCTTGTTTCGGCATCTGGGGCTCTTCTCTCCGGGGTGGGTGCGGCTGGCACGATGGCCGTCATGGGAGCCGGAACCGCACTCCGACTCGGGCGCACCGCGGTGTTCGCGGTGGTGTGCGTCGCCGTGTCCGGACTCGGCCACGCGCTGATGTCCGGCGCGCCCCTGCCCCTTCCCGTCCAGGCCGCCGCCCTGCTGCCGGCGGGCGGGGCGGGGTGGTGGCTCGCCGCGCGGGAGCGGAGCGCTCCGGTGACCGCCGCGGCCCATGTCCTGGGCCAGTCGGTGCTGCACGCCTTCTTCGCCTTCGCCGGATCCTGGCTGCCGTCCGGCTCCGGCACGCACCCCTCGGGCAGCGGGCACGGTGCCTCGGGTGCGATGAACCACTCCGCGCACCAGGTCCCGATCGGCGGTTCGTCGGACCTGATGGGGCTTCTGGCCGCCTTCGACGGAACGGTGTTCACCCTCGGCATGGCCGCCGCCCACGCGATGGCCGGGATGGTCTGCGGCTGGTGGCTGTGGCGTGGCGAGGTCGCCCTCGCCCGGCTGGGCCGCTGCCTGGCGCTGTTCGTCCGCACCCCGCTGCGGACGGCCTGGCGGCTGTGGTCCGCGACGCGGCCCGCCCCGCCGCCGCCCGCCCGGCGACGCACCCGTCGCAGGCCCGGCCGCCGCCCCCAGGACCTGCCGGCCCTGCACGCCATCTCGCGGCGCGGGCCACCGCTCTCCCTCTGCTTCCGCTGACCTCCATCCGCCTTCGGACCCCGTACGCCGGAGGCGGCAGGGGTGTGCGCCGCGCGCACACCCGTGACAGGCATGCCTCTTCTCCGGGGCGCCCCCAGCGGTGCCCGGACCGGTCACCGGAGCCGGGCGACCGCTGCCGCGGCTCCGCAAGGACGCGAAGGACTGCTGTGACACTCTCTGCTCCCGCATTACCCGCTCCCGTACTACCCGCTCCTGCTTCTGCTTCCACTCCTGCTCCCGCGCCATCGGTCGCCATACGATCCGCCGTACGACCCGCCGTGCCACCGGCCGCCGCGCCGTCCGTCCGGGTGTCCGCCGTCCGGCCGCCCCGCCCCCGGGTCCCGGCCGCCCGGCAGAACGACGGGCAGATCACCGACTGGGCGCTCGCCGCGGGCGGCGGCGACCGGGAGGCCGCCGACCGCTTCGTCCGGGCGACCTATGAGGACGTCCGCAGATTCGTCGCCTACCTCAGCGCCGACGTCCCGGGGGCCGAGGACCTGGCTCAGGAGACCTACCTCCGGGCGATGAGCGGGCTGGCCCGGTTCGCGGGGCGTTCCTGCGCCCGGACCTGGCTGATGTCGATCGCGCGGCGCGTCGTCATCGACCGGCACCGGGCCGCGGCCGTACGCCCCCGGACCGCCGACACCGCGGACTGGCAGACCGTCGCGGAACGCGCCCAGCCCCGCCACCTGCCCGGATTCGAGGAGTCCGCCGCGGTGCTGGACGCCCTGCGGAGGCTGGAGCCGGCGCGCCGCCAGGCCTTCGTCCTCACCCAACTGCTGGGCGCGTCCTACGAGGAGGCGGCCGCCGCCGCCGGCTGCCCGATCGGCACGGTGCGCTCCCGCGTGGCGCGCGCCCGCGGTGAACTCGCCGGGCAGTGGCGGGCGGAACCGGCCGGACCCGCACCCGACACCACGTAACAAAGCCCTACCGGGCAGCGCCCGCCCGGGATCCTTCGGGGTCCCGGGCGGTACGGCGGCGGAGCAGGAACACCGGCAGCAGCAGGCACTGGAGGCAGACCGCCGTCCAGAACCCCCGCGCCGAGCCCGCCGCCTCCGCCAGCCCGTACAGCTGACCGCCCACCACCCCGCTGGCGAACGCGCCGATGCCCGCCGCCAGCCGCTGCCGCCCGAACACGCTCGCCGGGGCGGACGACGAACGGGCCAGCGCCTCCAGGTCGTTCTTGAGGAAGAGCACGATCTCCCCGAGACACAGCAGCGCCCCGCCCACCGCGATCCCCACGTGCCCCCCGGCCCCGATCACCGCCATGCCCGCCGCCATCGCACCGAAGCCCCACCGCAGCGCGGCCGGATAGCTCAGTGCGGCGATCCGTTCCGCCAGCAGCGGCTGGGCGACGACGAGGAGGGCCGCGTACCCCGTCAGGACGGCCCCGTAGAAGGCCGCCGATGTCCGGGGGACCGCGTACAGGGCCAGATAGTGCTGGAAGAACATGAACGCGTACACGCTCAGCACGGTCACCACGAACGGCGAGGGCCCCGGGCCCGGCGCGCGGGGCTGCTGCCCCGGACCGGTGACGGGGCCCTGGGGCGGCCGGTCCGCGGTCTGGCGCGGCAGCAGCGCGTGCCCGGCCCCGACGAGCGCGAACAGCGCGGTGACGCAGGAGAACAGCACACCGGGGGAGCCCATGACGAGCGGCGCGGCGGCCGGCGGGCCCAGCGCCATGCCCGCGTTGAACGCCGAACCGCTCGCCGACAGCAGCCGGGGCCGCTGCGCCTTTGACGCCCCGTCCACCAGGTACGCCTTGTTCGCCGGGAGATACAGCGCAGCGCCCGCCGACACCAGCAGCAGCGCCCCGACCGCGAGGACCGGACTGGTCAGCCCGGGGACGAACGCGGCGAAGCCCGCCGTACGCAGCGCCAGCGCCAGCAGCATCGCGCGCCGCAGCCCGATCCGCCCGGTCACCGGCCCCGCGACCACGCCCCCGGCGAACTGGATCAGCGAGGCGACGGCCAGCACGAAGCCGACCGTGCCGAGCCCGAGGCCGAGCCGCTGGTGCAGCAGCACCGACATGTAGGGCAGCACGGCGAAGCTGCCCAGAGTGATCAGGAACGAGCCTGCCAGCAGAAAGCCCTGCGGGCCGGTGAACCGAGGCCGTGCGGTCGCCCGTTCAGCGCTCACCCGGCCCCTCCGGAGGGCTTGGCTGTCACGGCCCGTCCGCGATCACCGGGCGGACCCGGACGGCCGCGCTCCACGCCCGGTGCTGGGCCAGCTCCGCCGTGGACGCCTCGGCCAGCACCATGCCCGTACAGCCCCGCTGGTCGCCCACGTGGACGACGCTCTCGCCGGGCTCGCGGACCGGGAACCATTCCACCGCCCCGGGAAACGCCCCGAGTTCGTCGAGACCGAGCCAGCCCTTCAGCACCCCGGGCCGCTCCGCGTACACCAGGACGAAGCCGTACGCGGACCCTCGTACGTCGAGCGGGGCGTCCAGCAGCGCCGGGCGGCGGCCGAGCGCCTCGTCCGTCATCGCCGTGTAGACGTTGGTCCGCAGCGACCGGCACAGCACCTCGCCGACCAGCGCCCCGCCGATCCTGCGGTTGATCTCCACCAGCTCGGGTCCTTCGGCCGTCAGGACGAACTCCACATGGGCGAAGCCACGGGTGTGCCCGGCCGCCGCCAGGACCCGGCCCGCCCACGCCCCGATCCCGGCCCGCTCCTCCTCCGGCAGCGCCACCGGGAACGCCGCCGCCTCCTCCCGTACGACCGCCGCCCGGGACGTCTGGCGGCTCAGCACCCCGAGCAGCCGGGTGGTCCCGTCCCAGCTGAGGGTCTCCGCGCTGTACAGCGGACCCGCGAGGAACGCCTCGGCGAACAGGGCGCCCGTCAGGCGCTGCTGACCCGCCTGTGCCAGCGCCCGGTGCAGCGCCTCCTCGTCGTGCACGATCCACACATGGCGGGAGGAGGTGCCCGCCGAGTCCTTCAGGACCGCGGGCAGCCCCACTGCCCGCAGCACCTCCCCGGCGCCTTCGGGACCCGGCGGGACGGCTACGGCCGTACTCCGGCTCAGCCCGCGCGCGTGCAGCACCTCCCGGACCCGGCGCTTGTCGCGCAGCAGCCGTACGGCCTCGGGGTCCGGCCCCGGAAGGCCGAGTCCGGCGGCCAGCTCGGCGGCCGGCAGGCTCCAGGTGTCCGTCGTGTTGATCAGCCCGGCCAGGTCCGGCACGGCCGCCAGCGCCCGGTGGACGGCCTCCTGGTCCTGTGTGTCGACGTCCACGACGTCCAGCGCGTCCGGCGGCAGGACCGCCAGTTCGTGCCGGTAGACCGAACGGTCGCCGGTCAGCAGGCGCAGCCGGTGCCCCGCGTCGGCGGCGGCGTCCGCCATCCGGCCCAGGCCGAAGGACAGGGACTCCAGTGCGGCGATCGTCATGGCAGCAGCTCCACGGTCGGTACGGGGGAGGGGGCATCGCCCTCGACGGTCCTGGCGGCCTCGGGAGCGGCGCGCCCGGCCCACTCCATCACCGACCACGGCGGCCGCAGGGCGTCCAGTGAGGCGATGGTCCTGGGCCGCAGTCCGGCCGGGTCCAGGGCCTCGGCATGCCGGGCGAACACCCGCTCCGCGTACCGGTGTCCGGTGTCGGCGCCCAGCACCAGATGCAGCCGCCCGGGGTCGCGGGCCGTCTCCCAGGACGCCGTCAGATGGGCCGCCCCGGTGGACAGCCCCGCGAACACCGCGTGCTCCCGCAGCAGTCCGACCGCCCCGGCCATCGCATGGCGGAAGTCCAGCCAGTGGACGGTGTCGTACAGCTCGTGGCGGACGTTCCCGAACGGGATCGAGCTGCCGATGCCCGCGATGATCGCCTCCGGGTCCTCGAACCGCTCGCTCCCGAAGGTCACACTGCCGAACGGCTGGATGCCGACCAGCCGCACCGACCGCCCCGACTCCCGCAGCGCGCGGGCCAGCCCACCGGTCGAGGCGCCCGTGCCCACCGCGCCGACCACGGTCAGCGGGCCCTCCGGCAGCGCCCCGCCGAGCAGCTCCGCGAACTCCCGGTAGCCCTCGTGATGGACCCCGTCGTGGTACTGCCGCATCCAGTGGAAGTCCGGCCGCTCGGCCAGCAGCCGGCGCACCCGGCGCACCCGCAGCTCCTGGTCCAGGCGCAGGCTCTGCGAGGGCGGCATCGCGTCGACCGTCGCGCCGAGGATCTCCAACTGGGCCCGCATGGTGGTGTCCACGGTGGTGGAGGCGACGATGTGGCAGTGCAGCCCGTAGCGATGGCAGGCCATGGCGAGCGCCAGCGCGTAGATCCCGCTGGAGCTGTCGACCAGGGTCTGGCCGGGGACCACCCGGCCCCGGCGCAGCAGCGAGCGGACCGCGCCGAGCGCCGCGTACACCTTCATCGTCTCGAAGCGGGCGAGGACGACGTCGCCGGTCAGCCGGATCAGGTCCGGGGTCTTCACCGCGTCGGTGATGTGCTCGTGTACCGTCGCGACCGCCGGACGCGGTCTCCTCCCGGGCCCGGCCGTGGTGAGTGGACGGGCGTCCGCCCCGGCCCTCACTTGCGCCGCCCGCGTACGATCAGCCGGTCCGAGCGCTGGTCGTAACCGGAGGCGTCGAACCCGCCGAAGCACTCCACGTCGGTGAAGCCCGCGCTCTCGAACAGGGCGTGCAGCTCGGCCGCCGAATAGAGCCAGGAGGTGATGGATGCCGTCCGTGCCGACGTGCCGCGCACCAGCGTCCAGTCCGTGCGCAGCCGCCGCCAGCTGTCGAGGACGGTGTCGCGCTGCACGACGTAGGCGCCGTCCGGCAGGTCGACCGCCTTCGGCCGCCCGATCCAGCCCGCCAGCACCTCCTTGCCCATCACGTCCACCAGGAGCTGCCCGCCCGGCGCGAGGCTCTCGTACGCGTTGCGCAGCACCTGGAGGTTGTCCTCGGCCTCGTCGAAGTAGCCGAAGGAGGTGAAGACGTTCAGCACCACGTCGAAGGCGCCCGGCTCCCGGTACGTGAGCATGTCGGCGCGCTCCAGCCGGACCCCGGCGCCCGCCGCCGCACAGGCGGCACGGGCGCTCTCCAGCATCGAGGGCGACAGATCGACCCCCGTCACCTCGTACCCGCGCCCCGCCAGCGGCACCACGAAGAGACCCGGTCCGCAGCACAGGTCCAGGACTCTCGCCCCCGGTGGGAAGTCCAGCAGGGGCGAGGACGCGACCAGGGCGGCGGTGGACTCGGCCCGTGCCGCCGGGAACATCGTCGGGGCGAAATCGGACCAGAGCGCGTCGTCCTCGTACCAGTGCATGCCTCGCGGTCTCCTCCCGGGCCCTGGGGCCCCGTGGGTGTCCTGCTGCCGTCGCCCCGGCAGCCGTGTCGCGCCACCGGCCGCCGCCTCTGTCACCGGTGGGTCTCCCGCACCCGGTGTCTCTCCAGTAGTCGGCCTCCCCGGCCGGGAAGTTCCCGGGCGATCACCGGCCGGCGCCGGATCACCGCCCGTCACCGCATGTCGCCCCCCGTAACCGCCCGTCGCCAGCCGTCACCAACCGTCATTCGTCCGTCACCGAGGGGGCCTCACCGGAGGCTCCCGGGCGGTGTGCAGGCGACGTAACCAGCGTTGTTCGCCCGGTGTCATCCCCGGTTAACGGGCCCTTCCTAGATTCGGGGGTGACCGCCGCCCGCCCCGCGTCCCTCCGTGGACGCCCGCCCCGGAAGGGCCCTCATGACCGTGCCGACCCCGCCGCCGGACGCTCCTGCCACCGACCGGGTGCGCACGGTCTGCTCGTACTGCGGTGTCGGCTGCGGGATCGTCCTCGACATCGCCTCCGGCCCCGACGGCCGCCGCACCGTCGTGAAGGCCTCGGGGGACAAGGAGCACCCGTCGAACGCCGGCCGGCTGTGCACCAAGGGCGCGACCGGCGCGGACCTCCTCGCCGCCCCCGGCCGGCTGACCACCGCCCTGGCCCGGCCCGACCGCAGCGAGCAGCCCGCCCCGCTCGCCCGGGACGCCGCCATCGCGGAGACGGCGCGCCGGCTGCGGTCCGTGCTGGACACCCACGGCCCGGACGCGGTGGCCCTCTACGTCTCCGGCCAGATGACGCTGGAGGCGCAGTACCTCGCCAACAAGCTGGCCAAGGGTTTCATCGGGACCAACACCATCGAGTCCAACTCCCGGCTCTGCATGGCGAGCGCGGGCAGCGGCTACAAGCTGTCCCTCGGAGCGGACGGACCGCCCGGCTCCTACGAGGACTTCGCCCACGCCGACGTCTTCCTCGTCACCGGCGCCAACATGGCCGACTGCCACCCGATCCTCTTCCTGCGGATGATGGAGCGCGTCAAGGCAGGCGCGAAGCTGATCGTCGTCGACCCCCGGCGCAACGCCACCGCCGCCAAGGCCGACCTGTACCTCCGGATCCGGCCCGGCACCGACCTGGCCCTCCTCAACGGACTGCTGCACCTCCTCGTCGAGAACGGGCACACCGACCCGGAGTTCATCGCGGAACACACCGAGGGCTGGGAGCGGATGCCCGCCTTCCTCCGCGACTACCCGCCCGCCGCCGTGGCGGAGATCACCGGCATCCCCGAGGCCGACATCCGGCAGGCGGCCCGCTGGATAGGCGAGGCGGGCGCGTGGATGAGCTGCTGGACCATGGGCCTCAACCAGAGCACCCACGGAACCTGGAACACCAACGCGATCGTCAACCTGCACCTGGCGACCGGAGCGATCTGCCGCCCCGGCAGCGGACCGTTCTCGCTCACCGGCCAGCCCAACGCCATGGGCGGCCGCGAAATGGGCTACATGGGCCCCGGACTGCCCGGCCAGCGATCGGTCCTGGTCGCCGAAGAACGCTCCTTCACCGAGGAGTTGTGGGGCATCGAGCCCGGCACCCTGCGCGCGGACGGCTCGGGCAGCGGCACCGTCGACATGTTCCGGCGGATGGCCGAGGGGGAGATCAAGGCCTGCTGGATCATCTGCACCAACCCGGTCGCCTCGGTCGCCAACCGCCGGACCGTCATCGAGGGCCTGGAGGCCGCCGAACTCGTCGTCACCCAGGACGTGTTCGCCGACACCGAGACCAACGCGTACGCCGATATCGTGCTGCCCGCCGCGCTCTGGGCCGAGTCCGAGGGCGTGATGGTCAACTCCGAGCGCACCCTCACCCTCTCCCGCCGCGCCACCGACCCGCCCGGGGAGGCCTGGCCGGACTGGCGGATCATCGCGGCGGTCGCCTGCGCCATGGGGTACGAGGACGCCTTCGGCTACACGAGCGCCGAGGAGATCTTCGCCGAGATCACCCGCGCCTGGAACCCGCGCACCGGCTACGACCTGCGCGGGGTGACGTACGAGCGGCTGCGCGAGAGCCCCGTGCAGTGGCCGAGCGCCGACGTCGAAGGACCGGCCCGCAACCCCGTGCGCTACCTCAACGACGGCGTCAGCCAGGAACTGACCGTACGGCCCGACGGGAGCGTGCCGAGGCTCGCCTTCCCCACCCCCGGCGGCCGGGCCGTCTTCCACGCGCGCCCGCACCTGCCGCCGGCCGAGATGCCCGACGAGGACTACCCCTATCTCCTCAACACCGGGCGGCTCCAGCACCAGTGGCACACCCTCACCAAGACCGCGAAGATCGGCAGACTGAACCGGCTGGACCCCGGCCCGTTCGTGGAGATCCACCCCGACGACGCGGCGGCCCTCGGCCTCACCGAGGAGGACGGCGTCGAGGTCGCCTCGCGGCGCGGCCGCGCGGTACTCCCGGCCCGGATCACCGACCGGGTCCGGGCGGGGGAGTGCTTCGCCCCGTTCCACTGGAACGACCTGTTCGGCGAGTACCTCGGTGTGAACGCCGTGACCAACGACGCGGTCGACCCGATCTCGTTCCAGCCCGAGCTCAAGGTGTGTGCGGTCCGGCTGGCGAAGGTCGCCGCTCCCGCGGTGCGCCAGGACCGTGCCGAGGCGCAAGGCCCTGCGCTCACCGCCGTCCTCGGCCCCGCCGACACCGCGCCGCCCGTCCTCACCGACACGGAACGCCGCTATCTGGCCGGATTCCTCGCGGGCCTCGGCACCCGGCCGGAAGGCACCCCGGTGCTTCCGGCGGGCGCCCCGTTCGCCCCGGACCACGCCCTGTGGGTCAACGGGCTGCTGGCCGGCACCTACTCCCGGCTCCCGGAGACCCCGGGACCCGGGACCGTGCCCGCAGCACCGGCGAGCGCCCCGGAGGAACCGGGCCGGCCGGTCGTCGTGCTGTGGGCCTCGCAGACCGGCAACGCCGAGGAGCTCGCCGCGACGGCCGCCCGGACGCTGGCGGCCGAGGGGTACCGCACCACGCTCCTCGGCATGGACGACGGGGCGCCGGACGCCCTGCCGAGCCCGGCCGACCTCCTCGTCGTCACCAGCACCTTCGGCGACGGCGACGCCCCCGACAACGGCTCCGCCTTCTGGGAGTCGCTGAACGCCCCCGGGACCCCGCGCCTGGAGGGCGTCCGCTACGCCGTCCTCGCACTCGGCGACTCCTCGTACGACGACTTCTGCGGCCACGGCCGCCGTCTGGACGAACGGTTCGGCGAACTGGGGGCGGAGCGGCTGGTCCAGCGCACCGACTGCGAACCGGAGTACGAACAGCCCTTCGGCCAGTGGCTCAAGGAGGTCCGGGCGGCGCTGGAGTCGACGACACCGGAAGGGACGGCGACGCGGGCAGAGGCCTTCCCGGCGGCGGCATCCAAGCGGCCGGCGACCGGGACCGCGACAGCGGCAGTGGCGGTGGCAGCGGGCGAGGAGGCTCCCGCGCCAGCCCGCCCCTCCAGGGCCGCGCCCGTCACCGGCCTCCTCACCGGGAACCGCCTCCTGAGCCTGCCCGGCGCGACGAAGGAGGTCCGCGCCTTCACGATCGACACGCGGGGCGCCGGCACCCCCCTGACGTACACGGCCGGCGACGCCCTCGGCGTACAGCCCCTCAACTCCCCGGACCTGGTCGCCGAATGGCTCGCCGTCACCGGACTCGACCCCGCCGCCGAGGTGGACGTCCCCGGGCACGGCCCGGTCCCCCTCGACGAGGCCCTGACCGGCCACCTCGACATCGCCCGCATCACCCCGGACCTGCTGCGCCTGGTCGCCGAGCACACGGGGGACCGGCTGCTGAAGAAGCTGCTGCGCCCCGACAACAAGGGCGAGCGGGACCGGTGGACCTGGGGGAGGCAGGCCGTCGACGTTCTCGCCGAACACCCGGTACGGGCCCCGGCCGCCGCATGGGCCGACGTGCTGGGACCGCTCCGCCCCCGGCTGTACTCCATAGCCTCCAGCCCCCTCGCGGACCCCCACCGGATGCGGCTGACCGTCTCCGTGATCCGCTACGAAAGCCACCGCGGCCGGATACGCAAGGGCGTCGCCTCCACCTTTCTCGCCGACGCCGGACCGGACCGCCCCGTGCCGGTGTTCGTCCAGCGCAACGACCGCTTCAGCCCGCCCGCCGATCCGGCCACCCCGATGATCATGGTCGGGCCCGGTACGGGAGTCGCCCCCTTCCTGGGCTTCCTGGAGGAACGCCGGGCGCTGGGGCACTCCGGCGCCAACTGGCTGTTCTTCGGCGAGCAGCACCGTGCCACGGACTTCTACTACCGCGAGGAACTCGACGCCCTGAGCCGCTCGGGCACCCTCACCCGGCTGGACACCGCCTTCTCCCGCGACCAGCGGGCCAAGGTCTACGTCCAGGACCGGATGCGCGAACACGGAGCCCAGCTCTGGTCCTGGCTCCAGGACGGCGCCCACTTCTACGTCTGCGGCGACGCCTCCCGCATGGCCAAGGACGTCGACCGGGCCCTGCGCGACATCGCCGTCGCCCACGGGGGACTCGATCCCGACGCCGCGGCCGCCCAGGTGAAGCAGCTGGCCTCGGACCGCAGATATGTGCGTGACGTGTACTGAACGAGGGAGTACGGCCATGGGCTGGGCGGAAGTACCGGTGGACACCGAGCCGGCGGCAGGCGCGGTCCTGCTGATCGGTATCCCCGGCAGCGGCAAGAGCACGGTGGCCGAGGCTCTCGCCGCCCGCTTCGCCGCCTCCGCCCACATCGAGGTGGACGCCCTCCAGGAACTCATCGTCTCCGGCGGCCGGTGGCCCTCGCCGGAGCGGGACGAGGAGGCGGACCGGCAGATCTTCCTCCGGGCCCGCAACGCCTGCCTGCTGGCGGCCAGTTTCGTCGCCGCGGGCTTCCTCCCGGTCATCGACGACGTCGTCGTACGCCGTGCCCACCTCGACTTCTACCGCGCCACGCTCACCGGCGGACCGCTGCACTGCGTGGTCCTGGCCCCGGGCGCGGCGAAGGCCCAGGAGCGCAACCTCGCCCGGGACAAGAGGCTGACGACGGACTGGTCCCCGCTGGACGCTGTGATGCGCGCCGAACTGGCCGGCGAGAAGATCTGGATCGACAACGCGGAGCTGACCGTGGACGAGACGGTCGACGCGGTGCTGTCCGCCACCGGTCTCACCCCCCGGCAGCAGGCCTGACGCCTCACTGTCAGTGCCCGGCCGTACGGTGAAGACATCTGTCCGCGCCGCCGGCTGCCGCGCTGCTGGATCGCCCCGCCCGGCTGCTCCCGGGAGGGGTGCGCAACACCTACGGGGTGACGCCCGCGGACTCACCCGCGTGCGGGCTGAGCACCCCGGCCCAGATCAGAACGAACAGGACGACGCCGAGGAGGATGCGGTAGATGACGAACGGCATGAAGCTCTTGGTGGTGATGAACTTCATGAACGAAACTATGTCGACGTGTCCTGAGCGGCTTTGACCTGCTGTTTTCCACCACTTTTCAAGATCGAATAGTAGGGCAGTGGGAGATGGCGCCTTCCAGTGCTCTCTCTCGCTGGCCGCGAAGCACAGCCACCTGCTTTGCAGCGAATCGGCAATCTCCTGCTCCATGGCCAGGGCAACGTGCGAGTAGAGACCTTCCACGCCGGCGACCTCGCGGCCCATGCGGGTCTCCACGGCGATGCGACTGTGTCGATCTTCGTCCAGCCATTCCTTGCCGCCGTGGCGAAGCAGGTACAGCCGCTTACAGGCGTTCGTGGTCGCGGGGAACCGGCCCCTGACCCGCGGCCAAACTGTCCAACAAGGCACTGGCCGCAGTGCGCGCGCCCCGGTCGCTCACCAGCCCGGATGAGATTTTCGGCAAGGGCAGGATGCATGAGGCCGACTGGGACGACAACGGTGCGCCGGATGAGCTGATCGGCACGTGAAGAGCTGTGCCGCGGTGACCTGCATGCCCTGGCGGTCGCCGGAGGCGCTCCAGCGGTCACTGCACCCCAGCGGGCGCTGGCCGCGTTTCTGCGTCTGCCCGCCGGGTGATCTCCGCACCGGGGCACCGCTGCTCTGGCACTCGTGCCCGTACGGGGCGGTGTAGCCGGTGGTCGGGTGCACGGTCGCCTCAGGTCAATGTCGGTGCCGTCGGCTAGCGTGCGAGGTATGCGCTACTTCAATACGGCCGGGCCGTGCGTCCCCACGCGTCACTACATGGTGCCGGCCCAGGAGCGGCTGCCCAGGGCCCGCGGGTACATCGAGCAGGGCCAGTACTTCGTGGTGCACGCGCCACGGCAGACCGGGAAGACGACGGTGCTGGCGGCGATGGCCCGGGAACTGACGGCCTCGGGCCGGTACGCGGCGCTGCACTTCTCGTGCGAGAGCGCGGAGGTGGCCGGGGAGGACTACGGCCAGGCCGAGCTGCTGGTGCTGGAGGCGATTCGGCGGTCCGCGGAGTCCGCTGGGCTTCCTGATGAGCTCGCGCCCCCGCCTCCTGGCCCGACGCGGTGCCCGGGTCCCGGCTCACGCGGGGGCTGACTGAGTGGGTGCGGAACTGTCCGCGTCCGCTGGTGCTGTTCTTCGACGAGATCGACGCGCTGCGGGGGGAGAGCCTGCGCAGTGTGCTGCGCCAGTTGCGCGATGGCTTCACTGTCAGCCGTGGCGGCTTCCCGCATGCGGTGGTGCTGTGCGGGCTGCGGGATGTGCGTGACTACAAGGCGGCCTCGGGCGGGGATCCGGGGCGCCTTGGTACGTCGAGTCCGTTCAACATCAAGGTGGCGTCGCTGCGGTTGGGCGACTTCACCGAAGCCGAGGTCGCCGAGCTGTACGGGCAGCACACCACGCAGACGGACCAGGATTTCACGGTGGATGCGCTGGAACGTGCCTTCAGCTTTACCCAGGGACAGCCGTGGCTGGTCAACGCGCTGGCCCGGGAGGTCGTCGAGGAGATGGGGGTGCCGTCGGACACGCCGATCACGGCCGAGCACATGGAGGAGGCGAAGGAGCGGCTGATCCTGGCGCGTGCGACGCATCTGGACTCGCTGGCCGCCAGGTTGGGCGAGGACCGGGTGCGGCGGGTGATCCAGCCGCTGATCGCGGGCGAGCTGCTCCTGCCGACGGACACGTACGACGACGATCTGGCGTACGTGCGCGACCTGGGGCTGGTCGCTCCGGACGCGCCGGTGCGGGTGGCCAATCCGATCTACCAGGAGGTCATTGTCCGGGTCCTGGGAAACAACACGGAGGGCCAGGTCGTCGCCGTCCCGAGCAGCTTCCGGCTGCCGGACGGCCGGATCGACATGGACAAGCTGCTGTGCTCCTTCGCCGAGTTCTGGCGGGAGAACGGCGAGATCCTGGCCACCGCCTCGACCTACCCGGAGGCCGCAGCACAGCTGGTGATGATGGCCTACCTGCACCGGATCGTAAACGGGGCGGGTTTCATCGACCGGGAGTACGGGGTCAGCCGGCGGCGCGTGGACCTGCTGATTCGCCAGCCGTACACCGCTGCCGACGGTTCGCGGGCGGTGCAGCGCGAGGCGCTGGAGCTGAAGGTGCGGCGCCAGGGCCGCACCGACCCCCTTGCCGAGGGGCTGGCGCAGTTGGACGACTACCTGGACCGCATGGAGCTGTCCACGGGCACCCTCGTCGTCTTCGACACCCGCCCGCAGGCAGCCCCGGTCCACGAGCGCACCGCCTTCTCGCAGCAGACCACGCCCTCCGGGCGCACCGTCACCCTGCTGCGCGCCTGACGGCCGGGAGACCTCATCCAGAGCGCCCCCGGATCTTCCTCCCGTGGCCGTGTTCCCGGAGCAGACGGGTTCGGTGCGGGAGCCGAGGTCTTCGGTGCCCAGTACGCGACGTGCCCGGCCACCCGGGTCACTGGTGGCTGGCCTGCGACGTGTCGAACTACGGCATCGCCTGCAGACACTCCAACAGCGGCGGAGCCCGCTACAACGGTGTCCGAGAAGGCCGCGCCAAGGGCAGCCAGTTCCCGCTCGTAGGCGGAACCCGCGCCCGCACGTCAGCCGACGACCTGGACCGCGAACAGCCGCTGCTCCTGGACCCAGCCCACCACAGCGACCCCGACCTGCTCGGCTTCGACAGCGCCAACTACGCCCGGCGCAGCAACACCCCCTACTCGCCGGCCGAAACGAAACGCGGCCTGTGCCGCGCCGACGAAACCATACGGATCCTCGCGCTCAACGACTCCCACCTCGTCCCGCTCCGCAGCCGCCTCATGCGGGCGGTCGGCGTGCTCGCCCGCTACGGTGACAAGACCGACATCCAGCAGCTGATCGACGACAAGGTGAGAACCAAGGCGCCATACAGCTCGGCAGCCGCCATGGCCCTGGCCCTGCAGCTCGCCTGCGACCGGCCCGCCGCCGCGCCCACCACCGCAGCGACGCCCACACCCGCCGTCGACCCGGCACGTTCCCGAGTCGACCTGCAAGACCTGCTGGAACATCTGGACCCGGACGACCTGAAGGCCGGCATCACCCTCACCGGCCGGCACGAGAAGAAGGTCCACCGGGCAGTCCTTAACCACGAGGGCCAGATCAACGTCCTGGGCCGCCCCTGGCGCACCCCGACCGCCGCCGCCAGGGCCGCGACCGGCAGCAACAAGATCGACGGCTGGGATTTCTGGCGTCTGACCATCGCCGGTGTGGAGCAGACTCTTGCCGAAATCCGCGCCATGCACTTGCCGCCACCCGCACCAGCCTGAACGGCGCAGGCGAGGCATGGGAACGCCAAGGACAAGGCGGCTGGGCGGCTGGACGAGCCACCACTGAGTCACGCGAGCTCACTCGAGCCGTCGACCCACTCCAGTCGCCAACTCGCTAACTGAAGCGCGCAACCACGTGGAACCGTTGGTCAGGGGTTCGCTCGCGTATCTGCGGGGAGGTGGATGGTCATCTACACGTTGTTCGGTTCAACGGTGTCTCGTCGTCTCGATTAGGGCAGCGGTGCCAGCCGCGTCACACTCCGGTGAGCCCGAGGCGGCGGGCAAGGTCGTCTTCCGCGGCGCGGTCCTGGGGAGACAGGTTCTCGCGCATCCCCAGGGAGATGCCCACGTCGGGATCGTCGAGCTTCGGTGTCATCACAGCAGCCCCCACAAATGGGGTGGTCTCGGGCAGCCGTATCGCCAGACGCTGCGCCCAGACCTGTTCGGAGCGGACCCACGCCATGCCGGTGCGGGCGGCGTCGAAGAGGAGGATGGTGGGCCGGGTGTTGGCCTGGCGGAGCTTCTGCTTGTCCTCCAGCACGGCCATCACCTGGTCCTCCACGTCCGTCATATGCCGGCCTGGTTCCGCGCCCCAGAAGCCGCCGGTGACGATGATCCGCGATCCCTCCGTGAGGTCGGCCGCCCGGTAGAGCCCGACGTGGATCAGGAGGCGCTTGCGGGCCGACCAGGGCTGATCCACGGTGGTCACTGCGGTGCCGTAGTTCTGGCTGCGCGCCCGCTGGACGGTCTCTTCGACCACCTTGTCCCGCTCGGCCTTCTTGATCACGAGGGGCTGGGAGTCGGTCCTGAGTTCCACGAGGACCGACGGGGTGATGTCGGCGAGCGCAGCCTGGAGTTCGTCGCGCAGGTCCTGCAGACCGTCCAGGCGGCGGGCCTTGACCTCGATGGCGAGGTTCATGTCGCGCAGGGTCAGTTCCGGCTCGGTGGCGCCGTTGCGCCGGCCGAAGTCGAAGGGGATCCCGGCGCGGGCGAGCTTGGCGCCAGCCACCATCTCCGCCCGCGGGATCAGCAGGTCGTTGGTGGTCGCGGCAGCACGGAAGTCGTGGCGTATGCCGGCAAGCCGCTCGGGCTTCGCCTTCTCCAAGGTCCCGATGATGTTATCGAAGGCTGTGACGATGGCGGAGGCGACGCTGTCGGTGCCGCCGTTCCCGCTGGCCAGATCGAAGTAGTCGCGCAACGGGTGCCCCTGCGGGGCCCTGTCCATCCAGTCCTGCAGGAAGGGGAATGACGTGCCCACGTGAAGTCCTTCAGGGGTTGTGCCGGGCGGGGAAGTGGTCACGCCTGCGGCACGGCCAGCGTACGCGCGGGCGGGAATGGGGCGCACCGGGTTTCTGGAGGAGATGCGCGGGGCCGGACCAGTTGGTCCGGGCCCGCTCGCGTATCCGCAGGAAAATAGCTGCTCATGCACGCGATGCCGTGCTCAACCCACCTACTCCGGAGGCGGCGTCACCAGCTTCGTAGCGCTGGGGTCGACGTCCGCAGCACAGGACAGGGTCGGCAGGTCGCGGTCGAGCAGGCCGTTCATTTCGATGGCCGCCCGACTGAGGAGGTGGGCGGCCTGGACGGACTGCCCGTCGGCGACGGCGGCGTAGAACCGGGCGGCATAGGTGATGGCGTCGACATCGCCGATGCTGTCGGACATGCCGATGGCGAACGGCACTGTGTCGACCAGCTTCCCGGTCTGAGCTGCGGAGTGGCAGGAGTTGAGCAGGACCAGCAGCGGTTTGTCGTCCACTGCGGCGATGGCCCGGGCGAAGGCGCCGGCGCTGACGATGGCACCTTCGTAGAAACCGTCCTCGCCTTTCTCGAAAGCGATCAGGTCCTGCGTGCTGTGACCGGAGAAGTGCACGACGTGGGGACGGAACCGGGTCAGCGCGTCCAGGAAGACGTCCGCCGTCGCGGCCGGGTGGAGATCCAGGTCGACAAGGTCGCGATGGGTGGCACTCTGCACGGCCGCACGAATCCTCTGCTGCTCCTGGCCGACTCGCAGGTCACCGGCGGAAGCGGCCGCCAGGAGCAGCACCCGCAGTTTCTCCGGCTTCGGGGCCCGCAGTTCCCTCATCACCGTGCGCACCTCGCCCTCCGTCGCCGTCAGGCGGCTCTCGATCTTCTGCTGCTCAGCCGCGGCACGCCGCTCCGTCTTCTGCTGCTCACGCTGGCGAGCCTTCTCCGCGGCTGCCCGCTCAGTCTGTTCCGCCTTCGCCAGCTTGGCCGACAGGTCAGCTGCCTCCTTGGAGAGCTTGCCCACCTTGGCGCTCCACGTGCTGGCGTCCTGGCCCGCCTTGTTGGCTTCGTTCTCGTACCGCTGGGCGGCGCGCAGCTTGCTGTTGACGGTGCTCTGGCTGCTCGCCTTGGCAGCGGCCGCCTTCTCCTTCGTGGCCTTCGCGCGTTTGTCGGCTTCCTTTTTGCGGGACTCTCCGACCTTCTTCTCCGCGTCAGTGCGAGCCTTGGTTTTCCTGTCCAGTTGGCTCCGGTAGTAACTGGCGTTCATGGGTGTGCCTCTCTGCGGTTCCCGCCTCGCCAGGCTATGGTCACCCACTGACAAAGCTTCGTCTGCCAGGACTGTGTTCGAGTGGGACGGGGTCGAGGGGCGGGAGCGTTCGGACGGGTCTGACAGCAGCCAGGCCCAGGCCTGAAAGTTCTTGCGTTCTACTTTCACGCGTTGGAAGCGTCCGTGGAAGGCCGGCACCCCCTCGTAGAGGGTCTCGGAGACGAGGAGCGCGTACTCGGAGTGCGACTCCCGCAGTGCAGCTGAGTCGACGAGCCGACTGACGCGGATCACGGTTTCCCCTGCCAAACCGTTCCTCTCCGTAGAGACTGCTCCTGTGTCCATCGCGACTCTCACCCGCATGGTGTGCCCTTGTTCAAGGGCGTGTCGCAGTGCTTGGGCGAAGCCCTCGGCAAATTGAGGCACAGCCCTTGTTTCGTCTGCCCCTGGGGGCAGGAGGATGAGGACGCCATCGCCTTGGTCGTGGCGGACGCACGCGTCAGGCTCGACTCCCGCCGCTTGTATCGCATGGCGAAGAGCACCATCGAGATTCTCGCGCCATGACTGTCGCGAAGCCGCGGTCATCGCCGCGAATCCCACGGTGTCGACGGCGATGCACACCCTGTGGATCGCTGGCGCCGCACCATTCTGGAAACGCAGACCGGTGATCATCCTGTCGGGATGGGACGGCGGCGTGTAGCCGATGACGCATTCCTCGAGCGGTGCTGGCCCGGCAGGCTTTTCGTCATCGTCCACGGCCACAACGAAACCTGCGACAAAGGAATCGCCCGACATCCCCAGATGGTGCTCGGTCTGCGTGAAAGCCGCTTTCCAAGAGAAGGGCGTTCCGGTCCGCTTGCACTCCACTGGGTAGTACCGGCCGTCGATGTGCCAGAGCAGGTCGAACCGACGTGTGTCCTCCGGGCCGAGCCGACGTTCACGGTCTAGGTGGAGTCCCCGCCCATCGAGGAAATGTGATAGATCCTCGGCAATCTCCGTCTCCGTCATTCGCGAGCCGTCAGGCCGGGCGTGGACGTAGAGAAGCAAGTGGAGAAGCAGAAGGTCCGTGTCCTGTGGGGTGCTGCGCACTCGGGCGAAAGCGGCTTGGACTTCCGAAGGGCACAGGTGCAGCAGCGATTCCACATACTGCGCGCGTAGACGGGGTCTCACGTCGGCGGGCGGCTCGCCGCGGCGCTCTGCGACCGTGTCCACTAGATTCATGACGGAATCCCAGCGAGGAATATCCGTTTCGCCGGAGTCTGTGGCAATGCCTAGGTCTTCGGACAACATCTCCAGGGATCCGTCCAGTCCGTCGTTCGACACCCATGCGAACGCAGGCTCGGCGGAGGGTTCCCCGGTGGTCGGGGACAGCACAGCTCTGTCGGAGGCAGTGTTGTTGGTTTCGGGGTTCGCCAGTCCCAGGCGTGCCTGCAACGCGGGCCCGAGGTAGGCGAACGGTGTGGCGGTCACTTGGTCGTCCGGGCCCAGGGGCCACGCGGGGAAGTCCGAGGAGTGGCCGATCAGGGACTCGATGCGCTCTCCCACCCGCCGACTGCAGTCGAGGAGTTCGGTGGTGGGGACGGCATCGAGCAGCAGATCCTTTGCTTCGGCTGTGAAGTCGAACAACTGGTGGCGGCCGGTGAACTGCG
This sequence comes from Streptomyces sp. NPDC048142, assembly GCF_043202835.1. NCBI lineage: Bacteria > Bacillati > Actinomycetota > Actinomycetes > Kitasatosporales > Streptomycetaceae > Streptomyces > Streptomyces sp. NPDC048142. The sequence goes on from NZ_JBIDBC010000006.1 coordinate 74,719, forward strand.
CGTCCCCGGATGGCAGAAGGGGTTGCATCAGTCCGCCCAGGAGGACCTCGGCCAGCGGTGCGGCCCCCTGCCGCTGGTGGAGGCAGGAGTGGACGAGTTGCATCACGGGCACGGTGACGGGAGCCATGGCGGCCAGGTGCGCGGCCAGGCGTACCGCTTCGGGCGAGGCGGCGCGGCCGAAGTCCCGGACGGAGACGCGGCTGGGCTTGCCAGCAGGTGTCTGGGGCCGGTGGGGTGACCACAGGCGTACCCGCATGGGGCGCCCGACCATGGTGTTCACGTCGGCCCAGGTCGAGAAGCCGGTCGGGGTGAGGTCCAGTACGGGGATGGGAACGGGCGGAGGCGGGGCGACACTCGGGGGGAGTACCTGGTCCGTCACTGTCCAGGCGCTGTTCGGCACGCCCGGGCGGGGTGAGGTGACCTGCCAGGTGTCCGCCCGTACGCCGGAGCCCGCCCACAGCCGACGGGGGAGGGTGTGGATCACGGCGGTGGGACCGTTGCGGGCCCATCCTTCGAGTACGGGTCGGATCCGTCCGTCGCGCCAGGCGGCCGCCGCGCCGTCGGTCACCACCAGCACCATGGTGCGTCCGGAGGCGTCCGTGACGCACTCGGTCGGTCGGGTCGCCATGGTGGTGTTCCACGGGCGCCCTAGTCTGACTCCGGCCTCCTCGGTGGTGTAGCGGATCTGGTGGATCTCCACCTGGCGGAAGGCTCCACTGCGTTCGAGGAGCCCCTTGAGTTCGGCGCACTGGCGCTCCCACAGAAGCATGGACGTGCCGCCGTCGATGATCAGGGCCAGCCGAAGCCATCGCTCCGTCTGGGCACGCAGCGCAAGCTGCGGACTGCGGGTGTCGGCCTGGAGGTCGGCCGTCGCCACTTCGTCGACCTCGCTGTGCTGTCGGCTCGGGACGCGCCGCTTCAGAGGACGCAGCGCTCTGCCGAGCGGCAGGGTCCGGCCGAGGGCCCGGTCACCTGGGGTCCGCAGGGCCCCGGCCGGTGTTCCGGCGGCGGGGCCGGAGAGCACTGCGAGGCGGGGTTGCTGGGCGGCCTCTGCTTGCGCTGTCAGCTGATCAGCCCCTGCCCTGGGAAGATCTTGCGGGCCCGGCTCCGAGAGAGTGTCTGACAGGGCGGGGGCGGTGCTCGGTGCCTGCGGGTCCGTTGTGCTCCTGGCATAGCGGGTCAGGGGCGCCGCCGGGCCGGACGGGACGCGTGCTGCGAGCCAGAGGACGTCCAGAAAGTCTTCCGGTTCCATGGGCAGCTCGGTGCTTGCCAGGATCCTCCGCAGTTCTGCGAACACGTCTCAGCCGTCCGCGTTGAGCCGGTGCAGAACCGTCCTCAGCAGACCGCCGCCGTCCAGCCGGGCACCGCCGTGGCGCAGGAACACGGCGTTGAGGAGCTGGTCGGTGGCGAGTTCCCCGATGGCTCGCTGGGCCAGGAACGCCTGTACCAGATCACCGGCGTCAGCGAGAGCGTCCGGCCCGAGGTGGCTTTCGATGATCTTCTCCAGACGCTCCTTGTCCGGGTCGCCGAGGTGCAGGGGCAGGCAGCGGCGGCGGAATGCCGGGGGGAAGTCTCGTTCGCCGTTGCTGGTGATGACGACGAGGGGGAACTCGGTGCAGCGCACCATCCCCCTGTGTACCCTCGCCCGCTGATGCGGATCAGCGGTGAGGACGTCGATGTCGGCTTGGTTCTCGGGCAGTCTGGACAGTTCCGGGATCTCGAAGGTGCCTTCTTCGAAGATGGTGAGGAGGTCGTTCGGCAGGTCGATGTCGCCCTTGTCCAGCTCGTCGACGAGCAGTACTCGGGGGCCCTGCGTAGCAACGAACGCGGTGCCTACCGGGCCCAGCCGCAGGAATGAGCCGATGTCGGGCCCGACCTCCCCCGGACTCCGGTCGAGGCCGCTCTGCTGCAGCCGTCCGATGGCGTCGTAACGGTAGAGCGCCTCATGGAGCGTGGACCGGCTGTTAACCGGCCAGTGCAGTACCGGGCCCAGATCCAGTTCGTGCGCGATGGCGGCCGCGAGCGAGGACTTGCCGGTGCCGGGGTGTCCGGTGACGAGCAGCGGCCGGCGCAGGTGGATAGCGGCGTTGATGACGTCCGTCTCCTCATGGCCGATCACGTAGGGGGACTCACCCGGTGTGGTGCCGTATCCCATGCTTCCGAACCGCCGCCAGGGCGGAGCCTCAGGAATCGTGACGCTGTGCCGCAGGCCATCTCCTCGGAAGATGCGCCAGCCCTCGTCATCTGCGGCGGAGCCGGTAGCCGTGGAAGTATCCGTCTCGGGCTGATGCGTCATCGGGGACTCGCCTCTTCGGAATCGGAGGAACCGGTCGGTTCGGACAGTTCGGTGAGCGACAGTACGGGCGGCAGCGGCCGGTCTGCGGCTTCCAGCAGTACGGCGGGGCGTACGGGGTGGGCGATGGGGTCCGCGCAGGTTTTGGCCCGGTAGCTCCGAACACGCTCAGGCAACGACTCCACGGCCGCCTGTGGCTGCAAGGGGGCGAAGTAAGTGTCCGGGACCGGACCTGTTGCCTGCCGGTCCCACAGCACGACCGGACAGCCGAGTTGAAGCGCTGCCTGGACCAGCCGCTCCCGGCCTCCCGGTCCGGCCCGCACCACGGCACGGGCCGCGCAGATGTCGTCCATTAATGCCCCGTACGCCGCGTATCCCTCGGCGTGCCGGTCGTCGAGGTAGATCACCGTATTGTCGTGCCGCCCCGCCCAGCGGCGCTCCAGTGCGGCCCGGCGCTGCTCCTCGCGATCGTCGGAGGCCAGGGGCAGAGCGCGCAGCACAGTTTCCCACTCCACACCTAACAGGGTGGGCCGCAGGTCCCCGTCGTCTGAGCCGTTCCAGGCGTCGACTGGCAGCTGCACGGCGTCCGGCTGCAGCAGGATCTCGACGAGCGCGGTCTCGCCGGTGGCATCGCGCAGCCGCGACACCGTCTGCGCGATGCTGCGCACCACTTCCCGTGGTGAGAGGGGTTCCGCGCTTTGCGCGGCGGCCGGTGCGAGGTCGCCCGAACCCGTGTGGGTCCACAGCGCACAGGTGAAGCGTTCGCCGCCGTCACCGCCGCCGAGGACGCTGCGGTTTGGTGGCTCCGCGTCCAGCAGCGCTACGACACGCGGTCGGCCGCTGGCTGTGCCAAGCGAGCTACACCACGTCAGCGCGTCGGCGCGCCGCTCTGCCAGACCGGCTTCCTCGACCCCCAGTCTGCGGGCCACCCGGTCTGCCCACTCGCGCAGTTCCCCGCAGACTTGGGGGGTGAGCGCGGCGAGCAGTTCGGTGAAGCGGATGACCGCAGGAACCAGCTGTGTTCCCGGGTGCGCCACGCTCTGCCCGCCTGTGTATTCCTCGAAGTGCTCCACGCACGCCATGAGGTGAGCGACGGTGGGTCTGTGCGCGCCGCCCTCCACGGTCGGCGGCAACCATGCCTCGGCGAAAGGCTGTGCGTCCCGTACAGCGGCGATGACATGGGCCATCGGCGGCAGTGCCGGGGGCCGGCCGAGCAGTTCCTCCAGTGAGGCGTACTCCAAGGGGGACAGCAGGCCGGGCGCCCCGTGGCTGCGGCCCAGCGCCAGCAACTGGTCGGCCGACCTCCGGTCTTGTATGCCTACCACCTCTACGACGGCGGCCATGGCCCGTTCCACCGTGAGAAGCGCGTGGGCGATCTGCTCATCGGTGGGACATGGCCCGAGCTGCACCTGCGGGCAGTGCGTGGCGAGGTGTTCGACGCACCGGGTCCGCAGATCCTCGTCCCTGAGGACGCCGTGCAGAACGAGGACGAGCTGGCTCCGGCCGGTCGACGCCGGCAGCGGAGCGCGGCCTGGTGACACCAGCTCTTCCCGGGAGCCGTCCAGACTACGGATCTCGATACTGACCGGAGTCTGCAACTCGGGTGTCCGTCCCTTGACATGGGTGAGGAGAGCGGTCAGATCCGGTCGCAAGTCGACGGAGTTCGCCTCCAGCCAGTCGAGTACGGCGTGAGAGAAGACCCCGCTGCTCAGGGCGGCGTCGTTCTCCGCGACCTGGCCGGCGGCGGCCGCGCACAAGGCGAACTGCTGGACACCACGCCGGCGAACCGTGGGGAAGTCGGCGATCGCGGGTCCCGTCGGGTGGTGATGGTGCTCCAGGAAAGTCGCGCATGCGTCGAAGAGCAGCACCTGCTGTCCGAAGCCGTCCAGATCGTCGCGCTGGAGGTACTCAAGCAGGTTGGCTGTATTGATGCAGCGCTTGTCGTTCGGGGTAGCCTCGGGACAGAGCAGCAAACGCCGGTCCCCCTGCGCCAGAACGCCATGGCTGCCCCAGAAGACATAGAGCAGATCGCCGCTGCGCCCGTCGAGGCCGGTGGTGAAAGCATCCATGAGCTGGCCCCGCTGCCAGGCCGGCTGCCAGGTCAGTTCACCGGACTCGGTCAGAGGTTCGAGCCGACACCGGCTGTCCTCCCCAGGGGCCAGCAGGAGCTGGATGTTCGCCTCAGGCACACCGCCTTTGCGCAGCCATCTGTAGAAGCGCAGGGCGTCGTCCACAGCGCCGGGCAGATCCCAGTCGGGGTTCCGGGGGTACCGTTCGAGTCCGACAACCACGGCGTGGACACGTGCCGGGTCGTCGACGGCGTTCAGCTGAGCCATGTGCCGACTGCGTCCCAGACCTTGTGGTTGGACCAATAGGCGCTGTGCGCGAAGGGGAACGGCTGCCGGTTGTCGACCTCGTGATCGGTAGCGATGGTGGAGAAGACCTGCGCGGCCCGGAACGACAGTAGGTCGCGGCGATCGTAGATATTGAGCCAGCGCTGGGGGAAGTGCCTGGGAAGCGGGTGCGGGTGTTCGAGTGAGACCAGGGCACCTGCCTCGTAGAAGAACGGAGCCTGGGAGCCGACGGTGATCAGCTGGTCGACCCGGTCGACCTCCTCCTGCACCATGAGGTCCACGCAGGCCACTCCGCCCAGGCTGTGGGCGATCACGGTGACTGCGTCTCCGGGGGCGTGCTCGATGGTGCGCTTGATCAGCTGACGCAGGGCGTGCCCGCGGGCCTGGTAACGCAGGATGTCGCCGACCGCAGGCAAGATGAGGTCGTCGTTGTGCTTGCCTCGCCGCCGCCGTGCGTGCCTGGTCAGCGCGAGCAGTGCGGGGGTGGCGGCGGCCTTGGCTACCGTTCCCCCCAGCGTGCGCCCCTTCGTCCGCAGCTCAGCGCTGATCAGCGAGAGCAAGGCGTCCCGCTGGAGGCCTTCGAGGGAGTCGACGCCCTGGTCCGCTGCCTCTGCAAGCGTCGCGGCGACGACGGCTCGGGCGAATGCGTGCCGGTGCTCATAGCCGCCTTCGTCTGCCGTGGCCGCGGCGTCCCGCAGCTCCGGTGACTCGGCGACCGTCCGCACCGCGCGGTCGAGGGCGCTGTCCAGCCCGTGTTCCGCGAAGGCGTCTCGTACACGGGGAGACACGACGTAGCCGGAGAGTTCGTCGAGCAGCTTCTGCGCTGGGCTCTGTCCACGCCCCATTCCCGAGGCGACGGCGGGACGAAGGCCCAGTAGACGCAGTTCGTAGCCCGGGTCTTGGTAGAGCACGCCCCAGACGGCCACGTCCTCGTCCTCTTTGCGCCCGCCGCCGGAGTCGGTGTAGCCGGGGATGCTCGCGCCCTCAAGCGCCAGCCCCGCGCCAGCCTCGCGACCCCAGAAGCAGCCCCGCACTTCGGCCCCGGGTTGCAGCCCCGCTAACTCTGAACGCACCGTGGCGAACGTCTTGTTGTACGACTCCTCGCGCACTGCGGTGCCATGGACGAAAACCACTGAGCGCTGCACGTTCCCCCACCCCGCGGACGCATAGGACCGGGCGTCGTCGCCCGGCCACCTGATGCTAGTGCGGCTGTCCGCGGCAGGCCACCGCCGACAGCGTCTGCGGGTGTGGCGGCCAGGTGGGCGGTCCTGTGGGGGTACGCCCCCCGCTCGACACCACCCGTATACCAGCCCCCACCAGGACGGATGAGTTTTCGGCAGGCGCAAGGTAAGCAGCTCTGTAAGTGCGCGCCCCGTCTCGACGATCGACCGGCTGTGAGTTCGGGTCTGACTCAAGCATCAAGGAAGGCTGAGATCTGGCTTCGGACCGCGTCCGGAGGTCGAGTCTGGCGCACGCACTCTGCGGCCTCCACTAGACTTCCGAATACGTTCCGAATACTATGGATCCATGACCATCGCAGCAGACCTCCCCGTGGCGACTCGGCGCTCCTCGGACCTGAGCAAGCACTCCGCCGAGGTCTTCGCCGAGGCCGAGGACCACCCCGTGACGGTGACCCGGCGCGACGGCGAGGCTCTGGTCCTGATGTCGCAGCGCGAGGCCGAGGGCCGTGCCCGCTTGCTGAACTTTGCCGCGCAGCTCATCACCGTCACCCTCGACGACCGCGGCTCGCTCGCCGAGCGGATGTCCAAGGCCTTCCCTTGGATGCTCGCGCTGTCGTCGGCCGACCGGGAGTCCTGCGCGCAGGACCTCGTCGATGCGGCGCGCGCGTCGTTCGCCACCGACCAGCCGCACCTCGCGATCGCAGAGCTGACCTCCTGGAAGGAGACGGCCACGGCCGTCGCGGCCGGGCTCAGCAGCGGCAGCGCCGGTCTGGAGTGGTTCGACGACGATGAGACCGTGGAGCGTCCGTAGCCGTGGCGGCCGCCAGGAAGGGCGAGCTGGTTCCTCGCCCTCCGAAGAAGATCGAGTACGAGATCCGCTTCGCCACAGCCGACGCGCAGAAGGGTTGGCGCGACCTCGTCGCGACGATCCGCAACCCCATGACGGAGACCTGGGACTTCCTCACGCGGACGCCACTGTCCACGACGCCGACGAACTATCGGCTCAAGGGTGAGCTCGGCGTCATCGAGCGTGGCGGCGCGACCCATGAGCGGTGGCAGCACAAACCGACTGCGAAGGGCACCGCGCGCATCTGGTTCTACGTCCACGAGCGCACGGTCTTCCTGGAGCAGGTGCACACGAGCCACCCGAACGAGACGAAGTAGGCGCGCTTCGCAGCGTCGCACATCGTCGGTGAGCGCGCATCCGATAGGGATGATCGCTGTGTGGCTGCCGCGACCGGGGACTGGGAGCGCGAACGCGAGAGGAGGGTGACCGCACCCCGTGCCGCCGGTGCCGAGTACCGCTCCCACGGCCCGCAGCCGTCCGGTGTGGCGCTCCGTGTCCACGAGGTGCACTGGCCTGAGAGCCTGCCCGGCGCAGGATGGTGACGATCCGGTCGACTTGCGACTGTGGCAGAGGAGGCGCGCCGTCGGCCTTGGCGGCTCCCGCCTTCCGGAGGTCCTCGAGTACGACCGGAGAGGCCGGGTGGCGCGGTCATCGTGTTCGCGAGGCGCTCTGGTTGTCGGCGGGCTCTACGCTCACGGTCGTGCGTGCCAAGTGTCGAACTGACCGTGGTACATCGCTGCTGTTCTCGGCTGTGTCGCCTGCTGCAGCTGATGAACCCAACAGTTGCCTCCTTCCTCAAGTACGAGCCGCTCTCGACTCGTCAGCCGAACGCGTCGGTTTCGCTCAGGACGACTGGTCTTCGTCTGCCCGCAGCAGCGCTGCCATGCCCACCCATGACTGACGAAGCCGGTGCCAAGCGCGGAAGCTCGGCCTGTGCGGCGAGGAGGAGCTGAAGGCCGAGGCCTTCGAGCCGGGAGGACGCCATCGCCACAACCTCCTGCGCGAATGGGCAACGAGCCTCGCTCTCGCCGGGCCTGGAGTCGGGAGCCTCGCGGGGCCGCCGCGGAGGAGGAGGGCGAGCGGCTCCGCGGCATCGTGTCCACCGCTCTTCGCTACCTGCGCGAAGCAGGAGAGGGCCGCAGGGCGGGTCGGATCGAGCGCGGCCTGAACGGGAGGTAGCTCGAGTCGGTCGGAGTGTCAGTGGTCGCCGCCATACTCAGAAGATGTGCAACTGACTTTCAGGCGCATGTCCAGGAGCCCTCGACCGAGTAGGAACGAATTGACACCCGAGAGCGAAGCGGTGCCCGACCGGGACCCGTACCTTCTGGCGCAGATGCGAGAGGCCTTCGGGCGCGTGGTCTACAGCCACAAGAGCCATGAGAAGCAGGCGGACATCTGCTTCACCAAGCACCGGTGGCAGCAGGGCGTCCTTATTGCCCTCACTGCGATCGGTTCGGGCACCTTCCTTGCCGCGGTGGTCGGCCTGCTCGGCAACGCAGTGCTGACGAGCCTCGCGACCTCTTCTATTGCGCTCCTGGTCAGTTGGATGAGCCTTGGGGCGAAGACCTTCAAGTTCGAGGAGGAGTCTGAGGCCCACCGCGGCATCGCCTCTCGGCTGTGGGACGTCCGGGAGTCGTACATCTCCCTCATCGCCGACCTGATGTCCGGCACCGTCTCCAACGCGGAGGGCCGAGAGCGGCGGGACGAGCTGCAGCAGGCCGCGCGCGACGCGTACGCCGACGCGCCCAGGACGAGCAGCAGGGCGTTCGCGCGTGCCCAGGGCGGGCTGCAGAACAACGAGGAGATGACGTTCACCTCGCGCGAGATCGACCTCTTCCTCCCGGAGGCGCTTCGGCTCGGCGAAGGCGAGGCATGACGATGAAGACCTCAGAGATCTTCGAAACGCTGCTCCAGAACCTCAAGGTCGGAGAGACGGCCACGACGGTCGCCTCGCGGCGGGACGAGATCACGAAGGCGCTCAACAAGGACTTCCGCGACAAGGACGGCTGCACCGAATACAAGCTGATGGTCGGATCGTTCGGTCGGCACACCGCGATCAAGGGCGTGTCCGACCTCGACATGATCTTCATCCTCCCGCCCGGGATCCGGGCGAGCTACGACGGGGACACCGGCCCGCGGAGGGTTCTCGAGAGGGTTCGCGACGACCTCAAGGCGCGGTACAAGAACACGGAGATCCGCGTCGACCAGTGTGTCGTCCGAGTGCGGTTCACGTCCAACGCCTTCAAGTTCGAGGTCCAGCCGGCATTTGAGAACGCCGATGGCAGCTTCGACCACCCGGACACGAAGGCTGAGGGCTGGAAGGTCACCAAGCCGCGCGAGGAGATCGCCGTGACCAGGGAGTGCAAAGACCGTACCTCGACGAACATGCGCCACCTCGCCCGGATGGCACGGGCATGGAAGAACGCGAACGGCGTAAATATGGGCGGCCTGCTCATCGACACCCTCGTCTACAACTTCTTCGACCAGACCGACGACTACGACGCAGCGGGCGCGGGCTCGTTCGACCTCATGGCCCGCGACTTCTTCGCATTCTTCAAAGATCAGCCAGAGCAGGAGTACTACCTGGCGCTGGGCAGCCGGCAGCGGGTCCACGTCAAGGCGAAGTTCCAGCCGAAGGCGAAGAAGGCGTACAACCGATGCCTCGAGGCGATCGCGGACGAAGGCAAGACGTCCGCCAACAAGAAGTGGCGCGAGGTCTTCGGCACGTCGGTGCCGTTGGCGAAGAGCCCGAGCGAGTCGTCCCGGTCGTTCAAGGACACCGAGGAGTTCATCGAGGACGAGTTCCCGGTCGACGTGTCCGAGACCGTGTCCATCGACTGCGAGGTCACGCAGGCCGGATGGCGTCCGACCTGGCTCCGCACGATGCGTCGCGGCGGGATCCTGCTCAAGGCCGACAAGAGTTTGAGGTTCGTGGTCACCAGTTGCTCGGTCGGGGAGCCCTACACGCTGAAGTGGAAGGTGCTCAATCGTGGTCCGGAAGCCGAGCGGCGGGACAAGATCCGCGGCCAGATCGTCGACTCGAGCAAGCGCGGGGGTCCGCATCGAGCACTCGGACTTCAAGGGCGAGCACGTCGTCGAGTGCTACGTCGTCAAGGACGGGGTCGTCGTCGCTCGGGACCGGATCGACGTGCCGGTCAGCAACACGAGCGTAAAGACGGCGAACGTCTTGTAGGGAACGGATCCTCGGAGCGCGACGAGACCCAGCCGAATCTGCCGGGGTCTCGTCGCATCAGGCGCATCCGCCCGTTGGATTGAAGCATGAGCAGTTCTCTCGCTGCCATGCTCGAGTCCCTGCTCAACGCCGAGATGGCCTTCGCGGGCAAGTGGTACGGCGTTCGCTGCGCTGCTGAGCTGCGCTCCGAGGATCCCAGCAGGTCCGCGGAGCAGATCGTCTGCCTGCTCCGCGACGAAGCAGATACCGCGGAAGCGGAGTTCCGGCAGCTTCGAGACCTCGGCTGAGGCTGGTTCTCCGTCGGACGCTCCCAGAGAATGGTGCCGTGGAACGGCAAATCGACTTCTCGCGCGACCGGCAGATGCTGTGCGGCGGCTGCGGCCGTCGCTTCGTCGTCGATCTGGACTGGATCAATCGGTGGGAGCAGGTGAAGGAGACCTGCCCCGGCTGCGGCACGGCTTGCGGGCACGAGAACTCGCCTCGGGTGACGCTCGACTCCGGCGACCCGGCGCTCGACGACGAGAGGGTCGCGCAGTTCTCCTGGTACCACACGAGCACGCAGCCGGACTGGCCGACGCGGCACTTCGACCCGGCAGCCGTCTTGACTCCCGAGACCCGCAGGAGGATGGGCGGAGAGCAGCGGGTTTCCGCGTGGGCCGCGCGCCAGCGGGCGAAGGCCCTCCACGTCGGTACGTACGAGGCCGCTGTCCACAACATGCTGCGTCGGATCCGCGACCAGGCGGACCAGCGCAGCCAGTTCTATCTGTATCGGGTCCGTCTGAAGCCATCCGTCGTGGTGCGGGAGGGGTGGCTCGTCGACCCCAGCAACTTCGTCGGCGACGTCGTGCTCGACGAGGTCTGCCCGCCGGGCGTCGACGTCGCCCGCTACCTGAACTTCCACGAGGATCCGGGAGGGCTCTCGCTCGCGCTGGGGAGGGACGCGATCGCCAGCGTTCAGCGGATCTCTGTTCCGCTCCCCGACGCCTGGGATGGCGGCTGGGTGCGCGATGCCGTCGCGGCTCTCGAGGGCGTGAGCGGCACCGTCGTCCCGGCGACCGGCAAGCTGGCCCGCTTCATGCGGCCGTCTTCGTCGCGAGCCGTCCTGGGCCGAGAGCTCGGTGCGTTCCTGGCTGGCAGACTGCCGGTCAACCTCCAGGACCAGTTCGCGTCGGCTGCGGCGTTCGCGGAGGGAGAGGATCCAGAGCAGTGGGCGCGACGGACCAGCGGGCTGTTCGATCTGATCGACGATCCGGCTCGCGTGCTGGCCGCGCTCGACCAGCAAGATCCCCGGGAGGTCTGAGAACGGCCTGTCCGCTCCTGAGGGGCAGGAAGCCCGGAAGTTCGCTGTCGGTCTTTCAGGTTGACGCCGCCCTGAGTCGGGAGAGCGGGAGCAGGGGCTTTGGGGTTGGCTGCCGTCGCCGAGGAATCAGGTCGAGCTCTGCCGCCCTTGCCCGACCCGCAGTCGCCGCAGCCAACCGCTTGGTTTGAGGACCGTCTCGTAGACGGCCCGGAGTGTCGTCCGGGCGGACGGAACGCCCTCGCGTGGAGGTCGTGATGGAGTCCGTGGTGACCAAGCGCCTGGGCGCTCTGCCTGTCGCTGCCGAGTTTCTGCGTCGGCTGGACGTCGCGGGGATCGTCGACGGGCTGCGGCCACCGCATTCGCGGGCGGACCTGACGCACGGCCAGGTGATCGAGGTACTGATGGCGAACCGGCTGACCGCTCCCGCGCCGCTGTTCCGCGTCGGGGACTGGGCGTACTCGTGTGAGTGCGTTGTGGCAAAGGGAGTCCTTGTTCGATGAGCAGGGGTTTCTTCGTGTGCGGGGCATGGTCGTGGAGGGGTAGGGGCAGGCAGCGGGCGGCTTGTTGTTGATCGAGGAGGTTGTGATGCCGTCGGTGCTGGGGTTGATGGAACGGCGTGAGGTGCGGGCGAGGCAGGAGCTGGAGTCCTGGACGGAGGTCCTGGAGCAGGCTCAGGTGGAGGTGGATGCCGCGCGGGAGCGGGTCGAGCGGGCCCGGGTGGGGCGGGAAGAACTCGTGTCGGTGCTGGCCGAGGAGAGCGCGGTGACTACGCCGGTTTCTGTGCCGTCTGGTGGTGAGGTGGCTGCCGCTGGGGGGTCGAACGGTTCAGGCCCGGTGCATGGCGGGCGGCCGCCGGTGTGGCTGCCGGGCATGGGTGAGGAGGTGCTCAGCGGTGTATACCGGGAGGTGTTCGCTGCGGTGGTGGCCGCTTCGGAGCCGGTGAACGGGGTGGAGCTGGCACGTGCGGTGGGCCGGGAAGCGGAGATCAAGAACGAGGTGGAGAAGATCCGTCACCGTGCCTATGTGCTGGAGAAGCGGGGCTGGCTGGTGCGGGCGGAGGACGGACGATTCATGCCGACGCCGGAAGCAGTCGCTCGGGACGCTTCTCCGGCCGGCGCGGAGCGTCTGCGGCCAGGCGCCGGGACAGCCTGATGGTGGCCGCCCACCACACCATCTGGGCATGGTGGTCGGGGCGGCGTTCGTGGTCGCGGTTGAGGCGGCGTGAGCGGGAGAGCCAGCTCAGCGTGCGCTCCACCACCCACCTGCGGGCCAGTACGACGAATCCGCGTTGCCCGTCACAGCGCCGCACGACCTCGATGCGGACACCATGTCGGGCGAACGCCTTCGACAGCGCCGAACCCTGGTAGGCGCTGTCGACCCACACCAGTTTCAGCAGCCGGCCCGGCTGTTCCATGAATGCCTCCAGCAGCGCCGGGGCGGCCTTGGAGTCGTGCACATCGGCCGTGGTCACGGTCACCTCCAGGAGCAGGCCCTCGGTATCGGTCAGGATGTGACGTTTGCGGCCGTCGCGTGACTTGCCGCCGTCGTATCCGCGACTGTCACCTACGGTTTCGGAGGCGTCCACCGACTGGCTGTCGATGATTCCCCCGCTGGGCTCGGCGTTGGGCCCTGAGCGTTCCCGCGTCGTGCGGCGCAGGCGTTCGTAGAGTTCACGCGCGTAATCGCAGGCCCGCCAGCGGCGGAAGAAGTCGTAGACCGCCCGCCAGTACGGGAAGTCGACCGGCAGGGCCGTCCACTTCACACCGTTGTCGACGAGGTAGCGCACCGCGTCGAGCATCTCGCGATGGCAGAACGCCTCCGGGCGTCCGCCACGCTTCAGGAGCCAGGCCGGCACCGGCATCACGGAGCGGACCTCGGCCCACTCCGCATCCGTCATGTCACTCGGATAGCAGCCTGCCCGCCGCCCCGCAGCGATCGAACCGAACCTGTGCACGTAGCAGTCACACCCAAGGGTGACCGCGGTGGACGCAGGCACAGCAGAAGTGGTCAACTCGTCCGACAACGGGTCTCCTTGCTCCTGACCGGCCTCAACAACCACGTCACTACCAGGGGGCCCGTTTCTCTATGCCCACGACCGCATCGGCATCTCTGTCCGAATGGTCACCCGCCCCGCGGGCTTCGAACGAGATCCGGTTTGCCACAACGCACTGAGGCCGTCAAGGGTCTTGGTGGAGGCCGATGCGTGTCCCGGCTGGTGCATTGACGCATCTCATCGGTGTCTTGCGCGGGGCTTCGGCGATGCAACCGCAATGAAGTATCTCCAAGCGGCTCATCATCCGCACCGCTTTAAACAGGACCCAACACAGGCCTGACCAGCGCTGGTCTCCGGCGGCATGCCGCCGGAGAACACAGGACGATCAGACTGTCAGGTGCTTCGCGAGGTCGGTGAGGCTGCTGAAGATCGGAGTGTTGAACTCCTTGTCGAGATGGGAACGGTTGACCGCGGTGTCCCACGCCTTCTTATCCGTGACGACCACGTCGCAGTACGGAATCGCGATCGACAGCGCGGCTATGTCGCGCAGATCGTTGATCGTCCAGTTCCGGTGCACGTCCTTGAGATAGTGGAAGTGCATCATCGTGACGACCTTGCGGGACGGAAGCGCCATCAGGAAACTCGTGAGATCGTCCCGGCTGTGAAACGGACCCTGCTTCACGAAGCCGGCGCTCATGAGCGCGCGGGTGTAGTTGTCGATGATGTCGAAGCTGAGCTGGCGGGCGACAATGGCGTCCATCGATCGCTTAGCGATTTCCGGGACGGTGCGCAGTGTGTTGATCATGACGCTGAAACTGGCGAGCTGATCGTCCGCGACGCGCCGGGCCGCATAGGGGTCATAATCCGGGATCGCGGACCGAAGAGTCCCGGGTGGCCCCCTCAGGACCCAGTACTCGGTGGTCGCGTTCGCCGAGGCCTCGAACTCCGACACTGACATCCCCAGGCGGGTCTCCAGCTCTTGGCGGTTCTCCTCCGTGATTCCGTTCAGCACCATCCGCTTGGCCTCGCCGAACGCGAACCCCACGCCGATACCGAATTTCGTCACCTTCTTGGGGAAGGCGGGGCGGCCGAGCTGGCGGTTGAGCTCCAGCGCCAGTTCCTCATCGACGATCTTAGACCCGGGTGCCATGGTCACGAACCTGGACAACAAGGCCATCGCGTCCGCCGCCCGCTCGCGGTGAGCGTCGCGGGGATTCTCGGTCAACTCCATGTAGTGCACGGTCGAGAGGGGAAATATGACCTCTCCCCGCTCGACATGGCCCTGGAACTGCTTCAGAGCCATGACGTGGTCGGGGTTCTGCGGGTTGCCCGCGAGTGCGTCTCCGAGGGCATACCAGTGGTTCAGGTCGAGATAGACCATCAGCGGAAGGGGTGTTGCCATGCCCGCGATGCTAGGTCGCCCAATCGCCTGATGCATCGGACTTTTCCCGTTGCGCGAAGCCCGTCTGGCAACGAGTGGATCAGCTGGTATGTCTCCATCGTGAAAACGGGAACCCGTTGGTCTCTTCGCCCTGAAGAGCTCCGACACCTCCGAGTTCGGCGCGACAGGGCCTCAGGAATCCGCGAACCCGTCGGCTTCCACGGCCGTCGCCGCGCTGGACGACCTTACCGGTGCTACCTACGGCCGGGCCAAGATCGATGTTCTGGTCACCCCCGAGCAGTGGGACGCCCTGGGCCGCATCGGCGCCCCAGGTAGCCTGGCCTCCGGTGCCCAGAAGGCCATGGCAGCCGGGGTCGCGTCTCTCGACCAGCTATGAGGCGGCAGAGCGCCCGTTACCTCGTCCCCGGAACCACGGTCAGGCGTACGCCAACCCTCGTGACTTTCTTGGCCCCCGCCCACGACGGCGGGCGACCTGGACTGGGTTATGACCGCTGGCCGGGCGCAGCGCGCACTGACGATCGCGGCGCGCCTCAAGGCCGCCTGATCCTTACGCAGTTCGCGCTCCGTGCCCGCTGCCCGGTGCGGTCGCGTTCGGTGAACTGCTCCCTGTCCCTGCCGAGGATCTCGTCCGTGCAGGTCAGGCTGCATGTCGGTACTCGTGGATGCCGCCGAGGCGGTCACGTCGGCGTATGTCGAGGTGGGTGAGCTGCTCCGAAGCGGTGATCGGTGGGGGCAGAGCGTGCAGTGGTCGGGCGCCTGCGCCGCCCAGGAGGCGGTCGGGTGCGCCGTCGCGCCCAGGACGCGGATGCGTCGGCCGACGTGCCCGATCACCGCGAACACGTACAGCCGCGTCCCGGACAGAGTGATGGTCTCGAAGAAGTCGCAGGCCAGCAGGGCATCGGCCTGGGAGCGCAGGAAGCCGGCCCAGGTCGTTACGCCGCGTTCGGGTGCCGGGTCGATCCCGCCATCCTTCAAGATCTCCCACACGGTGGAGGCGGCCACCTGCACGCCCAGGACGAGCAGCTCACCGTGGATGCGCCGATACCCCCACCCGGGATTCTCCCTCGCCAGACACAGGATGAGAGCGCGGATCGAGCGCACCGTGCGTGGCCGTCCCGAACGATTTGGACGGGAACGGGCCGAATGGCGGCGCGCGAGAAGATCGGCAAGCTGATGACGTTGTTCGTCACCGTGAACCCTCGGCCCCTACGCCGATCCCGCGGACCCGCGTCGGGTTCCCGCACGGAGACTGGCGGAGCAGGTCCTACAGGGGCTCCAGCCGGGCTGACACCCTCTCAGCCCGGCCGTGTGGGAGCTGCCCGAGCGCCGTCATGTGCGCCGCGCTGATTACAGGATGTACTCCTCCATCAGTTCGGCGAGGTGGGCGATGGCTGGCCAGGTGGTGGCGATCGTCGTGTGGGCGTGGAGACGTCGCTGGGCGTGGACATACATTGCCCAGTCGGCGGGGTTGTCTCCGTCTTGGAGGAACGCGGGCACGATCTCCAGGGAAGTCGGGTTGGAGCAGGTCTTGGTTCGGTTGCCCGGTTCGGCCGGGTCGAGCTTGGTGACGCCGAGCGCGGTCTGGTTCTGGGCCGAGCGGGGGTTGATGCCCCAGAACGCGCGTTCTCCGACCTGGACGACCCCGGAGAACCGCCCGTACCTCGTCACAGGAACCAGCTCTTCCGATTCCTCGCCGGTCCTGACCAGCTCCTCGGTGACTCCGAAGGACCGGGGGACCGCGTCGCGGTCGCTTCGTTCCCGGAGCCGGATGATTCGCAGGCCGGGCTGGTCGCCGGGCTTTCGGATCGCCGGAGTCACAGCGGGGTCGGTCATGCCGACCCCTGGCAGGACCAGCTGGGCGAAGGCGATCCGGCTGTCCTGCAGCCACGGCCAGATCTCCCGATCGCTCGTCCGCGCGCGGCGTACGAGCAGGAGCCGGTCGGCTGTGGAGTCGAGGGCCAGGGCGCCGGTGATGAACTCGGCGAGGGCCGCGCGTGAGGTGCGGGTGGCTACGCGTCCGCGGCCGGCGGTCAGCGCCTCGGGAAGTGCGGTCAGCGGCATGGGGTGCTCGGTCGGGCTGCCGGGCGTGGGCATGAGCTGTGCGGTGGGCTCTTCGTGGGTGTGCTGCCGGATGAGGATGGGCACGATCATCCGTTCGCCCGCCGGGACGAGCCAGACCGTGATCAGTTCGAAGGCGCCGTCGATGCCCTGGGGTACGGCGATCTTGGGTAGGTGGCCGGCCTGGCGGAGCGCGTCGTTGAGGGCGGCGGCGGCGCGTTCGATGTCGCTCGTGGCGAAATCGGTGTCGGCGAAGCGCTTGGTGAGGGCGGCTTTGCCGGGATTGGGGTTGGCCGGGGCGATCGGGCGAAGGCACTGGACGTTCCGGCGGAGAGCCGGGAGGGTCTTCTTGAAGAGCTTCTTTGGATCGCCTTGGCGCGTTCGTGAGAAGTAGGCGGCTCCTTCCATCTCCACGATGCAGGCGATGGGTTCGGCGAGGCGGGGGAAGGCTTCGGCGATCCTCGTGGCGCGCTCGGTCTCGCTCCTTTCGTACTCGGCGCGTCGCACGGCCTTGTCGGGGTTGGTGGAACGGGGAAGGCCGGCGGTCAGGTCCCGGGGGTCGCAGCGGTGGAGCGTGACGTTGATCGGCCCCGTGAAGCCGGCGGAAGTCGCTGTGGATCGGCCGGGGGCCAGGCCGAGCTTCGCGGCGGCAGCGACTTGCAGGCCCTGCCAGGTCCGGTCGGAGGACACCCATACCTCGATTTCGTAGGTAGGGGCGTCGGGCAGCTCCAGAGGCAGGAGCGCCTTGGCGCGGGTCCGGGCCTTGGGCGTGGGCGCGAGCGGAGCCAGCCCCTTCTCCTCCAGCTGGTGGGCGACCCGGGTGAGGACCTCCATGTGGTCGCGGGGCTGGTAACCGTGGCCGACGGGGTGGTCGTGGACCGAGCGCACCGGCGGGGCGCCGTCCTTGTCGGGGCAGCGGTAGGTCATGCCGGTGCTGTGGACGAGGTGGGCGGCGAAGGGCTGGGCTGCCGCGTCGCCGGGCGCGGTGCGCAGTTGGTCGAGGCTGGGTGGCTGGTGGTGGGTGAGGCGAGCGAGGATCTCGGCGACGCCCGGCTCCCAGGTCCAGGTGCTGCTCTCCCCGCGCCGCTGGATGGTGACTCCGCTCTGCAGGAGCATGGGCCGCTCGCGGCGGTGGACGAATCCTTCCTTGGCGGACAGGAGGACGCTGGCGGTCGGGTCGCTGAATCCGCGGCGGGGGATGTACTCGACTGGGCGCGTCGCGAGGCGTGTCATGTTCAGGTCTACGTGGAGGTGGACTTCGGGGACGCCGGGCACTGTCTCGAGGTGGAAGGTCAGGACGTCCACACTGGCTCCGGCCGAGCCGTCTGTGTCGGTGAGGGTCTCGGGTGCGCCGAGGTGCAGGGTACGGCGGCCGTCTGCGCGCGTGGGACCGAGCCGCAGGTCGCGGTGGTGTCCTAGAAGTTGGAGCCCGTTGCTGGTGAGGTGCTCGGCGACGAGGCTGGGCAGGAGGTTGAAGACGTGGCTCGGGGGGGTTGGCGGTGCCGTTGGCATGAAGGTCGTGGCGGGCGAGGTCGAGTTCCTCGGGGATCCACTCCAGTTGGCCGGCGCCTTCGAGTTGGCTGTACCAGTCGGTGTCGGGCATGTGGGGTGCCACGCGGGCCGAGGCCCATGCCGACAGAGCGATCAGAAGGAGGTCCGGGTCGACCTCGGTCCGGGCCCGGAGCCATGCGGGATCGCGGGGATTCGTCTGTACGGAGGTGATGTCGGGGTCGATGAGGGTGAGCAGGTCCCTCAGCGAGCGGGTGGGCAGGTAGTCGGGCCCGCCGCGGGGGCGACGGCCGGGCCGGGTATCCCACGCCCTCTCCAGGAGGGCGAGCATCCCCGGCGGGCAGGTCGTTCGATAGCCGGTGACGGGCCAGGTGGCTTCCGATGTGAAGGTGAGGACGGTGGCTTGGGTGCTGCGGTAGGCGGGCATCAGCGGTGACCCCAGTCGATGTTGTCGAGAAGATGGGAAGCCAGGCCCCAACAGGCCTTGGCGAGTTCGTGCTCGAGCCGCTCGGAGGCCGTGGCTGCAGGGCCGGGGTCGGTGAGCCAACCGTGCAGGAGCTGCTGCGCGGCGACGATCACGCTGGTACGGGCGGTGTCCGGGGCGGTTTCGTCGAGGTTCGCGGTGCGGGGGGCGAAGGCCGCGTCGCAGAGGTAGACCAGCACGGGCTCGTTGCCGCGGATGCCACGGCCGAGGGTCTGGTGGAGGGGAACGAGAAAGTTGCCGACGAACGCGGCGTGCTCGATGGGGTCGGTGAGCCGGGTGAACAGGACGGGCTCGCCCACCCGTCGCTGCCAGCGGCGACGCTCGCTGCCGCGGAGCTTGCGCGCGAGGTCAACCGGATCGGCGTGGTCAAGAGTGACGTCGGCAGGATTTCGAAGACGGCGCATCGCCTCGCGGCTGAGGAGCGAGAGCGGGAAGGTCGCGTCGTCGGCGGGCGGATGGATCCGGGCCAGGTAGAACACGGCGCCGAGGGCCGCGACGCGGCGGGCGTTGAGGATGTTGTGGCCGCGTTGAACAGCGCCTTCGGCTGCCACGAGGATGTCGGCACCGGAGGCGGCGAAGGTGGCAAGACGCCGCCGGGGGATGCTGTGGCGGGTGGGCGGATCGTCGTCGCGGATGACATGGAGGGCCGTGTACGGGGTCTTCTGGTTGATGTAGTCGGCGACGGTTTGAGCGTCCCGCGTGCTCTGCACGGTGAACAGGACCTGCTGACGGTCGGAGGCAAGACGCTGACGGGCCTGCTGGAGCAGCGACTCCCGCGCACCGGGGGCGGGATTGCAGATCCACTCGGCGGACGCGCACAGGGCGTGCGCGTGGAGGGTCGGGTTACCTCCGGTGCCCGAGGTGAAGACCGGGCGGCCGTCGCGGTAGCGCGGCGGACGGAAGAACATCTTGCTTTCCAGCAGCGCCGCCCTGGCCTTCTCGGGTTCGCGCAGGACCAGGTTCGGGGTGACGTCGAGGTGGAAGCGGGGCGAGGCGGGCATCCAGCTGGTGGCGGAGGCCAGAACGACGTTAGGCCCCTGGATCCCTTCGGCCTCCAGGAGGTCATGGAGGTGATACAGCAGCCACCGGCCCACACCACGCAACCACAGGATGCTGAAGGACCCGCTGTCGCCGGCGGGGTTGGGCTGCCACTGCAGTGCCATCAGATTGCCCGCGGCCTGTTCGGGCACGAAGGACATCAGGTCGCGGGGCGGCTGGCGGCTCCAGAAGTCGTCGCCGTCACCGATCTGCGACGGGCTGATGGCCGGCAGACGCTGGGCGACCTCGAAGAACGATGTGGTGATGCGCGCGGCCCACAAGCCGCCCTGCAGCAGCTGCGCGAGTTCCGCCGCCGTGCCCCGGGCCGTGATGCCGTCGAGTACCGGCAGATGGGCCGCGATCCACGCCTCGGCGGCCTCCTGCGCCGACAGGGGAGTGTCGTGGGCCGCTGTCATGGCCTCGATCAGCTCGGCCCAGTTCTCTGCGGGCACCTGGAAGGGGGCGGTGACCAGCGGCTCGAAGTTCTCTTCGAAGTACCGGTCGGCGGCTTCCTCCAGTTCCGCCTTGCGGGCGAAGTCGTTGCGCTCGCCGAGGCCATGGAGGCTTCGGGACAGGCGCCGCAGGAGGCTGTATCCGGTGAACGGTCCCTCGGCGATGATCGCGCGCAGGTGGTCGGCTCCCGGGTCGATCATCAGCCGGTAGAGCTCCGTCAGCGCCTGGTCGTGGCGCCGGAAGTGCTTTTCGCCCGCCGTCACCTCGGGGTCCCGCAGGACGAGGAACCACGAGTGCTCCAAGTGCTGTCCGATCCGATCCCCCACGCGATGGCTCCAGCCCCGGCCGGGTTGGGAGAGAATCTCGTGCAGCAGGAATCGGTCGTCGAACTGCTGCTGCACGGTGTCGGCCTCGTCCAGCAGGAGAACGGCCAGGTGATGCTGGGCCGCTTCGGCGACGCGGACCTCGATCTGGGACTGCGGCATCATCGTGGAAGTCAGGCCGGCAGCCGTGGTCACCCACACCTGGGCATCGGCCACATGGCGAGCCGCTGCGTGGGCAGGGCATCGCGAAAGGATCGGGCAGTCCCGGCGCCCGCGCTGGCCGTCCACGAAGAGCTTGCCCCTGCACGGCCGCTCCTCCCTCGGGAGCGGAGCCCGGTCGCTCCTGCTGGTCAGGCGCAGCTCCTCCACGTAGCACTGGTCGTCGGCGAACGCTGCTCCAGCATCGGCCCCGGTGGGAAAGGTGGTAGCGCCGTCGTGGAGGAGGGAGCGCCAGTAGCGGTCCTTGTGGACTCCCTCCCGGGTCCGTCCGAAGATGGGGACAGTGTTGATGCCGAGCGCCTGCAGGAAGGTGACCTTGGCGTACATGTCGCTACCCGAGGCGAGCACGAAGCCCACCTTGCCCCCGCGCTGGGCAACGATGTAGGCAATCATGTCCAGCAGTGTGGACTTTCCGCTGTTCATCAGGCCCACCACGTGCCACAGACCGTCGATGACCATCTCCTGTGGCTGCTCCAGGAGGCGCCCTCCCGCATGGTCGGCCAGCAGGGCCTCCATCTGCTTCAGCCGCTTGACGAAGTTCCGGTTTTCGATCTCCGGGTGAGCGACCGGGAGCTCGTCCATCTCGGCGGCAGCCCGCTTGAAATCCTCCATGGTGAGAGGAATCGGCTCCCGTGTTCGGAAGGCCGTCGCCGCCAGCTCGGGCGGGGCCGGCGCAGGGACGAACGTCTCAGGGATACGGATCTTTTCCCAGCTGCCGTCAGTTCGCTCGAAAGAGCACGTCGAACCAGGCGGCGCCGGCCGATAGCCGTTCCCCGCCTTGTAGGGGGCGGCTTCCTGAAGCTTCTGCCGGTAGACGTCATGGCGTGCCGCGGCGTACGGGGAAGGGCGCCGGCTGAACACCGTCGACAGTTCAGCCTTGTGCCCCGCCATGTCGCCTGGCTCGAACCCGCGCACCTGGGCGGGGAGCTTTACGTAGTGGTCGAGCTTCTCCCGCATCGTCCCGGTCTTGGCAACCGGGCCCATCAGCTCACGCAGAGTCCGGATCTGCGGGTCGAGCACCGGGTCCAACCGCATGTACCCGGCGAGCACGGGCCACAGAGCGCCGATGCCCCGCCCCGGCATGTGATCGGCCAGGAACGACAGCCCCAGTTCGAGGGCACACAGCTCCCACGGCTTGAGCGGGCCGAGCATCGGCCGGACGCACTCGTCATCCAGCTCCTTCACCAGCGAGGTGCTCCAGGAACGGGTGTCCCTCATCGTGCGCCTCCCACCTTGGTCGCGCGGATGCGGACTTGCCGCAGGAATGCCTTCTCATCGAGGACTTCGACTCCGGCGGCCCGGCCCTGGAGCTCGCGTTCCAGATCCGTGAGGTAGCCAGGTGTCTGGAGGCGGTGCATCGGGACGACGATGATGCGCCGACGCGCCGGCACACGGGGATCGCTGCGGAACCCCCTGGCGAGGAGGGTGGGGCTCGCACAGTCCTTCGCGTCGATCGCCCAGCATTCCCTCCCCCCGACGGCGCTCACCGGTTCGAAGATCAACGCCGCGTCCCAGGCGTCCAGACACGGCCACGGCTCAGCCCGAACCCGGTCCGCCGGCAGTTCGGCGAGCCGGTCCAGCAGCCGCCCTTCGAGCAGTCCAGGGTCGTGGAAGAACTGACGGGTCGCCCTGTGCTGGGTCCAGTACCCGCCCAGACACGCCACCTCGAACCGCTCTGGCCTTCCGTCGCACCCTGGAGTGCCGCAGCCGCTCGTCCCGTCGTCGACCGGGTTGCGGCACTCCCGACAGCGACTCAGCCGGACCTTCCCCGGACTCTCGACCGGATGGAGGATGTACGCGGTGCGCACGAACTTCGCGAGGTACGAGTCGCTGTCGGCGTCCGCCTTCGGCAGCTCTCGAGTCAATGCGTGGACGTCGCGGTCGCTCAGCACGGGGCGATCGATCAGCAGGCGCCGCAGGCGGCAGTAGATTCGCTGGACAGCCTCCTCGTCGTCACCGTTCATCCGAGCGCACGACATCAGCGCCGCGAAGGTCTGGTTTTGAACCAACTCCGCCTCGACGTCTGCGTGCCGGACCAGATCGGCTGCCTGCTCGGCGAACTCTGACAGCTCATCCTGGTCCAGCAGGACGGCTTCGAGATCACCGTCGGCGAGGGAGAGCGGAACGGGCCAGGACCCCAGCGGGCGACGGCACCACTCGAACAGCTCAAGGTCGTTGCCAGGCCAGTCCGACCCCAGCACCTGCGCCTTCCACCACAACCGCCCCCGGGCGTCACGCCAGGCGCGAGGCAATGGACTGTGTGCTTCAGCAGACCCGAAGTGCCCGGCATCCGCCTGCTGCCGACCGAGCCGGATCCTCGCCAAGGCAGCACACAGCAACTCCACCGTCACGTAGTCGTCCGCTGAGCTCCGCAGGCCCGTTCCGCTGGCGAGCACGACGTCTGGTGACTCCACTGTCCCCTCCGCCGATGGACAGTCGCCTGGCGACTCCGGTGCGGCGGACTGAGTGGGCGCATGGCCAGCGAATCTGGCGGCTTCCTGAGTAGTACTCACAGCCGATCGGTATACAGCACGTCACTGACAATGCACTATCAGTCACGCATGAATGTTCTTCGAGCGAACGGATGCTCGATATATGGGGTTGCGTTCAAGGGCGGGTGGCAGCTCCAGCTCCGCGGTCGATCTCGGTGACGACCCAGAGGATGCCGCAGGGGTGCCAGGAGCGGGCCGCGACCAGGTCGAACTCGCTGCCGAGACCCGCCGCTTCTTCCGTGGACACCGACATCGGCCGCACACGTCCGCGGCTCCTTCGGCGGCCCGCACGTCCGCTACGTCCGCCCGCGACGATGGATACGACGCCGCGGACCGCCTGGAGCTCCTGGCCGGAGCGCCGGCATCGCGGGCACCCTCCACCCCGAGCTCGGCGAGAACTTGTTCGACCAAGCCGTCGACGCGGCCGTCGGCATCAACGACGAGTCGGCCCGGCCCCCTTCAGGGCGGGGTTGGCGGCGGAAAGAAGACCGCTTGATTGGTGTTCAGCCGGCGCCGGGCCCCGTCCTTGTCCAAGGACCACAAGGCGGCCAGCCGTGGCAGGAGAGCGGGGAGGTCGGACGGGCGGCTCGGCCTGCCGTGGTGGCGGGTGAAAGGCCGTCGGTTTCCAGGAGTACACGATCGGGCGGGATCTCCCGAAGCAGTCGTTGGGCGCGTGCGGAGGTAATCATGGCGGGGTTGACGGAGAACGAGGGCTTCCCCTGTTCTTGCCCACATCGGGCACGTTGGGCCCCGCCGCCCCGCTCATGAACCGTGCTCATGGTCCGCGTCCAAGGCAACAAGCGGGACCCCCGCGCACTGTGACTCGGGGCAGGCCTCATGCTTCTGCGAGAGGAGCACCAGACTGTCCGTCATGGACACCTCCTCAGGACACCCGGACCGTGAAGAAGCAGAGCGGCTGAGCACCGCCGTGGGGGTCCTCGCTGACTTCCTGAGCCGCCAGCCGCTCACTCAGACCCTGGCCTCGCTGGAGCACCGATTGAAGGGCGCCGACGGGATAGATGTCATGCGGGTCGCGGAGGACGGCCACGTCGTTCCGGAGCTGCTTGCCTCAGCGCTCACGGTCCGCGAGAGCCTGGGCCGGATCAACGACTTGATCCACGCCTGCGGCATCCTCCTCGTACTGCCCCACATCCTCGGGGAAGGAGAGCACATCACCGTCCGCCCCTCCCTCGGCGCCGGCAATGACCCGAGCCGCCCGTACGACGTGGAGACAGACCAGCGCATCGCGGAGTTCAAGCTCGCTCGTTGGCGCGGCGCGGACGCCATGCGTAAGCGCCAGACCTTCAAGGACCTCGTGATGCTCGCCGCCGACACCTCCGGCCGCCGGGCAGAGCTGTTCGTGATCGGCCCCGAGCCCCGCCGCTTCCTGACCACCAGCACTTCAACCGCGGCCTGGGCCCTGGACCGCACCCCAGGGGCACTGCGGACCTTCACCACGGTCTTCGGCCCGCCGAGCATGTCCGTCGCCCAGTTCACCGCGACCCATGCCGCCCACGTTCAGATCACCGATCTGCGGGATCTTCTCCCCGCGCCCGTCGTAGCCTTCCTGCAGTGAAATGTCCCCGGTATGAGGCACGAGCCTTGCGAAAAGCCCTGCACTCACGCTCCCCCGGCGGCGCGTTCCTCGTGCGGGCCCTGCTGGTGCTGACGAACCGGGAAGTCGCCCGCTGACCGACGATCTTCGCCGAAGTCATCCGTCCGCCACCAGCACGAGCATCCCGAACCCTACGCACACCAGGCCCGTGACCAGCAACTTCACGATGCACAGTGCTCATTGACCCGGCTTCCAGGAATGCCGCACACGCGTGAGCCCACGCCGGCGGAACTGAAGCCATACCTCAAGGGATGGAGCCCCGACGGACCGGAACGGCGCGACGGACGATGACGTGAGCAGCCGGCCAGAGGTGCGGCTCGCACGACTGGTGGCGCTGGCGCCCGTCAGTCGTCCTTGGCGATCCGGGATTCCCGCCGCCGCAAGCCGGGCTGTTCGTCGGCGCGGCCGCTCAGAGAGCTCGCCGCACGACATCCCCGCGCGTAGGCACCGGGATGGGGTACCGCCTAAGATCCGGCTGAGGTCGATCTCCACAGGGAACAGAACCGCCCCCTTGATCACCCCGCTGAACGCCCCACCGGTCCCGGGCCTTCCCTGAACCTGCGCGGGTGCCCCGAATGTCAAGGCCGTTCTGCCATCTGAGAATAGGGACTTCCAGCAGCGCTAGGGTTTCCGGGACAGGCCGTACGGCACGCTGCCGACCAGGGGAACGAAACACCATGGGACACGGAGCACGCAAGCAACTGGCGAAGCTGCTCGATGCCTCGGAGCGATGCGGGGACTTCAGTACCCGCAGCGAGATGTCCGCCCGCGCGCTGCGGATCGAGGTCGACGGCGTCGGGGTGCTGCCCCTGCCGTTGCGCGCTCCGGTCACCAAGAAGCTGATCGCGCAGGCCCGGCAGGCCCGCTTCGGCCGCGGTGAGCAGACCCTGGCCGACACCAGCGTGCGCGATACTTGGGAGATCACCCCGGACCGGATCACCCTGGGCGGCCCCGACTGGGACCGCACCCTGAGCGGCGTCCTCGACGGCGTCCGTACCGCGCTCGGTCTGCCGCCCACCACCGTCCTGCGGGCCGAACCGCATGCGCTGCTCGTCTACGGCAAGGGCCAGTTCTTCCTGCCGCACCAGGACTCCGAGAAGGACGACTCCATGGTGGGCACCCTGGTGGTCTCGCTGCCCTCGCACCACACCGGCGGCGAACTCGTAGTCTCGCACGCCGGCCGGAGCGTCGTACACCAGGCGTCCCGGGAGAAGCTGACCTTCGCTGCCTTCTACGCGGACTGCCTGCACGAGGTCAAGCCCGTCAAGTCCGGCTACCGCGTCACTCTCACCATGAACCTCCTCGCCGAACGCACCCGCCCGGCCGGCGAGGACGACGGCGGCCCGGCCGCCGACCTGGCCCACTGCCTGACCGAACACTTCACCGAGCCGGCCGAAGAGCGCTACGCTTACGGCCGCCAGAAAACGGCGCCCCCGAACCGCCTCGTGTACCTCCTCGACCACGAGTACACCCAGCGTGGCCTGGACTGGGACCGCCTCAAGGGTGCCGACGCCACTCGCGCCGCTCTGCTCCGCCAGGCCGCCGGGCAGGCAGGCTGCGAGGCGGTCCTCGCATTGGCCGAGGTGAAAGAGACTTGGGACGCCGTACCGCCCTACGACCGCTTTGACTACTACGGCGATGTTGAGCACTTCGACGGCTGCGAGGACGAGGAGTGCGAGGGTGAGTGCCTCCTCGACCCCGACGGGGAGCCCGGGGCCGAGCGCCGCCGCAGTGGCGACTTCTCCGACTACGAGCTGGGCGACCTGATCGACGACGAGATCACCCTCGACTGGTGGACCCGCCCCGATGGCGCCGACGGTGAGCAGATCTCCCTGCCCGTCTCTTACGCCGAGGTGTGCGCCACCACCGAGAACAAGGACCTCACGCCCTACCAGTCCGAGTACGAGGGCTACATGGGCAACTACGGCAACACCCTGGACCGCTGGTACCGGCGGGCCGCAGTGGTGCTCTGGCCCCGGCAACGCTCGTTCGCGGCACGCGCCGAGGCCGGCTCCGAGGGAGCCCTGCGAGAACTCCAGGGCCACCTGGACACCGGGGAGTTGGAGCTGGCGCGTACGCTCGCCCGGTCGCTCGCCCCGATCTGGAAGCATCGCGGTTCGGGCGAAGCGGCCGCTCCACTCTTCACTGCCGCCCTGCACGTCGCGGCGGGACTGGAGGAAGCGGACACCGCCGCGATGCTCCTTGCGCCCTTCGGGGTGGAGACCCTGAGCGAGCGACACGTCCCCGATCTTGCGGAAGCGGCCGCACGGTACGGGCGGACGTGGTCGCGCGGGGCCGTCGGCAGCTGGTTCGGCTCGGTCGCCGCGTACACCGGGGCGGATCGCGCAGCGTGGCTCGAGTCTCTGCCCGGCCTCTGTGCCGCGCTGCGGACCGCTGACGGTGACGGAGACGCGGTGGCGGCACCGCTGGTCGAAGGCGTCTGGCAAGCGGCCGAGCAGCAGCTCACCGGCTGGCTCGACGTGGGCCGCGAGGCGGAGTGCCGCGCGGGCATGGAACGGCTGGGAGCTCCCTTGGCCCGCATCCTGCAGGCGTGCGACCCGAAAACCGCTGGCACGATCGTCACAGCGCTGCGCGGCCTGCCGGACACCGCCCTGGAATGCCTGCTCCCAGCCCTGCGCACCGCGGCCCGCCGACCGACGACCGTACGAGACGGGGCACCCGCGGCCCACGCCTTCCAGACGCTCGCCGACCACTGCGAGGCCCGGCTCACCGCGGCCGTTACCCGCCCCGTACGCGCGGCGGACGACTGGTCACTCACCCCGGCCGGTACCTGCCGGTCCGGCTGCGGCCTCTGCCCCGACCTCGACGCCTTCCTCACCTCCCGCACCCGTCGGGTCATGGATTGGCCGCTCGCGAAGGACCGGCGCCGCCACATCCACAGTCGTATCGATCTGGCCGGCCTGCCCGTGTCCCACACCACCCGGCGTCAGGGACGCCCCTACACCCTGGTCCTGACCAAGACGAACGCGGTGTTCACCCGTGAGCAAGCGGCCCGCATCCGCGCCGAGACCGACCTGGCGTGGCTGCGGGAGAAATGGCCCCGGCCACGCGGCTGAAAGGGGACAGACAAGCCCCGCGGTTCGCGCGCCTGGAACCGGCAGTCCGCACCCGGGACGCGGATGCCGCCGCGTCCCGGCTGGCCGCGCATCGCCACCTGCCGGTACCTCGGGGCCACGCAAGCCTGGGCGGCCGGCGGACCGGCGCCGGACGGGTAGGCCATCGGCTCGATCACCCCGTGGGAATCTAAGCGAAAACGGCCTCTCCACGGACGCGAATCCGGATCATGGAGGGGTGGAGGACTGGCACGACTGTAACGACCTGGCCGAACTGCGCATCCGCCTCGATGTGGCGCTCGAAGAGATCGTCGCACTACGCGCGGAGCTCGCCGAGGTGCGCGCCGAGAACCTGCGCCTGCGCAGCCGCCCGGGAGTTCCCGCAGCCGACGCGCCGCGGGCGCTGCCCCCGGTCCCCGAGCCTCCCGCACCGGTCATTACGGAAGGCGGGCACGGGCTGCCGTACGCGGACGCGACCTCCGGCGCGGAGGCAAAGATCGCGCTGTTCCGGGCCCTGTTCGCCGGCCGCGAGGATGTCTACGCCACCCGGTGGGTGAGCGCGAAGACGGGCCGGACGGGCTGGAGCCCCGCAGAGGACAACCCCTTCGCCAAGAACAAGAACGATGCCGAGCGGGTGTTCTGGCCGCTGACCGACAGAGCCGTCTACAACCACCTCTCCCACCCCGAGCCCGGCGCCCGGGAGACCCACCTGGGGCTGTACCCACTGCTGGCAGACGACACCTGCCGCCTCCTTGCCGTCGACTTCGACGGCAAGGACGGCAGCGACTGGCGCGGCGACGCGGCCGCCTACGCCTCCGCCTGCCACGACGCCGGTGTCCCCGCCCTGCTCGAGGTCTCCCGCTCCGGGGCCGGCGCCCACGTATGGACCTTCTTCGCCGCCCCCGTCGCCGCGGTTACCGCCCGCACGCTGGGGATGGCGCTTCTTCGCCGGGCGATCGACGTCCGCGGACAGATGACACTGTCCAGCTACGACCGGCTCTTCCCCGCCCAGGACCTACTGCCGACGAACGCCAAGGGCAACGCCCGGTTCGGCAACCTGATCGCGCTCCCGCTGCAGGGGGCCTCCCGACTCAAGGGCACCACGGTGTTCTGCGCCCCGAAGACCTGGGAGCCGTACCCCGACCAGTTCGCCCGCCTGTCCACGATCGAGCGGCTCTCCCCGACCCAAGTCGAGGCGCTCGTTGACAAGCTCGGCGAGGTCAAGGCGGGCCCGTCGGCGACCGCGCCGGTCCTGCCGCCCAAGTCCCGGCGGCGCGCTCTGGGCAAAGCCCCCGAGGTCGTCGAGGCGCGCTTGTCGGCGATGCTCGCGATCTCCACCAAGGGCCTGCCGACCGCCTTGGTAGCCGCGCTCCAGCACACGGCGTCGTTCCACAACCCGGAGTTCTACCGCCGCCAGAGCCAGCGGTACTCCACCTGGGATACCCCGCGCCTAGTCTGCTCCTTCGACGCCACCGACCCGGACTGGATCAAGCTGCCGCGTGGCCTGCGCGATGAAGCGGCCCAGCTCATCGCCGTCGCCGGCGGCACGCTCACGGTCACCAGCGAACTCGCGGACGTCGAGCCGATCAACGCCCGCTTCACCGGCGAGCTGACCGACGTGCAGGCCCGCGCGGTCGACGCGGTAAGGGACCACACCAGCGGGGTGCTCGTAGCGCCGCCGGGCTCGGGCAAGACGGTCATGGCCTGCGCGCTGATCGCCCACCACGAGACGCCCACCGCGATCATCGTCAACCGCTCCGAGCTGCTGTCCCAGTGGCAGGACCGCTTGGCCACATTCCTCGAACTCGACGAGGGCCGCGTCGGTTCCCTGGGAGCGGGCAAGGACCGCCGCGGCCATGTGGTCGACCTGATCATGCTCCAGACGCTCAGCCACCGCGACGCCCCAGACGGCCTGCTGAACGGCTACGGCCTGGTGGTCGTCGACGAGTGCCACGCCGTGGGCGCACAGGGCGCCGAAGCCGCGATCCGCAAGGCCCGCGCCCCACGCTGGATCGGCCTGTCGGCAACCCCATACCGGGCGGATCAGATGGATCCGCTGATCACCATGCAGTGCGGACCCATCCGGCACGAGATCGCCGACACCAGCGCTTTCGCGAAGCACCTCATCGTCCACCCCACCCCGTTCACCACCGACGAGCCAGGCAACGACGGAGCCTCATTCCAGGCGATCTACACCGAACTCGCCGCGAACTCCGACCGCAACACCCAGATCGCTGCCGACATCGCAGACGCCGCCCGGCGCGGACGATGCAGCCTGGCCCTGACCAACCGCGTCGAACACCTCCACCAACTCGGCACCGCCCTCGCCACACACGGCATCGAACCCCTGCTCCTGCACGGCGGCATGCTCTCGGCCGAACGGGCCCGCGTCCGTGCCCGCCTGGCCGACGAGACGACTACCCCGCTGGTGCTGCTGGCCATCGACAAGCTCGCTGGCGAGGGATTCGATGCCCCCAGGCTCGACACCCTGTTCCTCACCAGCCCGGTCTCCTTCAAGGGACGGGTGATTCAGCAGGTCGGCCGGATCATGCGCAACACCGAGTCGAAGAAGTCCCACGTCGAGGCGCACGACTACCTCGACGCGGACGTGCCCTGGCTGGAACGCATGCACCACAAGCGGCGCCGCATCCTCGAACGCCGCGGCTTCACCGCCACGACCTCCGAGACCCTGCTCCAGCCGCCCGCCCAGCCCGTTGTCCCCGCGCGCCACCGACCGGAGCCCTCACAATCCGCGCCGACACCGCCGGTGGCCGAGGTGCGGCGGTGGGCCAAGGACCAGGGGATGGACGTGCCACCGCGAGGCCGACTCCGCAGCGACATCTGGGACGCCTGGCACGAGGCCCATTCCCAGGCTCAGCCGGTCAGCTGATCCGGTGAGCCTGCGGACGGGGGGGTGCCTCCATGTCCTTCGTCAAGGCGCCTGTGTCGGGGTTGGGGTGATTTGGTCTTGTTGGGGTCATGCGGCGAGCTCGACGTCCGTGGGCGTGCGGGACTCGTAGAAGGTGCCGTCGCGGAGCATGGCGAACAGGACGCTGATGCGTTGGCGGGCGAGGCGGAGGAGGGCTTGGGTGTGGGTTTTGCCGCGTGCGCGTTGCTTGTCGTAGTAGGCGCGGGAGGCGGGATCGGCGTTCATGCAGGCGAAGGCGGACAGAAACATGGCGCGTTTGAGCTGGCGGTTTCCGCCTCGGGGCGCGTGTTCGCCGTGGATCGAGGTGCCCGACGCCTTCGTGGTCGGGGCGAGGCCGGCGTAGGAGGCGAGGTGGGCGGCGGAGGGGAAGCCGGTGCCGTCGCCGACGGTGACCAGCAGGACAGCGGCGGTCCTGACGCCGACGCCGGGCATCGACGTCAGGACCTCGGAAAGAGGGTGGGCCTCCAGCAGGGCGTTGATCTGGGCTTCCATCGCCCGGCGCTGGGTGTGGACGGCAGCGAGCGAGGCGGCCAGGGAAGGGACGACGATGTCGAGGGTGCCGGTGCCGGGGACGACGACGGTCTGTTCGTCGAGGGCGTCGAAGACGTCGTCGATCAGCCGGTGAGCCATGCGGGGGGCTTTCGGGCGGATCAGCTCCACGAGTCTGCGGCGGCCGGCCCTGCGCAGGGCGGCCGGGGAGCCGTAGCGTTCCAGCAGCCAGGTGACGGCCTGGTGGTCGAGGCGGGGGCCCAGGACGCGTTCCAGGCTGGGGTGGAACTGGGTGAGCAGGCCTCGTATCCGGTTGGACGTGCGGGTGGCCTCGGCGGCGAGGTCCTGGTCGAAGCCGACGAGAACCGTGAGTTCGGCGGTGATCTCGTCGGTCAGCTCCAGGGACCGCAGGGTGTGCGGCATGGTGCGGGCGGCGTCCGCTATCACCGCGGCGTCCTTGGCGTCGGTCTTGGCCTCGCCGGGGTAGAGGTCGGTGATCCGGCGCATGGCGAGTCCGGGCAGGTAAGCGACCTTGCAGCCGGCATCGCGGGCGACGGTCAGGGGCAGGGCGCCGATGGAGGCGGGCTGGTCCACGATCAGCAGGACGGTGCCGAACTTCGCGGTCAGCTTGTCGAAAACGGCCCGCAGCTTGGATTCGCTGTTGGGCAGCGGCTCGTCGAAGACCTTCTTGCCCGCAGGGGTCAGTCCGTGGCCGTGGTGGGCCGACTTGCCCACGTCCAGGCCCAGGAACACACCGACGTTGTCGATCTCGAACATGCTGCCCTTCCAGCGGTGTTGACGGTGCCGGCCCCAGCTCGGGTGTCGTGCTCGCGCATCCACGTTATGCAGACCTGCCGCCCGCGAACTGTCCGGCATCGCGCCGGACCGGGCGGTGGCCGGACCTCTCATCAGCGTCTCCGACGAACACCCCCGGGCCCGGTGACACCACCCCCCAGGTCATGCCTTCGACAGGGGGCAACCGTCATGCCGGGCCCGGAGGCCAGCGGCCCTCTTGCAGGACCACGAAAAACATAACGGGGCGAGGGCGTCCATGGTCAGTCTGTGACGAACGACCTGAACGCCCTGGCAACGGCACTCTACGTCCGGATCGACGACACGTTGCAGGCTTCGCCGGAACTTGCCCCGTGGCGCCCGGCGGTCGGGATCGCACCCACGCTCAGTGACTCCGCACTGCGCACCCTCGCCGTAATGTCGGCGCTGCTCGGCTACACCTCCGAGCGGCGCTGGCTGCGCCGTGTCGCGGCGGACTGCCGCGGCATGTTCCCCTACGTACCCGACCAGTCCGGCCACAACAAGCGGCTGCGAGCGGCCTCGTCGCTGCTCACCCGCATGATCCGGATCCTGGCGGCGGACACCACGCTGTGGAGCGACGATGTCTGGGGGGTCTACTCCACCCCGGTCGGCTGTGGCTGCTCGCGAGAGACCGCGAAGCGCTCCGACCTGGCCGGCTGGGCGCAGTACGGCTATTGCTCGTCGCACTCCCGGTACTTCTGGGGACTGCGGCTGCACCAGGTGTGCACGATCGGCGGGCTGCCCGTGCTGCTCGCACTGACCGGTGCCAAGGCCGACGAGCGCGAGACGTTGCGCGACATGCTCGACACCGCGCCGGACGTGACGGCCTCCCACTCCCGGCAGACGATCACCGGTGACAAGAACTACTACGGCCGCGAGTTCGAGCGGGACCTGACCGAGCGTGAGCTGGTGCTGTTACGGCTGGCCCGCAAGGGAGAAGCCGAGCGGGCCGGGGCGCATCTATGCAAGCCGCTGCGGCAGGTCATCGAGTCGATCAACCAGACCTTCAAGGGACAGTCCTGGTCGACCGCGGCGCCCCGGGCGGGCCCGCGCCCCGCCGCTTGATCAGCAGCTGGACCATCTGAAACGGTACGAGGTGTTCGGCGGCGCCCTGCCGCTGCCGGGCACGACGGAGGCGGCCCGCCCGAACATCTCCATGTCAATCTGGCGCACCCTCGCTCACTCACCGCGTCTACGCCTGCGAGTCCTCCTTCAGCGCCGACATCGTCTGGACCCGCCTCGACCGCGTCGACTTCACCCCCGCCGCCCGCCTCGACCCGACCGCCGACAACCTGGTCGGCGACGTCACCGGCCGGTACGAGCTGCGTGAACCGTTCACCCTCGCCCCCGGGGGGCGTGAGGCGGCTCACTCTTCCAGCTCGCGAAGCCGTGGCCCGGCGTCCGGCAGAGAGTCAGGGCACGAGGCTGTCGAGGTCGATGTCGAGGGGGATGGGGACGGAGACCTTCAACCGGTTGCGGTGGATGCCGGTGGCCACGTAGCTGCTGGTCATGACGTCGAGTTCGTAGGTGTGGACGGTGGGGGCACCGGCCTCGTCCGCGACGCGCCAGAAGTGAGGGATCCTGGCCTGTGCGTACTTGAAGGGCTTCAGGGAGCGGTCGCGGTCCGCCGACTCCTCCGAGACGACCTCGATGACCAGGGCGACGTCCTCGGGCGCGTACCACGTCCGGTCGGGGTCGTACGGGGCGGTCGTGATCAGGATGTCCGGCTCGGGGCGGCTCTTCTTGTCGAGCCGGACGGTCATCTCACGCTCGGCGTCGAACCCGACGGGGGCGGCCTGGCGCAGGGCGAAGGTCAGGTTCTCCACCAGCCGGGCGTGCCAGGACCGCTGCGGCGACATCATGAAGATCAGGGCTCCGTCGATGAGTTCGGTGTGCCGCGGTGCCTGGGCGAGGCCGTCGAGGTCATCGGCTTCCCAGCCGCTGATCCTGGGCGGGATCATCCAGTCGGGGAGTTCGGCGGTCACGGCTTCCTCCAGGCGCCTCGAAGAGGTCAGGGGCCCTCATCCCGGATCGCGGACACGGGCGCAACGCTGGTGTCAGCATAGTCGAGCGACCGGACCTCTCACTCGGCCCGTGTGAGCCCGACGAGCCGGAGGCCGGTGATCATCTCGGTGTGGATCCGGGCGCCGTGGTTTATGGACGAGCTGCTTCGGCGGAGTGGTGCACGTCAGCTTGAGCGTCGGGTCGAGGTCGGCCGACACCAGGCTCGCGATGTCGTCGAGGTCGCAGTCGTAGCCCCGTCCTTTCCTCACAGGGCAGGGGGCCGCAAGTGGTGCCCTGGCGTACGGCGGTGCCGCGGCTGGTTCCCGGGTTCCGTCGAGCCGTGCGGAGCGTCAGCTGGTGCTGGACGCGACCTGCCACGTGCGGGCCGCCCGCGCCCTCGACCGGCTCGCTCGGGACCTGGTCGACAGCTCGGAGTTCACCCCGATCGCCCTGCACGCGGATGCCTGGCGCCACAGCCGGCCCTCAGCCTCACAGTTCGCGAGCCCTGCACCTGTCCGGCTGCATGGAGGGCGCCCAGTTCTGGTTCCCGAACGCCGTCGGCGCCGGCTCGGCCACCGCTGCCCGCGCCCTCTACCTCCTGCACCTGTCCCGGGCCGAGGTCACCGTCGCCCACCACTGGCAAGAGCAGACCACCAGCCCCACTGCTGACCTCGCAGTCGTGGTGTCGTCAGGGTGCGTCCGGTGCCGGTGAGGCATCCGTTGATGATGTCGCTACGGTATTGGATCCGACGGAGTCCGTGTCGTAGCCGGCGGATGAGTGATCGGGGTCGGTGAAGGCGGTGTTTGCCTGGGTGGTCCTGCGGAGGATGGGCCAGATGCCTTCGAAGGCATGGAGGTTGGGCGCGTAGGGTGGCAGGTGGTAGGCGATGATCCAGTCCTGTGCGTCGGTGAGGGCCCGCATGCGGAGGTCTCACCATCGCCTTCAATCCGGCCTGGCCTACGCCGAGCAACATCTGCACGGACGCCGAGCTGATCACCGAACTCCTCGCCCCCGCCCTGTTCGGCCACCACCGGCCCCGGCAGGTCACCGAGGTCGAGCACCACCTCGCGCACGCCGTCTTCGCCGCCCTCGCCCACGTCTCCGGCCCCCTCGCTGGGTGCCTGGCCGACTGCCGGTACGTGCACGAGCCGCGGACCGACGAGGACCGGCTCACCGACCACTCTGCCCTGACGGTCGCCCTGGCGCTCAACGCCGGGGCGCCGCTGGACGTGACCGATCCGGCCGCGGCGGATGCCGCGGCGCCGGCGCTGTTCTGACCCTGCTGCAGAATCCACCCGAGGAGGACGGCGTGAAGGTTGACACCAGGGACTACGTGACGCGGCTGCGGAAGTGGCTCGACGCGGCCCCGACGTCGGTGGAGGACGCGCGGCTCCTGCGCGTACTCAAGATTTCTGAGGAACTGGGGGAGGTCGCGGAGGCCCTTCACAGGGCGCTCGGCGCCAACCCGCGCAAGGGTGCGTCCCACGACTGGGGGGACGTGGCGAAGGAACTCGCGGACGTCATCGTGACGGCCGTGGTCGCCCTGGACAGCGTGAGCGGGGATGGCGCGACTGTGGTGGAGCAGCAGCTCCAGGGCCGCGTGGAGGAGGAGATCACGGCGGCCGGGGACATCCGGCTCCTCCAGGTCCTCGCGATCAGCGGCGACATGGGCGCCATCGCCAACGCCGTGTACGGCGCGCTGGGCACCGGCGCGCGTGGTGAGGCGGTCGAGATCACGCATACGTGGGAGGACGTGGAGGCGCGCCTCGGCCTGCTCATCCTCACTGCCGCCGCCGCACTGGACGACCTCACCGGCGATGCCTGGGACACGGTGGATGAGCGGCTGCGTTTCCTCGTGGCGAGGGTCGCGGCCTAGGCCGGACATGAACCTCAGCTGACCCGCTCCACCCTCTGCACGGAAGGGCCCGCACGGCCGTGCGGGCCCTTCCGTGTCATCCCCTACTTTGCGGACGCACACGCCCTAACAGGGCGTATCCCGCCTCCCTGGTGGGAGATGAGTGGGAGACAAGTGGGAGATGATCATGGCGTGGTGCTGCAATCAGGCGCTAGCAAATGCTGGATAGCGCTACCTGTGTGGCCCGGTTTCAGCCGCCGGATTCGCCCGCGTGCGGGCTCAGCACACCGGCTCCCACCAGCGCGAACAGCAGGATGCCGAGCAGGATCCGGTAGACCACGAAGGGCATGAAGCTCTTGGTGGTAATGAAGCGCATGAACCACGCGATGACGGCGTATCCGACGACGAACGCCACCAGCGTCGCGAAGATGGTCGGGCCCCAGGAGACATGCCCCTCTCCCACGTCCTTGAGCTCGTAGGCACCCGAGGCGAGCACCGCGGGGATCGCCAGCAGGAACGAGTAGCGGGCGGCCGATTCGCGGGTGTAGCCCATCAGCAGACCACCGCTGATCGTCGCGCCCGACCGGGAGACCCCGGGGACCAGCGCCATCGCCTGGCAGAAACCGAAGATCAGACCGTCCCGGACGCCCAGATCCTTCAGCGTCTTGCGCTCCTTCACCGCGCGGTGCTTGCCGCCCGCCTCGTCGCGCGCGGCCAGCCGGTCCGCGATGCCGAGGACGATGCCCATGCCGATCAGTGTCGTCGCGATCAGTCGCAGATCGCGGAACGGGCCGTCGATCTGGTCCTTGAGCGTGAGGCCCAGCACCCCGATGGGGATCGAGCCGACGATGACCAGCCAGCCCATCTGCGCGTCGTGGTCGCCGCGCATCGAACGGTCCGTCAGCGAGCGGAACCAGGCCGACAGGATCCGCGCGATGTCCTTGCGGAAGTAGATCAGCACCGCCGCCTCCGTGCCGATCTGGCTGATGGCGGTGAATGCGGCCCCCGGGTCGTGCCAGCCGGCGAACGCGGCGGTCAGCCGCAGATGGGCGCTGGAGGAGATCGGCAGGAACTCGGTCAGTCCCTGAACCAGTCCCAGGACGAATGATTCGAACCAGCTCATGGGGCTTTGGCCATCCCGGAAGTGATCGTGCATCGGCCACGGACGACTGGGCCCGTCGGCTGCGTGCGGAGCGAGGAGTGCGGAGTGCGGGGTGAAGCGCGGAGTGAGGAGTGAGGAGTGCGGTCAAGGACATTGAGGTCGCGGGCAGCGTATCGCCTGAAAGTAAACGCCAGGCTGACTGCACCGGTCGTCCACGTGCGGCCCTGCGCTCAGCCCCCCGGCGTGTTCCGGCCGAGCCGGTGGCGCTTGCGCCAGGCGACCAGCGCCCCGCCGAGACCGGACAGCACGATGAAGCCCATGGCGGCCAGGAACACGGGTGAGGTCGGCGACGCGGCCTCGCTGCCGGCTATCACGTACGCCGCCGTGTTCGGGATCGACCCGAGCCCGGTGGCCAGGAGGAACGGCGGAACACCCATCCGGGAGGTCGCCGCGCAGTAGTTGGCGGCGGCGAACGGGATCCCGGGAAAGAGCCGCAGCGCCAGGACGGACCGGAAGCCGTGCCGGCTCAGCACCCCGTCCGCGGCGGTGAGCAGCCTCCCGCGCAGCAGGGTCCGCAGAGCGTCCTGGCCCAGCACCCGGCCCAGCATGAACGACACGCCCGCGCCCAGCACCGTGCCCGCCAGCGCCGCCGCCAGACCCGTCTGCGCGCCGAACAGCGCGCCCGCGGCGATGTTGAGCAGCGGGCGCGGCACGAACGCCACCGTCAGCGCCCCGTACGCGAGCCCGAAGATCATCGCGGCCGTGCCCCCGGTCAGCTGGGGCGGCCAGCCCGACGCCAGCAGCCGCTGTGGTTCGAACAGCAGCATCGTCGACGCGGCCCCGAGCAGGACCACCACGAGCAGCGAGAACCGGGACCACGGCGACAGCAGCGCCCTGGAGAGGCGCGGAGCCGGACCGGCGGCCGGCCGGGCGGTGGGGACGGGGTCGAACATTCGGGGAGAGTAACCGAAAACGCCGTATGATCGTCGTCATGTACGTCGCGTGAACCCCGCCGCCGACGCCCCCGTCCCACCGGACAGCACCCTCGCCGACACCGTCCTGGAGCGGTTCGTCGGCGCCTACGCCGCTGAGGCCGCCGTGAGCGGTGCGCTCCTCCTTTGAAGGCCGTCCGAAAACCGTTCGACGCGGCGGCCGCGCCCGGCCATGATCAGAGGCATGTTCCGGTACGCCTTCCTCGCAGCGCAGTCCGCAGTCGCGGACGCGCCGAAGGCTGCCGTGAACGACGCGGCCCTCGCAGCCGCCCTCTCCGCAGAAGTCGCGGAAGGAGCAGCGTTCACCGCTGTCGCAGCGCCCATCGGCGGCGCCCGAAGCTGACCCTCCCCCGACAGTCCGGCGGACCCCGTGAGGGGAGGGTCGGCGGGGCCCTGGGGTCTTCTTTTCTCAGCTTCGAGTTCTTCAAGGAACGAGTCATGTCCAAGACGGCATACGTGCGCACCAAGCCGCACCTCAACATCGGCACCATGGGTCACGTCGACCACGGCAAGACCACCCTCACCGCCGCCATCACCAAGGTCCTCAGCGAGCGCGGCGGCAGCGGTACCTCCTACGTGTCCTTCGACCGGATCGACCGGGCCCCCGAGGAGGCCCAGCGCGGCATCACCATCAACATCGCGCACGTCGAGTACGAGACCGACACCCGCCACTACGCGCACGTCGACATGCCCGGACACGCCGACTACATCAAGAACATGGTCACCGGAGCGGCGCAGCTGGACGGGGCGATCCTCGTCGTCTCCGCGCTCGACGGGATCATGCCGCAGACCGCCGAGCACGTCCTGCTCGCCCGTCAAGTGGGCGTCGACCACATCGTCGTCGCCCTCAACAAGGCCGACGCGGGTGACCCCGAGCTGACCGACCTGGTCGAGCTGGAGGTCCGCGAGCTGCTCTCCGCGCACGGGTACGGCGGCGACACCGTCCCCGTGGTCCGGGTCTCCGGGCTCAAGGCGCTGGAGGGCGACCCGCGCTGGACGGCGGCGATCGAAGGGCTGCTGGACGCCGTCGACACGTATGTGCCGATGCCGGTGCGCTACACCGACGCGCCGTTCCTGCTGTCCGTCGAGAACGTCCTGACCATCACCGGCCGGGGCACCGTCGTCACCGGCGCCGTCGAGCGCGGCACCGTCCGCGTCGGCGACCGGGTCGCGGTGCTGGGCGCGGACATCGAGACGGTCGTCACCGGCCTGGAGACCTTCGGCAAGCCGATGGAGTCCGCCGAGGCCGGGGACAACGTGGCGCTGCTGCTGCGCGGGGTGGAGCGCGACCGGGTCCGCCGCGGCCATGTCGTGGCCGCGCCGGGCAGTGTGGTGCCGAGCCGCCGTTTCACCGCCCAGGTGTACGTCCTGTCGACGAAGGAGGGCGGCCGGTCGACCCCGGTCGCCACCGGCTACCGGCCGCAGTTCTACATCCGTACGGCGGACGTCGT
Source organism: Streptomyces sp. NPDC048142 (assembly GCF_043202835.1). NCBI lineage: Bacteria > Bacillati > Actinomycetota > Actinomycetes > Kitasatosporales > Streptomycetaceae > Streptomyces > Streptomyces sp. NPDC048142. The sequence continues at coordinate 114,183 of NZ_JBIDBC010000006.1, forward strand.
CGGCGATGTCGACCTCGGCGAGGCGGCCGTCGCGCGCCCCGGTGACACGGTCACGATGACCGTCGAGCTGGGCCGTGACGTGCCGCTGGAGTCCGGTCTCGGCTTCGCGATCCGCGAGGGCGGCCGCACGGTCGGCGCGGGCACGGTCACCGGACTGCTCTGACGGCCCGCCTGCCCGCCACCCCCGCGCCCGGAGGTGGCGGGCAGACAGCGCTGCGGAGGACCGGTCCGCACCGGTCACCCATTTCGTACGGGTCACGGGTCCGCACGGTCACCGGTCCGCACCGGTCACCGTTCCGCACCGGTCACCGGTCCGCACCGGTCACAATGGAGACGTGAACGAGCCGATACCCGTCATCCGCGAGGTCGACTGCGGCACCGCCCGGCTGCTGCCCGACGTGGACCGCGACCGGGCCTGGCTGCTCACGGTCGACGACGCGCCCCAGTCGTACGTCGACCTCGACGACCCGTCCCACCTGGAGTTCGAGTACGTGACGCGGCTCGCCCACGTCGTGGACGGCGCGGCGGAGCCGGGCGCGCCGCTGGACGTCCTGCACCTCGGCGGCGGGGCGCTGACCCTGCCGCGCTATGTGGCGGTGACCCGCCCCGGCTCGCGGCAGGACGTGGTGGAGGCGGACCGCGAGCTGCTGCGGCTGGTCCGGGAGCATCTGCCGCTGCCCGACGGGAGCGGCATCTCCCTGCACGCGGCCGACGCCCGGGAGCGGCTGGAAGCGACTGCCCCCGCGTCCGTCGACCTCCTGATCGCGGACGTCTTCGGCGGCTCCCGGGTTCCGGCGCAGCTCACCTCCGTCGAGTACGCGCGGGCCGCAGGCCGGGCGCTGCGCGGGGACGGGATCTACGCGGCCAACCTGGCCGACAGCGCGCCGTTCGGCTTCCTCCGCTCCCAGCTGGCGAACTTCGCCGCGGTCTTCCCGGAACTCGCCCTGATCGGGGAACCGGCGGTGCTGCGCGGGCGGCGCTTCGGCAACGTCGTGCTCCTCGCCTCGTACGCGCCGATCGACGTGGACCCGCTCGTGCGCCGCTGCGCCGCCGACGCGTTTCCGGCCCGGGTCACCCACGGCGGCGCGCTGGACCGGTTCCTCGGCGGGGCCCGCCCGGTGGCCGACGCGGACGCGGTCGCCTCGCCCGAACCGCCCGACGGGGCCTTCAGCGTCGGCTGAGGCTCCCGGCGGGCGGGCGGGTGGGACCGGGCGGGCCAGGGCGGGAACGCGATGCGGAGCGGGTGTCAGTCGGCGGGCTGGCCCGTGATGCGGACCGTGCTCAGGATCTGCTGGATGGTGGTGTCCGGGAGCTCGTCCTTGACGCCGGTGGCGGCGTAGAGGATCCAGGTCGAGAAATCACCCTTGGCGTTCTTGAAGGAGAAGGCGATCGACTTCCCGTCGCTGTCGCACTTCTCCTTGTTGGCCAGCTCCAGGGCGGTGGCCTGGACGACGCTGCCGGAGAGACCCGACTTGGTGGTGAAGGGCTTGGCCTTGCCGATCTTGACCTTGGACTTCGGGTCCAGCTGGGCGTAGCCGGCCCACACCCAGTTGGCGGCCTCGTTCGTCGCGGCCTCGTCGGTGTTCTTGGCGCCCCGGGCGCCCTTCGTCCCGACGCCGGCCAGCCCGGTGTCCTCCTCCTTGCCGTCTCCGTCGGAGTCGTCGACGCACCACTTGCTCTTGTAGTAGGCGGGCGCGGAGAAGCCGGAGGCCGGCGGGCCGGTGGGGTCCTTGGCGTCCTCGAAGCCGGAGAACATCCCCGAGCTCGCGACCTCCCAGTCACCGGGAACGTCGAACTGCGTGCCCCACTTGGGGTTGGTGACGACCTTCCAGCCCGGAATGAGCGGCTTGGGGTCGCTGTCGGAGCCCCGCGGGTTCTCCGCCGGCGTGGAGCCGGTGGCCGATTCGCTGGGCTCGGCGCTCGGCGACGCGGACTTCTTGTCGTCGGCGACGGTCTTGCCGCCGTCGTCGTCCTTGCCGAGCACGAGGAAACCGGTGACGCCCGCCGCGATCACGACCGCGGTCGCCGCGACGATCGCCACGATCGTCGTCTTCTTCTTGTCGTCGCCGGGCTTACGCCCGCCGGGCGACCCCGGGACGGCGTACTGCGGCACCGTCGGCTGCTGGTAGGGATTGGGCTGCTGGTAGCCCGGCTGCCCGCCGGGCGGCGGGCCCTGCGGGTATCCGTAGCCCGGCTCAGTGGGCTGCCCCGACTGGCCCTGCGGCGGATACCCCGGTTGCTGGTAGGGATTCGGCTGCTGGTACCCCGGCTGCTGGTACGGGTTCTGGTTCTGGTCCTGCGGGTTCTGCTCGCCCCCGGGCGGCTGCGTTCCTGGCCACATGGCCAGTAACCATAGATGGGCCGTGCGGCCACTTCTACGGCCGCCCTGTCCCAGAGCCGCCACAAGGGGCCCGGAGCCGTCACAAGGGGATGGCCAAACGGCCCTACTGGTGAGTAACCTTCGGGCATGAGCGCTGAACAGATGACCGTGGGCGAGATGCTCGTCGCGACGGTTCCGATGGCCCGGACCCTGAACCTCGACTTCCTGGAGACCACCCCGGAACGTGCCGTCGTCCGGCTGCCCGACCAGGCGGAGTACCACAATCACGTCGGCGGACCCCACGCCGGAGCGATGTTCACGCTTGCCGAGTCCGCCAGCGGTGCGATCGTCATCGCCGCCTTCGGCGACCAGATGTCGCGCGCCGTGCCGCTCGCCGTGAAGGCCGAGATCGGCTACAAGAAGCTCGCCATGGGCGAGGTCACGGCGACCGCGACCCTCGGCCGCCCGATAGCCGACGTCGTCGCCGAGCTGGACGCCGGACAGCGGCCGGAATTCCCCGTCGCCATCGAGATCCGGCGCGCCGACGGCGCGGTCACCGGCGAGATGACCGTCGTGTGGACCCTGCGCCCCAACGGCTGAGAACCGTCGTACGCACCCGGGCCGCCGCCCCCTCCCGAACGGGGAAGGGGCGGCGGCCCGGGTGCGGCAGCCTCCCGATGCGGGCGTCAGCCCCTGTGCGCCTCGCGGTGGGCCTTCGCCAGCTCCACGTACCCGGCCGCGTTGAAGCGGATGCCCTCCAGCTCCTCGGCGGTCAGCGGCCGCTTCACCTTCGCGGGCACGCCGGCGACGAGTGAGCCCGGCGGCACCCGCATTCCCTGCGGCACGAGGGCCTGGGCCGCGACTAGCGAACCCGCGCCGATGTGCGCGCCGTTGAGCACCGTGGCGCCCATCCCGACCAGCACGTCGTCCTCGATCACGCAGCCGTGCAGCACCGCGTTGTGGCCGACCGAGACCCGCGCGCCCACGGTGAGCGGGAACCCGGGGTCGGTGTGCACACTGCAGTTGTCCTGGATGTTGCTGTCGGGGCCGAGCGTGATGGGACCGCAGTCGGCGCGCAGCACGGCCTGGTACCAGACGCTGGAGCCCGGGGCGAGCGTCACCTCGCCGATCACCACGGAGGTCGGGGCCACGAACGCGTCCACATCGATGTCCGGCTCCTTGCCGCCCATGCCCGTGATCAACGCCTGCTCCGCCATCGCCTGCTCCTTCGCGCCGGTGTGGTGCTCCTGGGGCCCTCTCCGCCGGATCACCCGGATCACCCGGATCGGTCGGCCGGTCGGATCGGTCGGATCGGTCGGATCCATGAGATCGGGCCGACCCACACGGTAGGCGACGGCTCCCGGCGCACACCGCGCAGTGGGGCGAACATCACAGGTCACCGCACGGATCGCCCACCGCGCCGCAGACTACCGTGAGCGCGTGCCGAAGAACCGAAACACGTTCTCCTTCCTCGCCCGCTGGCCGCGCCGCGCCGCCTCCCGCGCGGTCCACCGCGGCTGGGCCTGGGCGCGGCGGGCGGGCGCGGTCACCGCCGAGCACCCCGGGCGGCTGCGGTTCGGCGCGATCGGCACGGGCACCCGGCTCGCCTTCCCGCAGGGGACCGTGTTCGGGGAGCCGTGGATCGAGCTCGGCGCGCACTGCGTCATCGGCGAGCAGGTCACGCTCACCGCCGGAATGATGCCGGACCTGGACCTGGGGCCCGACACCGTCCTCACCCTGGGCGACGGCGTGGTGCTGGGGCGCGGCAGCCATGTGATCGCGGACACGAGGGTGACGATCGGCTCGGACACGTACTGCGGCCCGCATGTCTACATCACCTCCACGAACCACAGCTACGACGACCCGCACGAGCCCGTGGGCAAGCAGTGGCCCCGGATGGAGCCGGTGGAGATCGGCCCCGGCTGCTGGATCGGCACCGGTGCGGTGATCCTGCCCGGGGCCAGGCTCGGCCGGAACGTGGTGGTCGCGGCGGGCGCGGTCGTCCGGGGCGAGGTCCCCGACCACACGGTGGTCGCGGGGGCACCCGCCCGCGTCGTACGCAGCTGGGACCCGGAGAAGGGCTGGCAGCCGCCCCTGCGCACGCCCGCGCCCGTGCCGATCCCCGAGGGCGTCACGCCCGAGCAGCTGCTGGCCCTCGCCGAACCGGACGAGGCGCGGGACACACCGTAACGGGGCACGCCGTGACGCGGGCAGAGCGGGACACGGCAGCGGTGGCGGTACAGCTTCCTGCACGAGGGAGTGCACCGTACGGCAGTGCAATATTCTTGACCCCGGTATGCGCCGTACGCGACTCAGCCACCGGCGCTCAGCCACTCCGCGCCCAGTTACCCGCACCCAGCCATCCGCAATCAGTCATCCACCGCAGGGACGGTACGTGTCCGACCTCGACCAGCTCACCCAGTCGCTGGCCCGCAACCTCAAGCGCTGGCGGGGGGAGCGCGGCTTCACCCTCGACGCCCTCGCGGCCCGCGCCGGAGTCAGCCGGGGGATGATCATCCAGATCGAGCAGGCGCGGACGAACCCGTCCGTCGGCACCACGGTCAAACTGGCCGACGCGCTCGGCGTCAGCATCACCACCCTCCTCGACCACGAGCAGGGCACCCAGGTCCGGCTGGTCCCGGAGAACAGGGCCGTCCGCATGTGGTCCACCGGCGCGGGCAGCTCCACCACCCTGCTCGTCGGCGCCGAGGCCCGTGGCCCGCTCGAACTGTGGACCTGCCGGCTGATGCCGGGGGAGGGCACCACCTCCGACCCGCACCCCGAGGGCACCGTCGAACTCCTCCATGTCACCGAGGGCGAACTGACCCTCCTCGTCGACGGCCGAACCCACCCCGTCCCCGCCGGAACCTCCGCGACCTTCGAGGCGCACGTGCCGCACGGCTACCGCAACGAGGGCGGCGAACCAGCCGTGTTCACCATGGTCGTGGCCATCCCGCCCGTCCGCTGAGACGCCCGGCCGTACGCGCACCGGCCGCTGCCTGCGTGGCCGCCATGCGCGCACCCATCGGCCTGGACCCCGCCGTGGTGGACGAGGAGTGGTTCCTGATCGGCAGCGGCAAGCGGCGGGGCAAAATCGTCGTCCCCGGCAAGGCGCTCGCCGCCCTCCCGGGCGCGGTCCTGGATGCGGGCCTGGGCGTCTGATCTTCCCCTCGAGGGCGTCCGAACCACCCCTCGGGCGGCCTCAGCGGACCGTCGCCGTCCGGTGTTCCGTGAGCCAGGCCGTGGCGAAGTCGACGGCGGGGCGCAGCCGGACGAGCCTGCACGCGGCAGCGCCCACGCGCCCCGCCCGTACGTCACCGTCGACGGCGGCCTCTTCGAACGCCGCGCCCAGGGCGGCGAAGTCCCCGTCGTCCAGGGCGACATCCTCGTACTCCCACCACCGGCGCACCCCCCGCGCCGCCACCACACAGCGGTAGCTCCGGCGCGGCGGACCGGGCATCCGGTACTCGCCGAGATGGAACGCCGTACACGTGGCGTAGCCGGTGCCGAGCAGCAGGATCCGGGCATCCGCCTCGTACAGCCGGGCCAGCGGCGAGTCCTCCCCGAGATGGCAGTCGGCCCGGTGCCCGGCGAGCAGCCGTGCCGCCCCGGGGCCGAGCGCGGCGAACGAGGTCTGCGGATGCGCGCTGCGCCCGGCCCCCGCCACCGTCCGTACGGTCTCGGCCAGCGCGCCCATCGACGGCGCGGGGGTCAGCGACGGATCGTAGGGCGGCATGGAGGCGCGCACGGCGTCGACGGCCCCGGCGTTCAGGCCCCGCACCCGCTCGCGGTAGTGCGGGGAGGTGTCGGAGTTCTCCGGGGTGAAGGCGGGGACCACCACCGTCCCCTGCGGACCCACGGCCCGGCGCAGCGCGCCCAGCACGCCCCGCGCACCGCCCGCCACCGGCCCCAGCGACCGCAGCGAGGCGTGCACCAGGAGCACATCCCCGGGCCGTACGCCCAGCGCGGTCAGAGCGGCCGTCGTCCGGGCCCCGTCGAGTACGTCGCGTACGTCGTCCACGGCGGGGATCCTGCCCGCCCCGGGGCGCCTCCCACACCCGGGCCGCTCAGGTGTGCCCGCCCAGCCGCGGGATCTCGATCGCGGGGCACCGGTCCATGATCATGTCAAGACCCGCCGCGCGCGTCCGCCCGTAGGCGTCCGGGTCCACCACGCCGAGCTGGAACCACACCGCCTTCGCGCCCACCGCCACCGCCTCGTCGGCGACCCCGCCCGCCAGCTCGCTGTTGACGAACACGTCCACCACGTCGACCGGGAAGGGGATGTCCGCCAGCGAGGCGTACCCCTGCTCGCCGTGCACCGTCTCGGCCTTCGGGTGCACCGGCACCACCCGCTTGCCGAACCGCTGAAGGACCTCCGCCACACCGAAGGCCGCCCGCGAACGGTTGCCGGACAGACCCACGACCGCCCAGGTATCGCCCGTGTCCTGAAGGATCCGCCTGATCGTCGCGGCGTCCGTGTCCGGGCCCGTCTCTGTGTCTGTGTGCGTGTAGGTGTCGTTCGTGTACGTGTCGTCTGCGCTCATGCCGGGACAACCGACGGCCCCCACCCCGCCATTCCCGCCGGAACGCTTGTCCCCGGCGGCGCATAGGGTGGGCGGATGCAGGAGCAGTACCGGACCGTCGCCCGCGCGGGTGTGCACGAGAGCGAGATCAACCGATCCCGTTTCCTCTGCTCCCTCGCCCCCGCCGCCACCGAACAGGAAGCACAGGACTTCATCGCCCGTGTCCGCAAGGAGCACCCGGCCGCCTCGCACAACTGCTTCGCGTACGTGATCGGCGCCGACGCCTCCGTACAGAAGGCGAGCGACGACGGCGAACCCGGCGGCACCGCGGGCGTCCCGATGCTCCAGATGCTCATGCGGCGGGAGGTGCGGTACGCCGCGGCGGTCGTCACCCGCTACTACGGCGGGGTCAAACTCGGGGCGGGCGGGCTGATCCGGGCGTACGGGGGAGTGGTCGGCGAAGCCCTCGACGCGCTCGGCACCATCACCCGGCAGCGCTTCCGGCTCGCCACGATCCGCGTCGACCACCAGCGGGCGGGAAAGCTGGAGAACGATCTGCGGGCCACCGGGCGGGACGTCCGCGAGGTGCGGTACGCCGAGGCCGTCACCATCGGCATCGGGCTGCCGGACGCCGAGGTCGGGGAGTTCACCGCCTGGCTGGCCGACGCGACCGCGGGGACCGCCGTGCTGGAGCTGGGCGGCGAGGCGTACGGCGATGTGTGACCGCCGCCGGGACGGCGTGAGGGCAATCCCACGCACGCCGGAATCATGATCGATGCGGGTTCGGCGGCCCTGCGGCGTTAGCGTGGTCGGTGCCGAGCGGGATCACGGGCCGCCGACGCGGCCCACGGGGTGGAGGACGACGACGATGCAGGCCGGAACCGGCGGAATGACGATGCGGGCCGGATGCGGCGGAGCGACGGTGCTGCCGGCCGGATCCCGTGGAGTGGCGGCGTGAGGATCCTGCACACCTCGGACTGGCACCTGGGCCGGTCCTTCCACCGCGTCTCCCTCCTCGACGCCCAGGCCGCCTACCTCGACCATCTCGTGGCGACCGTCCGGGAGCGCGAGGTGGACGCGGTCCTCGTCGCGGGCGACGTCTACGACCGGGCCGTCCCGCCGCTCACCGCCGTCGAGCTGTTCGACCACGCGCTGCACCGGCTGGCCGGCGCCGGCGTCCCCACCGTCATGATCTCCGGCAACCACGACTCGGCCCGCCGGCTCGGCGTCGGAGCCGGGCTCCTCGACCGGGCCGGGATCCATCTGCGTACCGACCCCGAAGGCTGTGCCACCCCCGTCGTGCTCGCCGACGACCACGGCGACGTGGCGTTCTACGGGCTGCCCTACCTGGAACCGGCCCTGGTCAAGGACACCCTCCGGGCCGCCGGAGCCGGACACGAGGCGGTGCTCACCGCCGCCATGGACCAGGTCCGCGCCGACCTCGCCACCCGAGCCGAGGGCACCCGATCCGTCGTCCTCGCGCACGCCTTCGTGGCGGGCGGGGAGCCCAGCGACAGCGAACGCGACATCACCGTCGGCGGGGTCGCCGCCGTCCCCGCCGGGGTCTTCGACGGCGTCGACTACGTGGCCCTCGGCCATCTCCACGGCTCCCAGCGGGTCACGGGCCGCGTCCGCTACTCCGGCTCGCCACTCGCCTACTCCTTCTCCGAGGCCGGCCACCGCAAGACCATGTGGCTGATCGACCTCGACGGCAGCGGGGCCATCGCCGCCGAGGAACGTATCGACTGCCCCGTCGAACGCCCCCTCGCCCGGCTCCGCGGCCGGCTCGACACCCTCCTGCAGGACCCGGCCCTGGACCGCCACGAGCACGCCTGGGTCGAGGCCACCCTCACCGACCCGGTGCGCCCCGCCGAACCCATGGCCCGCCTCGCCCGGCGCTTCCCGCACACCCTCAGCCTCGTCTTCGACCCCGAACGGCCCCCCGAGGACCCGGGGGCGTCCTACGCCCAGCGCCTCAAGGGGCGCGACGACCACCAGATCGCCGAGGACTTCGTCGCCCACGTCCGCGGCGGCAGCGGCCCCAGCGACCTCGAACGCACCGTGCTGCGCGCCGCGTTCGACGACGTACGGGTGGACGACACCGTGCGCGAGGTGTCCCGGTGAGACTGCACCGCCTCAGCATCACCGCCTTCGGCCCGTTCGGCGCCACCCAGGAAGTCGATTTCGACGCCCTCTCCTCCGCCGGGCTCTTCCTGCTCCACGGACCCACCGGCGCGGGCAAGACCTCCGTCCTGGACGCCGTCTGCTTCGCCCTGTACGGAGCCGTCCCCGGCGCCCGGCAGAGCCCCGGGGCCTCCCTGCGCAGCGACCACGCCCCCGCCGGCCTGCCCACCGAGGTCCAGCTGGAGCTGACCGTCGGCGGCCGGCGCCTCGAAGTCACCCGCAGCCCCGCCCAGCCCCGCCCCAAGAAGCGGGGCGACGGCTTCACCCTGGAGAAGGCCCAGAGCCGACTGCGCGGCTACGACCCCGAGCGAGGCTGGCAGGCCCTCAGCACGTCGCACCAGGAGATCGGCGAGGAGCTCACCCAGCTCATCGGCATGAGCCGGGACCAGTTCTGCCAGGTGGTGCTGTTGCCGCAGGGCGACTTCGCCCGCTTCCTGCGCGCGGACGCCGAGGCCCGCGGCAAGCTCCTCGGCCGGCTCTTCGACACCCGCCGCTTCGCCGCCGTCGAGGAACGCCTCGCCGAACTGCGCCGGAGCGCCGAAGCCAAGGTCACCGCCGCCGACGAGCGGATCCTCGCCCTCGCCCAGCGCATCGCCCAGGCGGCCGGACCCGCCGGCGCCGAGGCCACGCCGATCGCCTTCCGGCCCGGCGAACCGGGCCTCGCCGAAGCCGTTCTGGAGTGGGCCGCGATCGCCCGTTCCACGGCCCGCGAACGGCTCGACATCGCCCACCGCGTCGTCACCGGCGCCGAGGACCGACAGCGCGCGGCGCGCCACGCCCTGGACGCCGAACGTGAACGGGCCCGTCTCCAGCAGCGGTACGAGGAGACCCGGCTGCGCTCCGCCGCGCTGGAGGAACGCCGCCCCGAGCACGACCGCTGCCAGGAGCGGCTGGAACGCGCCCGCAAGGCGGACCGGGTCGCCCCCGCACTGGACCTGCGCGAGGAGGCGGAGCGCGCCCACCACCGGGCGGCCGACGCCCTCGACCGGGCCAGGGCACAACTGCCGCCCGACCTCGCCGACGCGGGACCCGGCCGACTCGCCGAGCTGGAGCGCCGGTTCCGGCAGGAGCTGGGCGGCCTGGAGTCGGCCCGCCGGGCCGAGACGCGCAGCGCGGAGATCGACGAGGAACGGGACCGGCTGGAGCGCGAGTCCCGCGCCGACGACGCGACCGTCCGGGACGCGGACGCCTGGCTGGCGGGCTGGGACGCCGTCCACGCCGGGCTCCGGGAACGCATCGCCACGGCGCAGGAGGCCGCGACCCGCGCCGAACAACTCGCCGGACTCCTCGCCCCGGCCCGCCGCAGACTGGAGGCCGCCCGCCGCCGCGAGGCCCTGGCCGCCGAGGCCGAAACCGCCCGGCAGGCGCTCGCCGAGGCCCGCGAACGGGCCCTCGACGCCCACGAGACCTGGCTCGGGCTGCGGGAGCGGCGACTGCGGGACATCGCGGCTGAGCTGGCCGCTGGTCTCGTCGACGGCACGCCCTGCACCGTCTGCGGCTCCGCCGAGCACCCGGCCCCCGCCACCGAGGGCGACGGCCATGTCGACCGGGCCACCGAGGAGGCCGCCCTCACCGCCCACCGCGGCGCCGAGGAGATCCGCACCCGCGCGGAACAGGCCCTCGGGCTCGTCCGCGAACGCCATGCCGCCGCCCACGCGGAGGCACGCGACGCGGAACCTTCGGCAGCCGTCGCCGGTCCTTCGGCAGCCGGGGCCGTGGAGACCGACGGCCTCGTCGCCGATACCGGGGCGAAACCGGACCCCGGCCCGTCCGTCGGTGAACTCCTCGACGCCGTCGAGCGGCTGACCACCGAGCACGCCCAGGCGCACCGCCTCGCCGCCGGGACGCACGCCGCCCGGGAGGCCCTCGACGCCGCCGAGCGCGAACACCTCGGCCGCCTCGAACTCCGGCAGCAGGCCGAACGCCGGGCCGCCGCCCGCACCTCCCGGCGGGAGGCGCTCGACCGTGAGCAGGCCGCGCTGCGGGACGAACTCGCCGCCGTCCGGGGCGAGTCCGGGTCCGTCGCCGCTTACGCGGAACGCCTCACCCGCCGGGTGGAACTGCTCGCGGAGGCCGCCGAGGCCGTACGCGCCGAGCAGGACGCGGCCCATCGGCGCAAGGAGGCCGACGACCGGCTGTCCGACGCGGCGTTCCGGGCCGGCTTCGACACCCCGGAGGCCGCCGAGGCGACCCTCCTCGACGCCGCCGCCCAGCGCGACCTCCAGCACCGCGTCGACGCCTGGCAGGCCGAGGCCGCGGCGGTCGCCGACCGCCGCGCCGAACGCGACGCCCGCGAGGCCGCCGAACAGCCCCCTGCCCAGCCATCGGCGGCACGGGGCGGGTTCGACACGGCGGAACAGCTGCTGCGCGAGGCGTCCTCCGCACGCGCCGCAGCCGAGGAGCGCTGCGGGGAGCTGACCCGGCTCTCCCGGGAGGCCGCCGACGAGGTGCGGCGGCTGGGCCCGGTACGTCAGGAGTACGAGCGGATCGCCCGGCTCGCGGGTCTGGCGGCGGGCACGTCCGCCGACAACGAACGCAAGATGCGCCTGGAGGCGTACGTCCTGGCCGCCCGCCTCGAACAGGTCGCCGCCGCCGCCACCGCACGGCTGCGGCGGATGTCCTCCGGCCGCTACACGCTGGTCCACTCCGACGCCCGCACCGGGGGCCGCAGGGCCGGGCTGGGGCTGCATGTGGTCGACGCCTGGACCGGCAGCGAACGGGACACCGCGACGCTGTCCGGCGGGGAGACGTTCTTCGCCTCGCTGGCCCTCGCCCTGGGCCTCGCCGACGTCGTGACCGAGGAGGCCGGCGGCGTACGCCTGGACACCCTCTTCATCGACGAGGGGTTCGGCAGCCTGGACGACCAGACCCTGGACGAGGTGCTCGACGTGCTGGACTTCCTGCGGGAGCGGGACCGCAGCGTGGGCATCGTCAGCCATGTCGCGGACCTGCGCCGCCGGATCCCGGTCCGGCTCGAAGTGGTGAAGGAGCGCCAGGGGTCGTCCGTACGCCACCGCCTCGCATGAGCGGGGCCCCGTCCGACCGGGTGCCGGACGGAGCCCCGTCCGACCGGGTCAGCGGCCGATCGCGCGGCGGGGGAGCGGCGAGGAGTACACGATGCTGGTGGTGACGGAGCCCAGGGCGCCGATCCGGCCGGTGGTCTCCTCCAGATGCTTCATCGAACGGGCCGTGACCTTGAGGACGAAGCAGTCGTCGCCGGTGACGTGGTGGGCCTCGATGATCTCCGGCGTGGTCTCCAGGAGATCGTGGAAGGGCTTGTAGTTCCCGTTCGGGTAGCGCAGGCGCACCAGGGCGAGGATGGACAGCCCGAGCCGCTCCGCGTCCACCACCGCCGTGTAGCCGCTGATCACCCCCAGCTCCTCCAGTCGCCGCACCCGCTCCGTCACGGCGCTCGGGGACATGGCGACGGCGCGTGCGAGCTCGGCGAAGGTGGCTCGGCCGTCGCGCTGGAGGACGTCGAGGATGCGCCAGTCGGTGGCGTCCGGGGAATAGTCGGTCACTCCTCCGAGGCAACAGGGGAATCCCCGGAGAATCAAGAGGAGTGCCGGGGGATTCCCCTTCCCGGTCCCGTTCCGCAGCCATAGATTCATGGTCATGACCTCGCACATCACGGCCACGGCCGACCACCCCGTCCTGCGCGTCGCGCCCGCCTCTCCCGCTGCCGCGGCGGCCTACTTCGGCGCTTCGCTCGCCTTCCACGCGGACGTCTCCGACGTCGCCTCCGCGCTCGCCGCCGGCGGGGATCCCGGGTTCGTCGTCCTGGACAGCCGTTCCACCGCGTCCTGGGACCAGGGGCACATTCCCGGGGCGGTGCACCTGCCCACCGCCCTGATTCCCGAGCGGGCGGCGGCACTGCTGGACCCGGCCGTCCCCGTGGTCACGTACTGCTGGGGGCCGGGCTGCAACGGCGCGACCCGCGCGGCCCTGGCCCTCGCCCAACTGGGCTACCAGGTCAAGGAGATGCTCGGCGGATTCGAGTACTGGGCACGTGAGGGATTCGCCTTCGAGACCTGGGAGGGCCCCGACCGGCGTGGAGCCGACCCGCTCACCGCACCGGTCGACGCCGCCGACTGCGGCTGCTGAGACCGCGGCACGCCGCCGTCACCGGCCGGTCCTCCTGCTGCCGGTGCGGCGCGGGCGGGAGTCAGCGGGCCCCGGAGGCGGCCAGCACGGCGAACAGGTCCCCGGCCTCCGCCCCGGCGGGGAGCCCGCTGACCTGGCCGTCGCCGACCTCCACCACCCGCCACGCCCCGTCCTCGCGCAACGCCAGGTCGGTGGTGATCCAGCGCAGCCCGAGACGGCCCACCGCCTCCCGCAGGGACGGGAGTTCGGGGAGGGGCGTCCGGCCGGGGGTGTCCGGGTGGGCGGTGACGAGCACCGCCTCCCCGTCCACCCACCACACCCGCGCCTCGCCGCCCGCGACGAACGGCTCGAAGGCCCGCAGCACCAGCCCACCCGCGAGGAACGGGCCCTGTAGCTCCATGAACCGGCCGACCACGGCGGCCAGTTGCTGCCGGTCCACGAACTTCGGCACGTAACAGGCCTCGTGCCACTCGTGCTTGCGGGACTTCACGAAGTCCTTCACGATGCCGGGTCCCGGCCCCAGGGGCGCCGCGAGCCCGGCCAGCTCGTCGGCGGTGGGCGGTGGAGCCCCCGGAGCGGTGGCGCGCCAGACGCTGCGCGGGGTGAGTTCGTGGAACTGCTCGTACCAGCCGGGGAGTTCATGCGCCCGGCGGTAGCCGGCGGCGCCGGTGAGCAGGGTGCAGCCGCGGGCGGCGAGCGCCGCCGCCAGCTCCGCGTACCGGCCGGAGGGGATCATCCAGCCGCGGTACCAGTACGGCCCGGAGCCCCGCGCGACCCGGGCCACCGCCCCGGCCGCGTCCCCCGTGAGTAGCGCGTCATGATCGAGCAGCGCGATCCGGCCGTCGGCCGCACGCGCGGCCGCGACCTCGCCGGTGAACTGCGGATCGGGCCGGGAGAGGCGCAACGGGTCGGCGCAGAACAGGAATCCGTTCCGCTCGCTCGTGCCGCTCATGACAGGCTCCCCCCGGCTTTCCGTGCTTCCGTGCTTCGCGCGTCCCTGCTTCCGCGCGTCCTTGCCGTCTTCGCGTTCCTCGCCCTCGTCGCCCTCCTCGATCAGAGCCGGGAGAGTTCGTCCACCAGATCGTCCAGGCCCAGCGAGCCCTGGGAGAGCGCCGCCATGTGCCAGGTCTTCAGATCGAACGCGTCGCCGTGCGCGGCGCGCGCGTTCTCCCGGCCGAGCAGCCAGGCACGCTCCCCGAGCTTGTAGCCGATGGCCTGCCCCGGCATCGACAGATAGCGGGTCAGCTCGCTCTCCACGAAGTCGGCGGGCCGCCCGCTGTGGTTGCCGAAGAACTCCTGGGCCAGAGCGGGCGTCCAGCGCTCGCCCGGGTGGAACGGGGAGTCCGCCGGAATCTCCAGCTCCAGATGCATGCCGATGTCGACGATCACCCGGCAGGCGCGCATCATCTGTGCGTCGAGATAACCGAGCCGCCGTTCCGCGTCGGGCAGGAAGCCCAGCTCGTCCATCAGCCGCTCCGCGTACAGCGCCCAGCCCTCGGCGTTCGCGCTGACCATGCCGACCGACGCCTGGTAGCGGGAGAGGCTGTCGGCGACGTGCGTCCACTGTGCGATCTGCAGGTGGTGGCCGGGAACGCCCTCGTGATACCAGGTGGATACCAGGTCGTAGACCGGGAATCGGGTCTCGCCCATGGTGGGCAGCCAGGTGCGCCCGGGGCGGGAGAAGTCCTCGGAGGGTCCGGTGTAGTACGGCGCGGCGGACCCGCCGGGCGGCGCGATGCGGGACTCCACCTTCCGCACCCGCTCGGCGAGATCGAAGTGCGTGCCGTCCAGCGCCTCGATCGCCTCGTCCATCAGACCCTGCAGCCACGCGCGGACCTCGTCCACGCCCTCGATGTGCTTGCCGTGTACATCGAGGTGGGCGAGCGCCTCCCAGGGGCCGGCCCCGGGCAGGATCTTCTCGGCCTCGGTCTTCATCTCGGCGAGCAGCCGGTGGTATTCCGACCAGCCGTACGCGTACGCCTCGTCGAGATCCAGGTCGGTGCCGTTGTACAGCCGCGACCAGCGGGCGTAGCGCTCCCGGCCGACCGGGTCGGGAGCCCCCTCGATCCCCGGGGCGTACACGTCGCGCACCCAGTTCCGCAGTGCGAGCACCGAGGCCGTCGCCAGCCGGGCGGCCTCGTCCAGCTCCGCCCGCAGGGACGCGGGGCCGGGGGCGACGAACTCCGCGAAGAACGCCGCGCCCTCGCCCTCCCCGCCCCACTCGGTGAGCTGCCCGATGAACGTGGCGGTCGCGCGGGGTCCGCCGTACAGCTTGCGCTCCAGACCGAGCGCGAGCGAGGCGCGGTACCCCTCGTGCGCGGCGGGCACGGCGCGCAGCCGTTCCACGACCGCTGCCCAGTCCTCGTCCGTCGCGGTCGGCGTGAGGGTGAAGACCTCGGTGACGCTGTGGGCGGGCGACTGCAGGTTGGAGACGGTCCGCAGGCCCTCCTCGGCCTCGTGCACGGCGAGTTCCGCCGTCAGACGCTCCCGCAGGAGTCGTCCGCAACGCCGCTCGGCGTCGCTGTCCGCACCGGGCCGCTGCTCCGCCGCGTCCAGGTCCCGCAGCGTCGCGCGGATGAGGTCGGCGGTCGCGGCCTGACCGGCCGGTGAGAAGTCGGGCAGCCGGCGCGAGCTTTCGGGCACCCCCAGATAGGTACCCGTGATGGGGTCGAGTTCGATGATGGCGTCGACGTAGGCGTCGGCGACCTGACGGGGCAGCGCGCTGCTCGAAGTGTCTGACATGCGGACATCCTCGTACGGCGGCGGCCTTCTCGTCATCATCATTCGCCGCCGGACGTCCGAAAGACGATCACTTCCGGCACCTCCGGGACGTCTGTGGCGCGTCTGTGGCGCGTCAGCTCCCGGCGGGAGGCGGGGGAGGCAGCAGCGGCCCGCAGTCCCACTGCTGGAAGATCAGCCGGGTGTCGACCCGGGCCACCTCCCGGCGCGAGGTGAACTCGTCCAGCACCAGCCGCTGCAGATCCGCCGCGTCGGCCACCGCCACCTGCACGAGATAGTCGTCGGGACCGGTGAGGTGGAACAGCGCCCGCGACTCCGGCAGGGATCTGACGCGGTCGACGAACGGCCCGATGAGCTCCCGGCGGTGCGGCCGGACCTGCACCAGGAGCAGCGCCTGGAGACCCCGGCCGAGCTTCGCCGGATCGAGACGCAGCTGATCCCCGAGGATCACCCCGGAACGGCGCAGTCGGGCCACCCGGTCCAGACACGTGGAAGCGGCCACACCGACCTCGGCCGCGAGCTCGCGGTACGTGGTCCGTGCGTCGTTCTGCAGCAGCCGCAGAATCTGCAGGTCCACCGGATCAAGAGCGACGGAATCAGCCATAAGGCGAACGTAACACGGGGTTGTGCCGCTACGAACCGGTAACTGTTCAGAGTGACGGCATGGACAACGAAGTCTCGACGACGCCCCCTGCTCCCATCCCGTCCAGGGCTCTCGCCACCGAAGCCGTGCACGCCGGACGCGACGACCTCGCCTCCCTCGGCCTGCACGCCCCGCCGATCGACCTGTCCACCACCTACCCCTCGTACGACTCGCGCGGCGAGGCGATGCGTATCGACGCCTTCGCCACCACCGGGGCCCGGCCCGACGGGCCGCCTGTCTACGCCCGGCTGGACAACCCGACCACGGGCCGCTTCGAGACGGCGCTCGCCCGGCTGGAGGGCGCCGAGAGCGCGGTCGCCTTTGCCAGCGGGATGGCCGCGCTCACCGCGGTGCTCCTCGCCCGCGCGAGCCAGGGGCTGCGCCATGTCGTCGCCGTCCGCCCGCTCTACGGGTGCAGCGATCATCTGCTCGGCGCCGGGCTGCTGGGCACCGAGGTGACCTGGACCGACCCGGCGGGCATCGCCGACGCCATCCGCCCGGACACCGGGCTCGTGATGGTCGAGACGCCGGCCAACCCGACGCTGGCCGAGATCGACATCCGGGCCGTCGCCCACGCCTGCGGATCCGTACCGCTGCTGGTCGACAACACCTTCGCCACGCCCGTCCTGCAGCGCCCCGTAGAACACGGCGCGCGGATCGTCCTGCACAGCGCCACCAAGTACCTCGGCGGCCACGGGGACGTCATGGGCGGCGTCGTCGCCTGCGACGAGGAGTTCGCCGCGACCCTGCGCCAGGTGCGGTTCGCCACCGGCGGAGTGCTGCACCCGCTGGCCGGCTACCTGCTGCTGCGCGGCCTGTCCACGCTTCCGGTACGCGTACGGGCGGCCTCGACGAGCGCCGCCGAACTCGTCCGCAGGCTCACCGCCGACCCGCGGATCGCCCAGGTGCACTACCCGCGGATCGGCGGCGCGATGATCTCCTTCGAGGTGTACGGGGACCCGCACCGGGTGATCTCCGGGGTGCGGCTCATCACGCCCGCCGTCAGCCTCGGCAGTGTGGACTCGCTGATCCAGCACCCGGCCTCCATCAGCCACCGCATCGTGGAGGAGGGAGACCGGTGGGCGTCCGGCGTCGGCGACCGGCTGCTGCGCATGTCGGTCGGCCTGGAGGACGTCGAGGACCTGTGGGCGGACCTGTCCCAGGCGCTCAGCGACGGGCCTGTTCCGCCGGAGCGGAAGACCGAGCGGCCACTTCAGTCGTCAGCCGCGCGGTGATGACGAGCGTGCCCTCCTCGATCTGGTAGTCGAGGGGCAGCTCCAGCGCACGCATCGCCGCCACCATGCCGGTGTTGCGGGACTGCGTCACCGCGTACACGCTGTCGCAGCCCGCTTCCACGGCGAGGGCCACCAGGCGGCGGAGCAGCTCGGAGCCGATGCCCCTGCGCTGCCAGTCGTCCTCGACGAGGAGGGCGACCTCGGTCTCGTCGCCGTCCCAGAGGAGGTGGCCGAGCGCCACCAGCCTTCCGGAGGCCGTCTGCACCGCCAGGGTGCGGCCGAAGCGGGGGCTCAGCAAGTGGTCGAGGTAGCGGTCCGCGTCCTGGACGGGACCGTGGTAGCGCAGGCCCAGGGTGCGCTGCGAGCAGCGGTCGTGCATGGCGCGGGCGGCGGGGAGGTCGCCGCGGTCCGCGCGACGCACGGTGATCTCGTTGCCCTCGGGCAGCGTGAGGACGTCCTCGCTGCGCGGCACCCGCGGGCCGAGCCGGGCGTCGAGCTCGACCAGGGCACGGGCCCGCGCGAACTCCGTCGGCGTGAACGGCAGATAGGGCCGCTCGACGGAGATCACCCCGCCGGACGGGTCCCGCAGCCGCATCACCGTCTCCTCCAGTACACCCTCGACCGGGGCGCTCTCCCCGGTCGCGCGGCCGGTGACGGAGACGGCGGGCAGTGAGTGGATGGTGCACCGGCCGAGCAACTGACGCAGGGCGAGCGGCAGCTCGGCCGCGTCGAGCGCCGTCCGGGTGGCCAGCGACAGCACTCGGGTCGGGATGTCGACCAGATCGTGGGCATCCGCCCGCTCGATCCAGGTGGAGGAGCCGCCGGCGGCCGCGATCCCCCGGGACAGATCCTGCGCCTGGAGCGAGGCCGGGGCCCGCAGCAGGAACTCGTCGACGGTCCCCCGGGCGAGCGGGTGGGTCCCCAGCGTGAGGATGTCCACCCGCAGCCCGGAGAGGGCCAGGCACAGCGCGGCCAGACTGCCCGGGGCGTCGCGCACCGTCGTCCGCATCCGCCACAGCACGGTCTCCTCGGCCCCGGCGATCGCGCCCGTACCGCTGCTCTCTGCCTCGCCCGCCGCCTCGACCGCTTCACTGGACGGGGGAGCGTGACTGTGCCGTCGCGCCCACCAGGTGTGGAACGCCGCGGTGGCCACCAGCGCCACGGCCGACGCCACGAGCAGGTAGGGCCCGTCCGGCTGGTGTCCGATCAGGTTGGCGATGGCGTCGGCCACGGCCACGGCGGTGAACAGAGCGGCCAGTTCGATCAGGTCCCGTCGCCAGTGGTGCGGACGTCGGGTGCTCTTCGCGGAGTTCACATCAGTCATATCCTCACTGTGAACGAGTGGTGTTGCCTGATCACGAACGCCTTGTGACTGATGGGTTAAGTGTGGATCTGGTCGCCTATCGTCGTTTTTCGGTCTAATTTTGAGATTGGCCGCTTCTTGATCCTTCCAGGCGAACCTGCGAGGACTCCAGGGATGACGGTGTGCGTAGGTCAAGGCCTGAACGGATCGGGTCATGAAAAAAGCGTAGGACCGACCACTGACAACGGGCCTCGTGGCAGCTTCGGCCGTCCGGTGACCGCCGCTCACTGCCCGACGCGGCCTGGCCGGAGCACCTTCGTGAACAGCACCGATCCACCCTCGGCCCGCAACCGCACCGTCAGCTCCGCACTGTCGCCGTCGATCTCCACCTCTCCGAAGAACTGAGGCGACTCCATCGGCGAGACATTGGCCCGGTCGGGGGCCCGTACGAAGACCCGGTCGGGGCCGAAGGTGCCGTCCAGCGCGTTGGCCGGGAAGCCGCCCGCCGCCAGCGGGCCCGAGACGAACTCCCAGAACGGGGCGAAGTCCTTGAACGCCGCCCGCTCCGGCGCGTAGTGCTGGGCCGAGGTGTAGTGCACGTCGGCCGTCAGCCACACGGTGCCGGTGACCCTGCGGTGCTTGACGAACCGGAGCAGTTCGGCGATCTGGAGCTCCCGCCCGAGCGGCGCCCCGGGATCGCCCTGCGCCACCGCCTCGAAGTCCGTCGCACCGTCCGGGACCACGAGACCGAGCGGCATGTCGGCGGCGATCACCTTCCACTCCGCCCGGGAGGCGGCGAGCGAGCGTTTGAGCCACCGCAGCTGCTCCGCGCCCAGGATTCCCGTCGTGTCGTCGGCCTGCCGGCCCGGGGAGTTGGCGTTGCGGTACGAACGCATGTCGAGCACGAACACGTCCAGCAGCGGCCCGTGGTGGACGACCCGGTACATCCGCGAACGGCGCCCGGGACCGTACGAGGGCGCGAGCGGCACGTACTCGTGGAAGGCGAGCGCGGAGCGGGCCGCGAGGATGTCCACGTTCTTCTCGGTGTAACGCGCGTCGTCGAGGATCTGGCCGGGATACCAGTTGTTGCGCACCTCGTGGTCGTCCC
Organism: Streptomyces sp. NPDC048142; assembly: GCF_043202835.1. NCBI lineage: Bacteria > Bacillati > Actinomycetota > Actinomycetes > Kitasatosporales > Streptomycetaceae > Streptomyces > Streptomyces sp. NPDC048142. Next base: position 134,342 of record NZ_JBIDBC010000006.1, read on the forward strand.
ACTGCACGACGGAGGGCACCTGTGCGTTGAAGCGCCGGACGTTCCGGTCGAGCAGGTTGTAGCGGAAGTTGCCCCGGTACTCGTCCAGCGTCTCGGCGACCTTCGCCTTCTCCTCGGTCATGACATTGCGCCAGATCCGGCCGTCCGGCAGTGTCACGCTCGGCTCCAGCGGTCCGTCCGCGTAGATGTTGTCGCCGCTGCACAGGAAGAAGTCCGGGTCCAGGCGGCGCATCTCCTCGTACACCCGGTAGCCGCCGATGTCCGGATTGATGCCCCAGCCCTGCCCCGCGATGTCGCCCGACCACAGGAACCGCACCCCGGACCGGCGCCGGGCCGGAGCGGTGCGGAACGTCCCGTACACCGGCCTGCCGGTACGGCGCGGATCGCCCGGATCGGCGAGCGTCACCCGATAGTGCACCTGCTCGCCCGCGGGCAGGCTGTAGAGCGGTGTGGTGCCGGTGAAGTCCGTTCCGGGACCGAGCAACGGCCCGTACCACCTGCGGACCCGCCGGAACGCATCGGTCGCCGAGGTCTCCACCAGCATCCGGGCCGGCCGGTCCGAGCGCACCCACAGGAGCGCCGACGAGGCGGTGACGCTGCCCACCTGCACACCCCAGGACGCTTCGGGCCGCCCCGCCAGGTGCAGCGCGGGCGCCGCCGACGTGGTGGCGGGCGAGAGGGCGACCACCGCGGGGGCGACCAGCGAGCCGCGCAGGACGGCACGGCGGCCGGGCGAGGGAACACGCGGACGGTGCGGTCGGTAGGGCATCGAAGCGCCTCCGGGGGGTGCGGGCGGTGCGCCGTTCGCGAGGAGATCGTGGACCGGCGCCGGTCTTGGCCCATGCCTAGCGCCCCGCGGCGGCCGGAGCCCCAACCCCGGATGAACGGCGCCTGTCAGCCGGGACCGGCCCGGCCGCAACGCCAGGCGTCCGTCGGCTCGGCGATATCAACGGGGGCGAGATGGGCGTAGCCCACGAGGGGCACGGTGCCGTCCTCGGAGCCGGCCGTTCCGCAGTCGCGCAGCGACCGCAGCGCGATGCCCGCCCCGGCCGCCCGGCCCAGGGGACGTCCCCGGGGCAGTACCGCGCGGGCAGCCGGGCGATGTTGTGCAGGCCCACCGCGATGCCGCTGACCGCCGTGCCGGGAAGTGCTCGCCGAGCGCGGTCACCAGGGCGTCCGGCCCCAAGCTGCTCTCCGTGACGGTCTGCGGCGTCGCGGCCGTCGAGTCGGCGCTGCTCGGACTGCTGATGGACGGCGGTTCGTTCCTGCGGGTCCCGACCGGTGGCGAGGCGAGGGCCCTGCTGTGGCAGGCCGTCGTCGTCACCGTGACCGGCTACGTCTGCTGGTACAGCGGGATCCAGCGGATCGGAGCCGAACGCGCCACGCTCTTCTCCGGCCTGATCCCGGTCCCCGCCGTCCTGACCGCACCGCTGGTCGGAGCCGGGACGTACGGTCCCGCCCAGGGCGCGGGAAGCCTCCTGGCCGGCGCCGGTGTGGCGTACGGCTCCGGCGTCATCGGGCGGCGCGGGACCGCCGGAGCGCGGCTCTGCGGCCGGGCGCCGGCGGGCCGGCTCAGCGGCTGGTGTCCAGGATGACGCGGGCCACGAGGGCCGGGTCGTCGTTCATCGGGACGTGCCCGCAGCCGGGCAGCCGCACGAGCCGGGCGTCGGGGATCAGCCGCTTGGCGCGGACCCCCTGCCGGCGCAGCAGGATCCGGTCGCGGGTGCCCCAGGCGACGGTGACGGGGATGCCCTTCACGTCCTCGTCGAAGGAGGTGCCCCGGCCGACCTCCAGCGTCCGGTGAAAGCCGGTCGCTCCGCGCAGGGCGAGCGTCTCGGCGACGACGGCCTCCGGTGAACGCCTCCCGGGCCGGGCGTAGATGGTGCTGGTGAGAGCCGCCCGGCCGGCCGCGCTGCGCGACAGGCGCTCGATCAGCGGCACCGGCAGGGACAGCGCGCTCCGGCGCATCGTCCGCAGGGTGCCGAAGGCGTAGCGCCGTTCCGCCTCGGTCCAGAAGCCCGCCGGGGACAGCGCGGTCACCGACCGCACCAGCTCGGTGCGGCCCAGTTCCAGTGCGAGCAGGCCGCCCAGCGAGTTCCCGGCCACATGGGGGCGGTCCAGGCCGAGTTCGGCGCAGAAGGCTCCGAGCACCGGGCCGACGGTCGCGAGATCGTACGGAACCCCGTCCGGCAGTGCGGGCGAGGTGCCGAAGCCGGGCAGGTCCACGGCGATCACCTCACGCTCGGCGGCCAGGATCCGGGTCACCGGGTCCCAGGCCCTCAGATGGTGCCCGATGCCGTGCAGCAGCAGCAACGGTTCGCCCGAGCCGGTCCGCTCGTACGCGACCGAGACCGGAAGGGGGCCGTCGGCCGTTGCGACGGTGAAGGAGACCGTGGTGGTCATGCTGCTGCTCCCTGGAGTGGGTAGACATCTCGTCAACAACAATTACCGTCGGGTAGCCCGGAGTTCAAGGGCCCCGGGGATCCCCGCTGGACAGCGGGTGGCCGGTGGGCTGGGATGGTCCGATGACCGCCGACGCCGCGACCGAGCTCTTCGAGGAACACCGGCCCGTTCTCACCGGTGTCGCCTATCGCATGCTCGGCCGCGTCGCCGACGCCGAGGACGTGGTCCAGGAAGCGTGGCTGAGATGGTCGGCGGCGGCGCGCGAGGACATCCGGGAGCCACGAGCCTTCCTGGTGCGCATCACCACCCGGCTGGCCGTCGACCGGCTGCGGCACCTGAGATCGCGCCGGGAGACGTACACGGGCCCCTGGCTGCCGGAACCGGTGGTCACGGACTTCGGCCCGGCCCTGCCCGACACCGCGGAACGGGCCGTCCTCGCCGATTCCGTCTCGCTCGCCGTGCTGGTCGTGCTCGAATCGCTCTCGCCGCTGGAGCGCGCGGTGTTCGTGCTCCGGGAGGCCTTCGGATTCCCGTACGCCGAGATCGCCACCGCCCTGGACCGCACCGAGGCGGCCGTCCGGCAGCTCGCCGGCCGTGCCAGGCGGCACGTGGAGGAGCGCAAGCCGCGCTACGACGTGGACCCGGCCGAGCGGCGCGACCTCACCGAGCGCTTCCTGGCCGCCGCATCCGGGGGCGGCATCGAGCAGTTGCTCGCGCTGCTGGCCCCGGACGTCCGGCTCGTCAGCGACAGCGGCGGCAAGGCGAAGGCGCCGCGGCGGATCATCGAGACCGCCGACAAGGTCGGCCGCTTCCTCTTCGCGGTGGCCCGGGATCTCGGCCCGGACCGGGAGATCCGCATCGTGGAGCTCAACGGCGGACCCGCCGCCGTTTACCTCGTCGGTGGGAAGCCCGACACCGTCTTTCAGATCGAAGTCAGCCAAGGTGTTATTCAATGTGCCTATATCATTCGTAATCCGGACAAGCTCTCCGGACTGCCCGTCGTATAGCCAAAAGCACCATCGGCCGCCTCGGCCCCCGTGGTCCCGCGGGTTCGCTGCGGGCCTGGTCAAAGCCCCGTCATCCGCCGCGATGGACGGGGCTTCGTGCTGCGCGCGCCGCACGGCGCCACGAACGTCGCGTGAACGCTCTGAGCCAGGGTGCCGTTTCGCTCCGCTATGGAATGAGGATTGGTCTTGACCAAGGGGGTATGCCGTCCTAGGGTCTCCCCTTAAGACAGGAACCTTTAATAAATAACGTCGCGGAAAAGGCGCCGGGCGATTGCGGAGGACAGGGTGGGGACCACGCAGCTGGAACCGGTTCAGGAGCCGAAGTACTGGCACCTCAAGACCGTGCTCAGTGAAGCACTCGACTCGGACTTCGCGGTGGGGGAGATCCTGCCCAACGAGCGGGACCTCGCGGCGCGGTTCGGTGTCGCGCGAGCCACGCTCCGGCAGGCTCTTGAGCAGCTCGAACTCGAAGGCAGACTGCAGCGCCGCCGTGGGGTCGGGACGACCGTCGCCCCGCCGCGCGTAGGCATCGCCGTCTCCACCGCCCAGCACGAATGGACGGGCGGCGTCAGCGGCGAGGCCTGGCAGCCGGTCGACAGCACCATGGCCAAGGCCCCGGCGGCGGTGGCTGTCATGCTCGGAACGGACCCCGCCGAACCGGTGCACGTGGTGCGCCGTATCCGCGACACCCAGGGACAGCCGGTAGCGGCGGAACTCCTCTACATCCCCGCCCCCTCGGTGCCCGACCTCTCCGCCATCGAGGCCCCGTCCGGCGCCGTCCGCGCCCGGAGCGTGCTGCGCGAGCTGCACCGCCTCGGCCTGCAGGGCCAGGACCGCTCCGTGGAGCTCGGCTCCGCGCGGGCGGACGACGCCAAGGAACTGGACCGTCTCCCCGGCGCCCCCGTCCTTGTCGTCACCACCCGCTACTTCACGGCGGAGGGCACGGCGGCGGTGTCCGTCGCCACCTACCGCGCGGACACCTGCCGGCTCACCTTCGGGGACTCCGGCGCGCTGGAGATCAGCCACGACGGACAGCCGGAGCGTCAGGCCTCCTGACGCCCCCCGGCCCGCTCGACCCACGCCCGCCGTTCCCGAGGACTCCGGTCCCCGGGAAACGGTGGGCGTATGTCCTCGCGCACGATCGACCCGGTTCCGGGGCGGCGGCAGCGCCTGTGGTCCGCCCCGGAACAGCCCCCGGCCCCCGGACCTCTTCCCGGCTCTCTCCGCGTCAGCGGCGGGCGGTCACGGCCCCGTCGATGGCGAACAGCTGCTCCTCGACGTGGTCCAGGGCGAGCCGCAGCGCCCCCGTCGCGACGGCGGCCTCTCCGAGCAGCGACAGGGTCACCCGGGGCGGGCGCAGGCAGTAGCGGGCCAACTCCTCGCGGAGGGGTTCCAGCACCCCGTCCAGTCCGGCGGCCCAGCCACCGACCACGACCAGCTCCGGGTCGAGCGCCAGCACCAGTGCCGCCACATCGTGCACCAACCGCTGCAGGAACCGATCGACCGCCGCCTGGGCCCTCGCATCGCCCTCCCGGGCCTGGGCGAACACCGCGGCCACCGCATGCTCGTCCAGCGGGTCCAGCGGCGTGTCCGTCATCGACAGCAGATGCTCCGGCGTCACGTCCCTGCCCAGCAGATGCAGAGCGCCGATCTCCCCGGCGGCCCCGCCGAACCCCCGGTGCAGACGTCCGCCGATCAAGGACCCCGCTCCGGGGCTCAGCCCCGCCAGCACGAAGACCACGTCATCGGACTCGGTGGCCGCGCCCTTCCAGTGCTCGGCCACCGCGGCGGCGTTGGCGTCGTTCTCGATGAGCACGGGGCAGCGGAACGAACGGCGGAGCCGCTCCCCGAGCGCGAGGCCGGTCCAGTCCGGCAACGCCGTTCCCAGCCGTACGGTGCCGTCGGCCTCCACGATCCCGGGACTGCCCACACCAACGGCGCGCAGACTGCTCCGGGCCACCCCGGTGCGCCGCAGCACGTCCGCGATGACGGCCCGGACCTGGTCGAGCCGGTCGTCCGCGCCGGCGGTCTCCGACACCGTGCGGGAGCCCGCCCCGACGATCCGGCCGTCGAGCCCCGAGATGAGCGCCGACACCCGGTGCGGCGCGATCTCCACCCCGAGGAGGTGCCCCGCCTCGGCCCGGAAACGGAACCTCCGGGCAGGGCGCCCCTGGCGCCGTGCCTCACTCTCGTCGGGCACGGCCTCGACCACGAGGCCTGCCTCGAACAGCCCCTCGACGACCCCTTCGACCGTCGGCCGGGACAGCCCGGTGATCCGTGTCAGGTCCGTCAGCGTCGGCGCGCCGGCCCCTCTCAGAGCGTGCAGCACTACCGCGGAATTGATCCGCCGCAACAGCGACGGGTCCCCACCGGTCAGCCGGCCCACGGTATGTCCTCCCAGCTCGTGCGCATGTCTGCCGGATCGTACTCGCTGGCCGGGACCCCTGCGACCAGGGAGGGAAGCCGGTATCGAGCCGCAACCTGGGTCACCCCGGAGCGACGAATCCGGACTCGTAGGCGGCGATGACCGCCTGCGTACGGTCCCGCGCTCCCAACTTCGCCAGGACCGAACTGACATGGGACTTCACCGTCTGGATCCCGACGACGAGGTCGGCCGCGATCTCCGCGTTCGACAGACCTCGGGCCATCAACCGGAGCACAGCCGCCTCCCGGTCGGTGAGCGCCGCCCGGTCGAGGGCGGCCCGTGCCTTGTCCGTCCCGTACTCGGCGGCGAGCTGCCGGACCGCCGCCGGGAACAGCAGCGATTCCCCCTCGGCCACCAGACGCACAGCGTGCACGATCTCCGCGGGCCTGGCTCGCTTGAGCAGAAAGCCGTCAGCCCCCGCCCTCAACGCCTCGTACACGTACTCGTCGTTCTCGAACGTCGTCACCACCAGGATCTTCGGAGGATCAGGCACCGTACGCAGCACCAGCCGGGTCGCCTCGATGCCGTCCATCAGTGGCATACGCACATCCATCGCCACCACATTGGGCCGCAACCGGTTCACCAGGGGGATGACCGCGGCGCCGTCCGCCGCCTCACCCACCACCTCGATATCGGGCTGGGCCTCCAGCACGGCACGCAGACCGGCGCGCACCAAGGGCTCGTCATCGACCAGAAGAACGGTGAAGGGCATCCGACCAGCGTATGCCGTCCAGGGGAAGGCTGACGCGCACGTGCCACTCACCCTCCCGCGACTCCATCCGCGCCTTCCCGCCCAGCAGTGCCGCCCGCTCCCGCATACCGCGCAGTCCACCGCCGCTCCCCGGCAGACCGGCCGCCCCGGACAGCGGGTTGACCACCTCCAGCTCCAGCTGCCCGTCGGCCACCGTGATGCTCACCCGGACGGGAACCGGCCCCGCGTGACGGAGCACGTTGGTCAGGCTCTCCTGAAGAATCCGATACCCCTCCCGCGAAACCGGTGCCGGGACCAGGCCGAGATCCCCGGACATTCGCGCATCCACCTTCGCCCCGGAACTCCTCGCGGAGTCCAGCAGCCGCTCCGCCTCTTGCAGCGTCGGCCGTCGGCTCACGGGTGTGCCGGATTCCCGCAGCACCCGCAGTACCCGCTCCAGGTCCTCCAGCGCATCGCGCCCTGTCTCCTCGATGGCGGCCAGCGCCCGCTCCGTGAACGCCGGATCCTTCGTCGCCCGAGCCGCACCGGCCTGCACCACCGCCACCGTCAGCGCATGGCCGATGGAGTCGTGCAGCTCCCGAGCCATGCGATTGCGCTCCAACAACTGCTCGGTCAGCTCCTCCAGCACACTCAGCCGGTCCGTCGGTGAGGGACCCAGCAGCCACCGGGCGGCTGCGGTGCTGAGGCGGCCCCCGAGTACCACCAGAACGAGCAGCGGAACGATCGGCAGCGGTGCGAGCAGCGCGTTCCACCAGTGCGGGCTCATACCTTCGACCAGCCCGCCCGGAGGCCTGCCCGTCGCCGACAGGACGAGCTCGATCGAGGCGACGGGCAGCCAGAGGGCCATGATCGCCGCGGCCGAGATCAGGAGCCGCACCTCCAGCCACAGCACGGTCCGCCACCGCTCCGCCCAGCTAGCCGAGGACGCCACGGCGATGGAGGCGTCGGGCTGCCCACGCTCGGACGGGGTCAGCAGCAACTGCGCCTGCAGGCCCTCCTCGAGACGCATCGCGGGAATGAGGCCCACCGGCACCGCGAAGAGCAGGGGCATCCACAACGTGTCGGAGATGAAGAACCACACGCTGACGGCGGCAGCCGGAATGAACATGTGCAACCAGCGGCTGTAAGTGACCGCGCTGGTCAGCGGGGTGAGGATGCGGTGCATGTCCCCATCGTCCCAGCGGGCCGGGCGGACCGGCTCCCCCAGGAGAGGGAGACGAACCCCGCTGACGGGGGAGGCGAGGCGCCCGGCGCACCGGCCAGGCTTGGGGACATGACCAGCATCGACGTCCACGAGCTCACCAAGGAGTACGGAACCACCCGTGCGGTGGACCGCCTCAGCTTCCGTGTCCGACCGGGCAGGGTCACGGGATTCCTCGGCCCCAACGGCGCCGGCAAGTCCACGGCCATGCGTCTCGTACTCGGCCTGGACCGGCCGACCGGCGGCTCGGCCACGATCGGCGGGCGGCCCTACGCAGAACTCACCGAACCGCTGCGTACGGTCGGCGCCCTGCTCGACGCACACGCCGCCCACGGCTCACGCACACCGCGCAGCCACTTGTCGGCACTCGCCGCGAGCAACGGGATACCCCTGTCCCGGGTGAAGGCAGTGCTGGCGGAGACCGGGCTCGGCGACATGAGCACACGGCGGATCAAGTCCTTCTCTCTCGGGATGCGCCAGCGTCTCGGTATCGCGGCCGCCCTGCTCGGCGACCCACAGGTGGTCATGCTCGACGAGCCGTCGAACGGGCTGGACCCCGAAGGCATCATCTGGATCCGCGAACTCATGAAGAGGCTCGCCCGCGAGGGCCGGACGGTGCTGGTCTCCAGCCACCTCATGAACGAGACCGCCTCCTTCGCCGACCACTTGGTGGTGCTCGGCCGGGGCCGCCTGCTAGCCGATATGTCGATGAAGGAGTTCCTCGACTCCCGCAGCCGCCCCCGCGCACGCCTGCGAACGACCGAACCAGGCAGGCTCCACTCGGCACTGACCGCCAAGGGCCTGACCGCGGTACAGGCCGAGGACGGACGCTGGGCGGTCGACGGCCTGACGGCGGCGGAGATCGGCGCGATCGCCGCCGACGAAGGCATTCCCCTGCTCGAACTGGGCGATGAACGCGCCACGTTGGAGGAGGCCTACCTCGACCTCACCGCGGACGACACTCCCTTCGCCGCATCGACCACCCGCGACCGCCAGGAGGCGTGACCATGACCCTGACGGCAGTAATCCACTCCGAGTGGATCAAGATCAGGTCGATACGCTCGATCTACGGCTCCCTGTTGGCCGTCCTCGCCACCACGCTCACCATCACCGTGCTCGTCCTCGGTACCGCCGGTCAGGAGCAGGCGGAGCGTCCCGGGTCCGATGCGCTGCTCAACGCCTTCTTCGCGCTGAACTTCGGGCAGATCGCGGCCATCGCGTTCGGCGCGACCGCGGTCTCCTCGGAGTTCCTCAACGGAGCCCTGCGCATATCGCTTGCCGCGGTTCCCCGCCGCTCGCTCTTCTATGCGGCGAAGATGACGGCGATCGGCGGGTCGGTGCTCGTCGTCGGGCTGGTGACCAGCTTCGCGGCGTTCCTGGTAGGTCAGCTCTTCCTGGGGGAGCACGCGATCGGTCTGGGGCACCCCGGTGCGCTGCGTGCCGCCTTCGGAGGGGGGATCTATCTCGCGCTGATGGCGCTGCTCGCGGCGGGTCTCACTGCGCTCCTGCGCAGTTCGGTCGCGGTGCTCAGCCTGCTCATACCACTACTTCTGATCGTCCCCTTCGTGTTCGTGGACGTCGCCACCGCAGTGGTGCGGTATCTGCCCGACCGCGCGGGGCAGGCAGTGCTGCACCAGAACCCGGAAGACGGTCTGGGGCCGTGGACCGGCCTGGCGGTGGCAGCCGTGTGGGCGGCAGCAGCGCTCCTGGCGGGCTGGTGGGCGGTCCGCAACCGGGACGCGTGAGACCGGGGGAGGGGCAGTTCAGCCGGCCGGGGCGGGTTCGGCGGCAGGCCGGTCGGCCGGGGGCCGGGTGAGCACGGCGTCCCGGAGGCGGGCGTACTCCTCGGCCATGCTCTGGACCGTCCAGTGGGCATTGAGGCCGCTGGGGTTGGGGAGAGCCCATACACGGGCGCCACCGACCGTGCGGTCCTGGGGGCCGATGCGGGCCCGGGGCTCTTTGAAGGCCGTGCGGTAGGCGGTGATACCGACCACAGCGAGCCACTGCGGCGCGAGCAGCTCGACCTTCGCCGTCAGAGCAGCCCCACCCTCCCGGAACTCCTCGGCGTCGAGCTCGTCGGCCCGTGCGGTGGCCCGCGCCACCACGTTGGTGATGCCGAGTCCGAGGCCGAGCAACTCGGCCTGCTCCGACGGGTGAAGTTGCCGGGGCGTGAAACCCGAGCGGTGCAGGACCGGCCAGAACCGGTTGCCGGGGTGGGCGAAATGATGGCCCGTCGCCGCGGTCATCAGGCTCGGGTTGATGCCGCAGAAGAGCACACGCAGACCGCCCGCGGCCACATCGGGGACGATGCGGTCACGGGCGGCGCTCAGCTCTTCGGGCGTCATGCGGTGAGGGCGGTGCCGGTCAGAGGATCGAGCCGGGGGCGTAGTTCGCGGCCTCGGGGTGCTGCTTGGTGATCTCCTCGATCCGGGCGACCAGCGCCGAGACCTGGTCGCCTGCGGCACCCGTGAACGAGAGCTTGTCGGCCATCAGCTCGCCCAACTGCGCGCGGTCCAGCGGGATCCGCTCGTCCGCGGCGAGCTTGTCGAGCAGCTCGTTGCGCTCGGCGCCCTGCTCCCGCATCGCGAGGGCGGAGGCTACCGCGTTCTCCTTGATCGCCTCGTGGGCCACCTCGCGGCCCACCCCGGCCCGTACGGCGCCCATCAGAACCTTCGTGGTAGCCAGGAACGGAAGGTAGCGGTCCAGCTCGCGCGCCACGACCGCGGGGAACGCGCCGAACTCGTCCAGCACCGTCAGGAAGGTCTCCAGGAGGCCGTCGAACGCGAAGAACGCGTCCGGGAGCGCCACCCGGCGGACCACGGAACAGGACACGTCGCCCTCGTTCCACTGGTCGCCCGCCAGCTCGCCCGTCATCGAGGCGTAGCCGCGCAGGATCACCATCAGACCGTTCACCCGCTCGCAGGAGCGCGTGTTCATCTTGTGCGGCATCGCCGACGAGCCGACCTGGCCGGGCTTGAAGCCCTCGGTCACCAATTCGTGGCCGGCCATCAGCCGGATGGTCTTCGCCACCGAGGAGGGCGCCGCGGCGAGCTGGACCAGAGCGGTGACCACGTCGTAGTCGAGCGATCGGGGGTAGACCTGACCGACCGAGGTGAACGCCTCGGCGAAGCCGAGATGCCCGGCGATGCGCTGTTCCAGATCGGCGAGCTTGGCCGCGTCGCCGCCGAGCAGGTCCAGCATGTCCTGCGCCGTACCGACCGGGCCCTTGATCCCCCGCAGCGGATAGCGGGAGAGCAGGTCCTCCAGGCGGCCGTAGGCGACCAGCAGCTCGTCGGCCGCGGTCGCGAAGCGCTTGCCCAGCGTTGTCGCCTGCGCGGCGACATTGTGCGAGCGTCCGGCCATGACGAGCTCGCGGTACTCGGCCGCGAGCTTGCCGAGCCGGGCCAGTACGGCCACGGTGCGGTCGCGCATCAGCTCCAGCGAAAGGCGGATCTGAAGCTGCTCGACGTTCTCCGTCAGGTCCCGGGAGGTCATGCCCTTGTGGACCTGCTCATGACCGGCGAGAGCGTTGAACTCCTCGATCCGGGCCTTCACGTCATGCCGGGTGATCTTCTCGCGCTCGGCGATCGAGGCCAGGTCGACCTGGTCCAGCACACGCTCGTAGTCGGCCGGCGCGGCGTCGGGCACCTCGATCCCGAGGTCCTTCTGAGCGCGCAGCACCGCCAGCCACAGCTGGCGCTCCAGCTTCACCTTCTGCTCGGGGGACCAGAGGACGGCCAGCTCCGCGGAGGCGTAGCGGCCGGCCAGGACATTGGGGATGCGAGGCTTCGCAGACACAGCAGTCACGTAAAGGGATTCTACTGGCGGTTTGTGCAGGCCGGAGACGCGCCCTGATTTGTGGCTTGCTACGAAGGGAGAGGGGGCGGAGGAGCGAAGGAGCGGAAGAGGGACCCGGACCCGGCGGCATCGGGTCAGGTCGTCCGCCGGCCCGGTCGGATCAGCCGGCTTCGGAGGTGCTCGTCGTGGCGTCGGGGGAGGTGGCGCGGCGCCATCCCGTCACCGGGCCCGGTGTCTCGGCGTCCGCGGGCGTGATCCAGAAGGCCCTGCCCGTCGCCGGGTCGACCTGTGCGCCCGAGCGTCCGTCGCCGGAGGAGCGGCCGGTGAGCCGTCGCCCGATCCAGGGGGCCAGGTGCCGGCGGGCGAAGCGGATGTCCTCGTACCGCCGGGACGCCCAGCGTGGCGGCGCGGTCGCGGGGACCGGCGTCCGCCATGCGAGCTCGGCCGGAAGCCCCAGCGTCTGCCACACGGCTTCGGCGACGCGCCGGTGTCCGTCAGCGGTGAGGTGCAGCCGGTCGACGTCCCACATCCGGGGATCCGCGAGCGACGGGGCCCCGTACAGATCGACGACCGAGGCGCCGTGCCGGTCGGCCAGGTCGTCGATCAGGGTGAACAGCTCCTCCATGCGGGGGCGGAACCGCTCCATCACCGGTCCGTCGCGCCCGGGGCTGCGCATCAGGACGAGGCGCCCGCAGGATGGGGCCAGGCGTTCCACGGCTTCTTCCAGCCGTCCCCTGACCAGGCCCATGTCGCACTTCGGGCGCAGTGTGTCGTTGAGCCCGCCGACGAGCGTGACCACATCGGCCCGGAGCGCGGCCGCCGCCCCCACCTGCTCGTCGACGATCTGGCCGATGAGCTTCCCGCGTACGGCGAGATTGGCGTACCGGAACCCGGGGGACCGGGACGCCAGCCGGGAGGCGAGGACGTCGGCCCAGCCCCGGTACGTGCCGTCGGGGAGCAGGTCCGACATGCCTTCGGTGAACGAGTCGCCGACCGCGACGAGACTGGTGTAGGAGGCATTCAATTCCATGGCCCGGTGATCCTACCGCGAGGGCCCGCTGCCCGGCCCGCGGAGCGAGCCGGTCAGCCGGGCAGCGGGTCAGCGGGACTGTGCCCGCCCGACGAGTTCGCGGAGCACGTCCTCCATCGTGACCATGCCGGCCAGTCGGCCGTCCTCGTCGAGGACGGCCGCCAGGTGGGTCCGGCTGCGCCGCAGAGCGGTGAGCACGTCGTCCAGCGGGGTCGCCGCCCGGACGCGGGCGATCGGCCGCATCGCCGTCACCGGGAAGGGAACGTCGCGGGGCGTCGCGTCCAGGGCGTCCTTCACATGGAGGTAGCCGAGGATGCGCTGCTCGCTGTCCATCACCGGGAAGCGGGAGAACCCGGACTCGGACGAGAGCCGCTCCAGCTCCTCCGGAGTGGTGCCGACCCTGGCGTACAGCACCCGGTCGACCGGCAGCACCACATCCCGTACCGGCCGGCGGCCCAGCTCCAGAGCGTGGTGGAGCCGTTGCGCGGAGCGGTCGTCGACCAGTCCGGCGGCGCCGGCGTCCTGCACCAGCCGGGCCAGTTCGTCGTCCGAGAACGTCGCGGAGACCTCGTCCTTCGTCTCCACCCGCAACAGCTTGAGCAGGGTGTTGGCGAACGCGTTGATCGTGAAGATCACCGGCCGCAGGGCACGGGCCATCGCGACCAGCGGCGGACCCAGCAGCAGGGCGCTGCGCACCGGCTCGGCCAGCGCGATGTTCTTCGGGACCATCTCGCCCAGGAGCATGTGCAGATAGGTGGCCGCGCCCAGCGCGATGACGAACGACAGCGGGTGGACCAGCCCGTGCGGCACGCCCACCGCGTCGAACATCGGCTCCAGCAGATGTGCGATGGCCGGTTCGGCGACGATGCCCAGCACCAGGGTGCTGAGGGTGATGCCGAGCTGTGCTGCGGCCAGTAGCGCGGAGACGTGTTCCAGGCCCCAGATGACGCTGCGGGCCCGCTTGCTCCCGGCTTCGGCCTCCGGCTCGATCTGGCTGCGGCGCACGGAGATCAGGGCGAACTCGGCTCCCACGAAGAAGGCGTTCACCGCGATCATCAGCAGGCCGATGAAGAGCTGGAGAACGATCACCGGTCGTCCTCCGTCCGGTCGTCCTCGGATCCGGGCAGCGGGGCGGGCGGCGAGGTGTGCAGCGGGGCGTGCAGCAGGGCCCGCGCGGCACGGCGGCCCGAGGCGTCCACCACGTCGATCCGCCATCCTCCCAGCTCGACGCTGTCGTCCACGGTCGGGATCCGTCCGATCTCGGCGGCGATCAGCCCCGCGAGGGTCTCGTAGGGGCCGTCCGGCACCCGTAGACCGATCCTGCGGAGCTGGTCGGTGCGTGCCGCCCCGTCGGCCGACCACAGGGTCCGTCCGTCGGCGTCCTCGCCGGCGGCGGCGAGGTCGGGCGTCTCGTGCGGATCGTGCTCGTCCCGGACCTCGCCGACGACTTCCTCCACGATGTCCTCCAGCGTCGCGACCCCGGCCGTCCCCCCGTACTCGTCGATCACCACGGCCATGGCGAGCATTCCGGACATCCGGTCCAGCAGCCTGTCCACGGTGAGCGTCTCCGGTACGAGAAGAGGCTCGCGCAGCAGTTCCGAGACGCGGGTGCGGGGCCGCTGGTCGGCGGGGATCGCCAGTACGTCCTTGATGTGGGCCACGCCGACGACGGTGTCCAGGCTGCCCCGGTAGACGGGGAAGCGGGACAGCCCGGTCGCCCGCGTGGCGTTGGCGACGTCCTCGGCCGTCGCGTGCAGGTCCAGCGCGGTCACCTGGACCCGCGGTGTCATCACGTTCTCCGCGGTCAGCTCCGAGAGGTTCAGGGTGCGGACGAACAGCTCGGCCGTGTCCGCCTCCAGCGCCCCCGCCTTCGCGGAGTGCTGGGCCAGTGCCACCAGCTCCTGCGGGCTGCGGGCGGAGGCCAGCTCCTCGGTCGGTTCCAGACCGAAGCGGCGCACGATCCGGTTGGCCGTGTTGTTGAGGTGGCTGATGAAGGGCCGGAACAACGCGGTGAACCCTCGTTGCGGCGTGGCCACCGCCTTGGCCACGGCCAGCGGGGAGGAGATCGCCCAGTTCTTCGGGACCAGTTCGCCGACCACCATCAGGACCACCGTGGACAGCGCTGTACCGATGGCGAGCGCCAGGGTGGACGCGGCGGCGGGAGGCAGTCCCGCCGCCTCGACGGGGCTGCGGATCAGCTGGGCGATGGACGGTTCGGAGAGCATGCCGATCACCAGGTTGGTGACGGTGATGCCGAGCTGGGCGCCCGAGAGCTGGAAAGTGAGACTTCGAACGGCCTTGAGCGCGCTCGCGGCGCCCCGGTCGCCCCGTTCGACGGCTCGTTCCAGCTCGCCGCGCTCCACCGTGGTCAGGGAGAACTCCGCAGCGACGAACGCGCCGCAGGCGACACAGAGCAGCAGGGCGACGAGCAGCAGAAGCACTTCGATCATCGGTTCACCTCCGTCCCATGATCGGGCAGGGACGGGGGGACCGCGCGGTGTCGGCGGAATCGGGTCACCGCTCCGCCGTACGCGTCAGTCCGTCAGGTGTTTCACCCAGCGGCTCCACTGCGGCTCGGGCGCGTAGCCCGCCGCGCGCCAGGCGTGCTGGGCCGACGTGTTGCGGTCGAGCACCATGGCGTCGGCGCGCCGCCCGCCCAGCGCGACGAATCGTTCCTCCGCCGCCGCGAGGAGGGCGCTGCCCACGCCCCGGCGCCGCTGGTCCGGGTGGACCGCGAGCCGGTAGAGATGGCAGCGCCAGCCGTCAAAACCCACGATGACGGTGCCCACCAGCGATCCCTCCCGCTCCGCGAGGACCAAGGCGCCGGGGTCCCGTTCCACCAGGCGAGCGACCCCGTCCCCGTCGTCGCTGATGCTGGCGCCCTCGGCGGCCACCTTCCAGAAGGCGAGGACCTCGTCCAGGTCGGCCGCGGTCGCGGACCGTATCGAAAGATCGTTCATGGCGGCCATCCCACCATCCGCCGCGCCGGGGCGTCGATGGCGTTCCACAGTCCGGGCGCACCCCATGCCCCGCACCCCATGCCCCGCACGTCACGCCCCGCACCCCGCTCTCCACCCGGGGCGGATGGGTGTACGGAGCACCACAAGCTCCCCTTGCCGGTGCTAGCACGGCCGCGCTAGCGTGGTCGCGTGCCCAAGACTCAGCTGAACGTTCGAGTGGACGAGGCCACCGCCGAGGCCGCGCGGCAGCGCGCGCTGCAGAGGGGGATGAGCGTGAACCGCTACATAGAGGAACTCGTCCAGCAGGACGCGGGCGAGGTGGGACACACCTTCGTCGAGGCCGCGGCCGACTTCATGAAGCAGTACGAGTCGGTGTTCGCCGAGGAGTTCGGCCCGGAGCGCGAAGGCACCCGTTGAACCTTCGGATCGACCTCTCCTGGCTGCTGATGGTCGCCGAGCACAAGACGCCCGGGGACCCGCAGGTCGTCGACTGGGGTGCGCTCGTAGCCGCCGTCGCACGGCACGACGCGGAGATCTTCGGCAGCGCCGTCTACAGCGATCCGCACGCGCGGGCGGCCGCCCTGTTGCAGTTGCTGCTGCATGTGCCCGCACTCGAACGCTCCAACGCGATGTTCGCCTCGGCCGTCGCGTACGGCTATCTCGTCGCCTCCGGCCTCAAGGTCATCACCTCGCCCGAGCAGGTCCGCGACCTGGCGCTGCTGGTGAAGCAGGGCAAGGCGGACGTGCGGGCCATCGCCGACGAGCTGCGGCGGTGGAGTGTGTGAGGCACGGAGTGCCCTGCCCGGACCTGCGCCACCGGCTCAGTCCTGCGTGAACGGCTTGCGGGCCACGCCGAGGACACAGGGGGAGGACGGCATCCGGATGCCTCTCTCCGGGATCCGCAGCCTGCGGTACGTGCCCAGTTCGAAGCCCGCCGCCTCGATCGCGGCCAGCGGGTCCCGGGCGGTGTGACAGCCGCCGAAGAGCAGCGGCCACAGGGTCCGGTCGGCCGCCCGCTGCGCCATGGCCAGCACCCCGCCCTGTGCCAGCCCGTGCTCGAAGAACCGCAGTTCGCCACCCGGGCGCAGGACCCGCCTGATCTCGGCGAGCGAGCGGGGCAGATCCCGTACGGTGCACAGGACCAGGGACGCCACCGCCCCGTCGAAGGCCTCGCTCTTGACCGGCAGTGCCTCCGCCGCCCCGGGCACCACGTCCACCGGCACCTCGGCGCGCAGGGCGGCGCGGCCGGCGAGCTGCCGCAGCGAGCGTTCCGGCTCCAGCGCCACGACCTCCGAGACGGCACGGGGGTAGTGGGCGAAGTTCAGACCGTTCCCCGCACCGATCTCGATGATCCGGCCGGAGAGCCCCGCCAGCAGCTCCTCGCGGTACGCGGCGATGCCGCCCTTCAGGTCGGCGGTCACGCTCACCCGTGCGTAGAAGCGGGCGAAGACCGGGTGGTGCACGGCGTCCCGGGGGAGCTTCCTGCTGCGCGGCTGCATGACGGACCTCCGTCGAGGAGTGGACGTGACGCTGGAGAAGTGGACGTGACGCTCCTCCACGATTCTCCCCCGGACCGCCCCGGCGGGAATCCCCAGGGACCCTCCGACGCCCGCCCCGTCAGCGCGTGGGCCGGGTCCCCCCGAGCTCCGGAGCCAGCCAGCCCGGTGCGCGTGCCGCGAAGTCGGCGCCCGACAGGGAACCCGCGCCGGCCGGTACCGCGCCCAGCAGCGGTGCGCCGGCCGCCACCGACAGGTCCTCGATGTTGCAGCGGGCCGCGAGGTCCGGCTCCGCGGGCATGCTGCCGATCACGACGCCCCGGCAGCTCAGCCCCCGGTTCCGCAGCGCCTCGGCGGTCAGCGTCGTGGCGTTCAGCGTGCCCAGGCCCGCCGGGGCCACCACCAGCACCGGCGCGGACAGCAGGCGGGCCGCGTCCGCGAGGGTGCCGCCCTCGTCGTCGAACCGTACGAGCAGCCCGCCCGCGCCCTCCACCAGCACGAGGTCGTGCTCGGTGGCCAGCTTCTCCGCCGCTTCGGCCACCTCGAACGGCCGTACGGGCACGAGCCCCGCTCGCCGGGCGGCCGTGGCCGGGGCCAGCGGCTCGGGGAAACGGGCCAGCTCGACGGCGGTCACATGGCTTCCCGCCAGGCGCGCGACCTCGGCCGCGTCGCCAGGCTCCCCGGGGCCGAGCCCGGTCTGCGCGGGCTTGAGCACCGCGACCCGGCGGCCCCGCGCGGCGGCCGCCACCGCGGCGGTCACCACCGTCTTGCCGATCTCCGTGCCCGTGCCGGACACCACCAGAATCATCGACATATCGGCTCAGCCCTCCCGTGCCGCGGCGCACACGGCCCGGCAGATCCGTGCCACGTCCTCGTCGCCCGTGACGTACGGCGGCATCGTGTAGACGAGGTCGCGGAACGGCCGCAGCCACACGCCCTCGCGCACGGCCGCGCGGGTGGCCGCCGCCATGTCCACCTCGTGGTCGAGCTGGACGACCCCGATCGCGCCCAGGACGCGTACGTCCACCACCGCGGGGATGTCGGAGGCGGGAGCGAGTCCGGAGCGCAGGCCCGCGCCGATCCGCGCCACCTCGCCCTCCCAGTCCTGCCCGAGCAGCAGGTCCACGGAGGCCGAGGCCACCGAGGCGGCCAGCGGATTACCCATGAACGTCGGCCCGTGCGCCAGCACCGGCACCTCGCCGCTGGAGATGCCCTCGGCCACCCGCGTGGTGCACAACGTCGCCGCCATCGTGAGATAGCCGCCGGTCAGCGCCTTGCCGAGGCACATGACGTCCGGCGAGATCCCGGCGTGCCCGGCGGCGAACAGCTTGCCCGTACGTCCGAAACCGGTCGCGATCTCGTCGAGGACCAGCAGGACGTCGTGCTCGTCGCACGCCTCGCGCAGCACGCGCAGATAGGCGGGGGAGTGGAACCGCATCCCGCCCGCCCCCTGTACCACCGGCTCCACGATGACCGCCGCGAGCTCGTCGGCGTGCGTGGCGATCAGCTCCCGCAGGTGCGTCACATAGGCGGCGTCCGGCTCCGCGTCGAAGCCGTCCGGCGGGGCGTCCGCGAAGACCTGCCGGGGCAGGGAGCCCGACCACAGCTCGTGCATCCCGCCCTGCGGGTCGCACACCGACATCGGCTGCCAGGTGTCCCCGTGGTAGCCCCCGCGCCAGGTCAGCAGCCGCCGCTTGGCCGGACGCCCGGCCGAACGCCAGAACTGGAGGCACATCTTGACCGCGACCTCCACGGAGACGGACCCCGAGTCGGCGAGGAAGACGTGCTGGAGCGGTGCGGGGGTGATCTCCACCAGCCGGGTCGCCAGCCGGACGGCGGGCTCATGGGTGAGCCCGCCGAACATCACATGGCTCATCCGGTCCAGCTGGCCGCGTGCGGCCTCGTTGAGGACCGGGTGGTTGTAGCCGTGCACCGCCGACCACCAGGAGGACATGCCGTCCACCAACTCGCTCCGGCCCTCGACGGGTTCGGCGAGCCGGAGCCGAACGCCGGAGGCCGACTCCACGACCAGCGGCTCCTGGCGGCCCGGCATCGGACCGTACGGATGCCACACGTGCGCACGGTCCAGCGCCCGCAGTTCGTCCGGCGTGTACGGCTTCGGCGCGGCGGATCCGACATGTGCGGCGGGTCCGAAGCGCGTGGTGGGCCCGGGGTGCCCGGCAGCCCCGGCGGGGTACGGCTCAGGCATTGGGCGCGAGGTCCGTTCCCGCGCCGCGACGGCGGACGGCCACCAGATCCGTACGCGCCGCTCCGTTCGCGTCCCGGCGCGAAGCGGTCACGTGCTCCCCGGCGTCCGCCACGGCCGCCGGTTCCTGCTCCGCGTGGCCACCGCACGGCCCGCAGCCCCCGCCGCCACCGTGCGATCCGCAGCCACCGGCTCCGGAAGCCTCCGGCGCGCCGTCGCCCGCCGCCCCACCGGCCTCGTGCGATCCGCAGCCGCCCCCCGCCGCGGCGTCCCGCGTACCGCAGCCGCCGGCCAGGGCGTCGGCCCGGTGGCGCGGGAGCGTCGTCGTGCCCGCGCCCTCCACCTCGAAACCGGCGTCCGCGATCATGTCCAGGTCGGTCTGGCCCGCCTGGCCCTCACTCGTCAGGTAGTCACCCAGGAAGATGGAGTTGACCAGGTGGAGCGCCAGCGGCTGCATCGAGCGCAGATGCACCTCACGGCCTCCCGCGAGCCGCACCTCGACGTCGGGGCAGACGAAGCGGACCATCGCGAGAATGCGCAGGCAGCGCTGCGGGGTGAGGTTCCACTCCTTGGCCAGCGGCGTGCCCTCGAACGGGATCAGGAAGTTCACCGGTACCGAGTCCGGGTCCAGGTCCCGCAGCGCGAACACCACGTCGACCAGGTCCTTGTCGCTCTCGCCCATCCCGGCGATCAGCCCGGAGCACGCCGAGAGCCCGGCGGCCTGGGCCTGCTGCACGGTCTCGACCCGGTCCGCGTAGGTGTGCGTGGTGGTGATCGCCCCGTACGTCTCCTCGGACGTGTTGAGGTTGTGGTTGTACGCGTCGGCGCCCGCCGAACGCAGCCGGCCGGCCTGTCCGTCGGTGAGCAGACCGAGGCAGGCGCAGACCTCGATGCCCTCGTTCGCCTCCTTGATCGCCTCGATGGTCTTCGAGACCCGGTCGACGTCCCGGTCCGTCGGGCCCCGCCCGCTGGCCACCAGACAGACCCGCTTGGCGCCGCCCGCCACCCCGGCGGCGGCGGCCCTGGACGCCTCGTCCGGCTTCAGCCAGGTGTACTTGAGGATCCCGGCCTTCGAGCCGAGCCGCTGCGAGCAGTAGGAGCAGTCCTCGGGGCAGAGCCCCGACTTCAGGTTGACCAGATAGTTGAGCTTGACGCGCCGCCCGAACCACTGACGGCGCACCTTCCCGGCGGCGGCCACCACGTCGAGCAGCTCGTCGTCGGAGGTCGCCAGTACGGCGAGCGCTTCTTCGCGGGTCGGCAGTTCGCGCCGCAGCCCCTTGTCCACCAGCGTGTTCAGCAGGTCCATGGAAGATGATCCTCGCCTACGGCACCGCCTCCAGCCAAGGAGGAACCAGACAGGACACCCCGGCGAGGGTGTGTGTATTGCCACACCCTGACCTGCTGCGCACCCGGCTAGGGTCTGTTGGCTGCCTACAAAGGGACCGTCCGCACCGGACCGTCCGCGCGGAGCCGCCCGCCGAGGGCCCGCCTACCCAAGGGACCGCCCCATGTCCTTCGCCCCGTTCGACTGGATCGACGCCGAGGCCCACCGCAGGGCCGCCGCCGGACTCGTACGCACCCTGCGTCCGCGCGGCGCGGACCCGGAGCTGCTGGACCTCGCGAGCAACGACTACCTGGGCCTGACCCGGCACCCGGAGGTCACCGCCGCCGCGGCCGCCGCCGCACAGCGGTGGGGCGCCGGAGCGACCGGGTCCCGGCTGGTCACCGGTTCCACCGCCCTGCACGCCGAACTCGAACGGGAGCTCGCCGCGTTCTGCGGTTTCGAGGCGGCCCTCGTGCTCTCCTCCGGGTACGCGGCCAACCTCGCCGCGCTGACCGCGCTGTCCGCGCGCGGCTCCCTCATCGTCTCCGACGCGGGCAACCACGCCTCGATCGTGGACGGCTGCCGGCTCTCCCGCGCCGAGACCGCCGTCGTTCCCCACGCCGACCCGGACGCGGTCGCCAAGGCGCTGGGGGCACACGAGGGGCGGGCCCTCGCCGTCACCGACTCGGTCTTCTCCGTCGACGGCGACGCCGCCCCGCTCCCCGCCCTCGCCGAGGTCTGCCGCTCAGCGAACGCGGCGCTGCTGGTCGACGACGCCCATGGCCTCGGGGTCCTGGGCGACGGCGGTCGCGGCGCGCTCGCCGCGGCCGGGCTGGCGGGCGGCGACGGCGTCGTCGCCACGCTCACGCTGTCCAAGTCCCTCGGCAGCCAGGGCGGTGCGGTGCTCGGACCGGCGCGGGTCATCGAGCACCTCGTCAACACGGCCCGTACGTTCATCTTCGACACCGGACTCGCCCCGGCGGCGGCCGGCGGCGCGCTCGGCGCCCTCGGGGTGCTGCGCCGGGAGCCCGGACGGGCGGCCCGCGCACGTGAGGTCGCCACCTCGCTGTACGGAAAGCTCGTCGCCGCCGGACTGACCGCGGTCCGGCCCGACGCGGCCGTCGTCTCCGTCCGGGCGCCCTCGGCGGACGCGGCGGTGCGCTGGGCGGCAGACTGCCGTACGGCCGGGATGGCGGTCGGCTGTTTCCGCCCGCCGTCGGTCCCGGACGGCATCTCCCGGCTGCGGCTGACGGCACGGGCCGACCTGACCGAGGAGGAGATCACGACCGCGGTGGCCACGATCGTCGCCACCGCTCCCCGGCAGTCGGACGTCCCGGTCAGCTGATCAGCTGACCCGGTGCGGTTCGGCTCCGTGCGGGTCGAGACCGGTCACGAACGTGCTCCAGGCCGTCGCCGAGAAGCGCAGCGGCGGCCGGTCCACGTCCTTCGAATCGCGTACGGCGAGGAGCGCGCCGCCGAGCCGTGCGGTCTCCACGCAGTTGTTCATCCCGGTCGAGCGGCTGCTGCGCCGCCACTGCGGGACGGACGACGCCAGAGAGGAAGGCGACGCGAGGGACGGCGACGCGACGGGCGACGTGACGGGCGGTGCGGGACGGTCGGGCATGGTGCCCCCTCGGGCGGTCGGACGGTCCGGCGGAAACCCGGCCGGACGGCCCGGTTCCGACTAGCCGCGGCTGATCGCGGTGATGAGGTCCAGCGTGCGCTCGGGCGACAGCGCGTGCGCCTGCAAGGTACGGAAGGCCGAGCTGTACGCCTCAAGGTCTTCTTTCCGTTCCAGATAGAGGCTACTCGTCAAGTGGTCAAGAACGACCACATCCAGATCGGAAATCTTCGGAAAGGAGAAGATAACGAAAGGGCAGGTGAGCCCGACGTAGCCCCCGACCGAGAACGGCAGTAACTGCAGCTGCACATGAGGGAGTTGGGAAACCTGCCGCAGGTGCTGCAACTGATCTTTCATCACCTCCGGTCCGCCCACCTCGCGATGGAGCACCGCCTCGTCCAGTACGGCGGCGAAGCGCAGCGGCGGACTCGCGCGCAGCACCCGCTGGCGGGTCAGCCGGACCTCGACCAGGGAGTCGAGCCGGCCGTCGGGTAATCCGTCCAGCGAGGCGCGGGTCACGGCGCGTGCGTAGCCGGCGGTCTGGAGCAGGCCCGGCACCACCGAGGTCTCCAGCGTCCGGACCGTACTGGCCTGCGACTCCAGACTGATGAAGTCGCGGTACTGCGGTGGGATCAGCCCCCGGTAGGCATGCCACCAGCCCGAACCGCCGCCGCCCGCCGACCCCGCGAGGACTTCGAGCAGGGAACGCAACTGGGTGTCGCGCACCGCGTAGACGTCCAGCAGCCGTGACACGTCGGCGGGCGTCACCCCGCTCGCGCCCGTCTCGATACGGCTCACCTTCGACTGGTGCCAGCCGAGCAGCCGCGCCGCCTCCCGGCTGGTCAGCCCGGAAGCGCGGCGCAGGCTCCGCAGCTCCTCACCGAGCTTGCGCCGCCGGACGACGGGGCCGTGCGGCATGCCGGTCCTCCTTCTGCTGCAGGGAAGGGCCGGTCCCCTCACCGGAGACGGCCCGCAGGGGGGTCAGTGTGCCGTCCGTCCACGCCGTACGGGTCCCGAATTCACCGTTTCGAGCGACAGATATATGCATATCCTGGCCGAACGCCGTTACAGGCAGCGTCATCAATGGCAATCTGGCGCGAAGCACAATCCTGGCCGGCCACCGGTCGGCCGGGGCGGGAAAGGGACGGCGTCGCCATGGCAGACCATCAGGAAGCAACCGTCACTCTGCCGAGCGATCCGGTCTCGGTCTCCTCGGCCCGCAGACATGTCGCCAGGACCCTGGCCCAATGGGGCCTGCCCGACGACACCGAGTTCGCCGACACCATCCGGCTGATCATCTCGGAGCTGGCCACCAACGCGGTCCAGCACACGTTCGGCCAGTCGCCCACCTTCACCGTCGAACTGCGCCTCGAACGCGACGAGGAACTGCACCTCGGCGTCACGGACAGTCACCCCCGCTGGCCCCAGCGGCTGCCCGCCGCCGTACGGCAGGACAACGGCCGGGGCATGGTCATCATCAGGGCGCTGGCCAAGGAGCGCGGCGGGCGGCTCCAGGTCACCCCGACCGCCGAGGGCGGCAAGACGGTCTGGATCGTACTCCCGTGGGTCGTCCCGCTCCAGGGCTGAACCCGCAGGGTTGAATCCGCGAGGAGGCCGGCACCGCAAGGGCTGAATCCGCGAGGAGGACCGGTACCGCAGGGATGAATCAGTGAAGAGCCCGGCACCGCAGGGCTGAATCCGCGATGAGGCCCGGCACCGGGCGGCTGACGCCGCAGGTCCGGTGCCGGGCCTGCGGCGAGAGCGTCAGCCCGCCGGGGGCCGGTTGACCGCCGGGGCCGTACTCCCTCGGCCGAATCCGCTGCGCAGCAGCGCCAGGAGCGTCGCGGCCGCGGCGGTCGACCGGTCGCCCCGGTGCACGACCGAGATGGTCCGGCGGAACGACGCGGGTTCCAGCCGCCGGACCGCCAGCGGGGCCGGCGCCATCGAGGCGACCATCTCCGGCACCACCGCCACACCGAGACCCGCGCTGACCAGCGCGCACACCAGGGCGTACCCGGGCGACTCGCAGACCACCGCGGGGCTCGCCCCGGCCTCGGCGAGCGCGTTCTCGACCCCGCGCCGGGGCGGATGCGTGGGCGCGCTGCTGATCAGCGGCCGCCCCGCCAGCTCGCCGACCGCGAGGCGCCCGGTGCCCTCGGAGAGCCGGTGGCCCACCGAGGTCACCAGCACCAGTTCCTCGACCAGCAGGGGTTCGACGAGAACGCCCACCGGCGAAGAGGCCGCCGTCGCCGGTTCGTAGGCGTGCGTCAGAGCGAGGTCCACCTCGCCCGCGACCACCGCGGCGACCCCGCTGGGCGGTTCGTGGTCGGCGACGGCCAGCTCCACCTCCGGATGGGCCCGCCGGAACGCGCTCAGGACCGGCGGCAGCAGATGGATCCCGGCGGTCGTGAACGTCCCCACCCGCAGCCTGCCGCCCGAGAGCCCGGCCAGCTGCGCCAGCTCGTGCCGCGCCTGGTCCAGCTCGTCCAGGACCCGCCGGGCCCGGCCCGCCAGCAGCTCGCCCGCCGCCGTCAGCCGCGCCCCGCGGTGGTGGCGCACCAGCAGCGTCGCCCCGGCCTCCCGCTCCAGCTTGGCCAGCTGCTGGGACAGCGCGGGCGTGGTGTAGCCCAGGCGGGCGGCGGCCCGGGTGATCGATCCGGCCTCCGCGACCGCCACGAGTGCCGCGAGCCGTGTCGAGTCGTACATGAAAGCGTTCCTTTAGGCAGACCCAGAAGATTGCACGTACACGCTAAAGGCTCCGCTGGTCCAAGGTGGACCTCATGGACGCACAACTGATCGCCTTCACGGGGGTCGCCGCCGGTATGGTCGCGCTGCCCGGCGCCGACTTCACCGTCGTCGTACGCAACGCCCTGGCCTCCCGCACCGCCGGCCTGGCCACCGCGCTCGGCGTCGCCGGAGGGCTGCTGGTGCACACCGCGCTCGCGGTCGCCGGACTCGCCGCGGTGCTGGTGACGATGCCGGTGCTCTTCCGCACCGTTCAGCTGCTCGGCGGCGCGTACGTGCTCTACCTCGGGATCAGCGCGCTGTACGCGATCCGTCGTCGCGGCCCGGCGGACGGCGGCAAAGCCCCCGGGGACGCGCCGGAGCGGCCCGTGCCCAGGGAATTCGGACGCGCGCTGTGCCAGGGGTTCCTGACCAACGCGCTCAACCCGAAGGCCCCGGTGCTCTTCCTCAGCCTGCTGCCGCAGTTCGTGCCCCACGGTCAGCCGCCGCTGCCCCGGACTCTGCTGCTCGCGGCCCTCGTAGTGGTGCTGGCGCTGATCTGGTTCCCGGCCGTGGCCCTGCTCGTGGACCGGCTGGGCCGGTGGCTGCGCCGCCCGCGTACCGCCCGCGCCATCGAGGGCGGCAGCGGGGTGGCGCTCACCGGTCTGGGACTCGCGCTGGTCACCGGCCCGCTGCTGCGCTGAGGACGCCGTGGGCGTCCCCGGCGGCACAGGCGGCACGGGCAATACAGGTATCCCGGGCGGCACGGGCGGCATGGGCGACTGCGAAAGGGGCCAGGGCCGCCCGCACGGAAAGAGCGTCCGGTCGGTGGGTCAGCGGACCCGTCCGTACCAGACGCTCTTGGACCAGATTTTCGCCAGTCGCACCACGTCCCCCGATTTGGGGGAGTGCCAGATCTTCCCGGACCCGGCGTAGATGCCCACGTGGTAGACGCTGCGCCCCGAATGGAAGAAGACGAGGTCGCCGCGTTTGCGCTGCGACTTCGCGATATGGCGGGTCTTGTTGTACTGCTGCTGTGCCGTGCGGGGAAGCTTCTTCCCGGCTCTCTTGAACGAGTACAGCGTCAGCCCCGAACAGTCGAAGCGGCTGGGGCCGGTCGCTCCGTACTTGTAGGGAGCTCCCTTCTTCGACGCGGCCACCTTCAGGGCCTTCGTCGAGTGGGTGGCGGCCTCGGCGTCGCTCACCAGGCCGGGCGCCAGCATCGTGGTCGTCACGGCCAGGGTGAGCACCGAGGCCGTACCGATCCGGGCGAACAGAGACGGGACATGAACCTGCGCAGGCATGCGCAACCCTTCGTCAGCCGCCTGTGAAGGATGACCTGTCGGGTTCGGGCCGGCGAAGTCGCCCGGCCGCATCGCGGCTTCACCCCGAGGGCTTCCCGGTCTCCCGGTCGGCCCGTTGTGCGCGGGTCCTCCACTCCTGCCGATCCACTTCTGTCGACCAGTCATCCGGGCGGCGGCAGGACTCGGCGTCCGCCCGGACCGCCCCGCCGCGGTGGCGGGGGCTTGTCGTCCCAGGGATCTTGACGCACCCGGTGCCGGATTTCCGAGCTGAAACAGTGATGTGTGAGCCTCCTCACCACTGTTCCATTCGGGTGGACAGGTCGGATTCGCGCTCGCCCACGAGCCGGGCGCACACCCTCGTACCAGCGACGAAAGGGCACATTTCGAGTACGGGCCGCGCGCCGAGGGCAAGTTGAGCTGTCGCTCGCGCGGGTGACGGCCTACGCCGAACGAGCGAGACGAATTGATCGCGGGGCCGGGCGTGTCATCCGCGGAGTCGACCGGCCCGCTCCCGCAGCACGCTCCCCGCGTGCGGAGCCGGTCAGTTCGCGCCCGGCGGCATCGCGACCCGGCCCGCCCTGCGTTCCCCGTCCAGGACCCGCAGGGCCCGCAGGGCCCGCGCCAGGGTGGCGGCGTGGATCCGCGACTCGCCGCGCTCGTGCATCAGGGCCAGGGCGTCGCGCAGGGCGGCCGCCCCGGACGCCAGGGCCTGGGCGGCCCGCAGCGCGCTGTAGGTGTCGCTGGCGTGGGCCGGATTGATCCGGCCCATCTGGTCGAGCACGGCCAGATAGCAGTCGACGAACTCGCCCTCGGCGCGGGTCAGCGCGGGCAGGGGCGGGAACTCGGGTGGCTCCATCTGCGGTTCACCTCGCGTCGTACGGGGTCCGGGAGAGTCAGCGGTTCTCCACTACATGGTCGACCAGCCCGTAGGCGAGGGCGGCCTTCGCGTCGAGGATGGTGTCGCGCTCGATGTCGGCGCTGACGCGCTCCGCGGCCCGGCCCGTGTGCCGGACCAGCATGGCCGCGAACATCTCGCGGGTGCGCACCAGTTCGCGTGCGTGGATCTCCAGGTCGGACGGCTGGCCCCGCATCGGCTCCTCCAGTGCGGGCTGCTGAATGACTACCCGCGCGCCGGGCAGCGCATGTCGACGCCCCGTCGCCCCGGCCGCCAGCAGGGCCGCCGCGTAGGAGCCCGCCTGCCCCAGGCAGAAGGTCTCCACCTCGCAGGTCAGGAACCGCATCGTGTCGTAGACCGCCGCCATCGCCTGGAACGTGCCGCCGGGGGAGTTGATGTAGAGCGACAGGGGCCGGTCCGGATCGGCGTGCTCCAGATACATGAACTGGGCGATGAGGTCGCTCGCGGCCGTGTCGTCGATCGGGGTCCCGAGGAAGACGATCCGCTCGGACAGCAGCTTGGAGTACGGGTCCAGCGTCCGGGTTCCGGTCGCGGTGCGCTCGGTGAACTCGGGCAGGACGTAGCGGGCGGCGGGACGGATCATGGCATGCCTCTCCTGGAGCTGACCAGCCGTCTGCACGTCCGTAAAAAATGTACAGGACGTACAGAAGGTTATGATGGGGACCATGGCCTACGAGATTCCGGTGACGCAAGCACGGGCGGAGCTAGCCGAACTGATCAACCGCGTCGTCTACGGCGGTGAACGCGTCGTGGTGACGCGGCACGGCAAGCCGCTCATCGCGCTGGTATCCGCCGCTGACCTGCAACGACTTGAAGCGGAGGAGAGTGCTGCCGAGGAGCAGGTGATCAGCTCGGTCTCCTCGATCGGCTCCGCGCCATCCGCTGAGGGCGAACGGCGCAGGTTCGGTATCGCCGCCGAGCACCGCCGCCACGACGGCCGGGACACCTGACACCCGACCGCCCCGCGACAGTGCGAAGCCGGGTGCTGCTCCCTTGGGGAGGGGCACCCGGTTCGGCTCGTGCGGATCCGGCGCTCAGCCGGTCGGGGCCGGCTCCCGGACGGGGGCGGCCGGCGCCGGCGTGCCCGCCGGGCGAGCGGCACCGCCGCCAGGCCGGCACGGTGAGCGCGAGCACCCCCACCGACGCGGTGAGCAGGTGCCGCCCCTGCGGGGTGGCGACGACGGCTCCGTATACGACGCGGTCCCCGATCGCGGCGCGGGCGGCGGCCTCGTCGTCGAAGCGGTGCACCTCGAAGGCGCCGTGGCGCCGTTCGAAGCGCGCTGTTCCGGCTGCTGGGCGGTCGGCGCAGCGCCCGCCACCCCGACCGGGAGGCCGCGGGCGCCTTCGAGGAAGTGGCCCGCGTGATGCCGCCGCCCGCCCCGGACGCGCTGCTCAGCCGCGGATTCGTCGGGGTCCTCGCGGGGAGGGCGCACGGACTGGAGTGGGACCGGAGCGCCGGGCCTTCGCCGCGCTCGTCGTCCAGCTCTGGTCGGAGAACGGGTTGTGCGGGCCGATGTCCATGAACCCCCCAAAGGTCAGTTAACGCAACGGAAAAACTTCCGCCCTAACGTGCAATGCCTGGTCGCGAGGCCCTCTTTCGCGTTCAACGACTTGTTGAACGGGGATAGGGTCCCGCTGCGTCCGGAGCCGGAGCCGGACGGAAGACGATGAGGTGGAAGCGTGCAACTGACCCCGCACGAGCAGGAACGTCTGCTCATCCATGTGGCCGCCGACGTGGCCGAGAAGCGCCGGGCGCGCGGACTGCGGCTCAACCACCCCGAGGCCGTCGCCCTGATCACCGCCCATCTGCTGGAAGGCGCCCGGGACGGCCGCACCGTCACCGAACTCATGGCGTCCGGCCGCAAGCTGCTCACCCGGGACGAGGTCATGGACGGCATCCCCGAGATGCTCCACGACGTCCAGGTCGAGGCCACCTTCCCCGACGGCACGAAGCTCGTCACCGTCCACGACCCGATCGTCTGACGGGAGAGCGCCGATGATTCCCGGAGAGATCCTGTACGGGTACGGGGACATCCCCCTCAACGCGGGTCGGGCGGTCACCCGCCTCACCGTCCTCAACGCTGCCGACCGGCCCGTCCAGGTCGGCTCCCACTACCACTTCGCCGAGGCCAACCCCGGACTGCGCTTCGACCGCGCCGCCGCCCACGGCCTGCGGCTGAACATCGCGGCCGGCACAGCGGTCCGCTTCGAACCCGGCATCCCCGCCGACGTCGAACTCGTCCCCCTCGCCGGCCGCCGCGTCGTCCCCGGCCTGCGCGGCGAAACCGGAGGTGCCCTCGATGCCTGACCTTGAGCGAGCCGTGTACGCCGACCTGTTCGGCCCCACCACCGGCGACCGGATCCGGCTCGCCGACACCGATCTGCTCGTCGAGATCGAGGAGGACCGCTCGGGCGGCCCCGGGCACGCGGGCGACGAGGCGGTGTTCGGCGGCGGCAAGGTGATCCGGGAGTCGATGGGCCAGGCCCGCACCACCCGCGCCGAGGGCGCACCCGACACCGTCATCACCGGGGCCGTCGTCATCGACCACTGGGGCATCGTCAAGGCCGACATCGGCATCCGGGACGGCCGGATCACCGGCATCGGCAAGGCCGGGAACCCGGACACCATGGACGGCGTCCACCCCGACCTGGTGATCGGCCCGGAGACCGAGATCATCGCGGGCAACGGGAAACTGCTCACCGCAGGGGCGGTCGACGCCCACGTCCACTTCATCTCGCCCACCCTCGTCGACCAGGCGCTCTCCAGCGGCATCACCACCCTCGTCGGCGGCGGCACGGGCCCCGCCGAAGGCAGCAAGGCCACCACGATCACCCCCGGGCCCTGGCACCTCGCCCGGATGTTCGAGGCGCTGGAGACCTTCCCGGTCAACATCGGACTGCTCGGCAAGGGCAACACGATGTCGCAGGAGGCCATGCACTCCCAACTGCGCGGCGGCGCACTCGGATTCAAGATCCACGAGGACTGGGGCGCCACCCCCGCCGTGATCGACGCCTGCCTCACCGTCTGCGAACGGACCGGTGCCCAGCTCGCCATCCACACGGACACCCTCAACGAGGCCGGGTTCGTCGCCGACACCCTCGCCGCCATCGCCGGCCGGACGATCCACGCCTACCACACCGAGGGGGCGGGCGGCGGGCACGCGCCCGACATCATCAGCGTGGTCTCCGAGCCGTACGTCCTGCCCAGCTCGACCAACCCCACCCGGCCGCACACCGTCAACACCATCGAGGAACACCTCGACATGCTGATGGTCTGCCACCACCTGAACCCCGCCGTCCCCGAGGACCTGGCGTTCGCGGAGTCCCGGATCCGGCCCTCCACCATCGCGGCCGAGGACATCCTGCACGACCTCGGCGCCATCTCGATCATCTCCTCGGACTCCCAGGCCATGGGCCGCATAGGCGAGGTGATCCTGCGGACCTGGCAGACCGCCCATGTGATGAAGAAGCGACGCGGCGCCCTGCCCGGGGACGGCCGGGCCGACAACCACCGAGTCCGTCGCTATGTCGCCAAATACACCATCAACCCGGCGGTGGCGCAGGGCCTGGACCGGGAGATCGGTTCGGTGGAGACCGGCAAGCTCGCCGACCTCGTCCTCTGGGACCCGGCGTTCTTCGGCGTCAAGCCGCAGACCGTCATCAAGGGCGGCCAGATCGCGTACGCGCAGATGGGCGCCGCCAACGCCTCCATCCCGACGCCCCAGCCGGTCCTGCCCCGGCCGATGTTCGGCGCCCTGGGGCGGGCGGCCGCCCACAGCTCGTTCAACTTCGTCTCCACGGCGGCGATCGAGGACGGGCTGCCCGAACGGCTCGCCCTGGACAAGCGGTTCGTGCCGATCACCAGCACCCGGGGGGTCACCAAGGCGGACATGCGGGAGAACGACGCCGTGCCGCAGGTCCACGTCGACCCCGACAGCTTCGCCGTCACCATCGACGGCGATCCGGTCGAGCCCGCACCTGCGGTGGAACTGCCCATGGCCCAGCGCTACTTCCTCTTCTGAGCCGGCGGACCGAAGCCATGTCACGCGCAGCACTCCTCGTCCTCGCCGACGGCCGGTTCCCCGCCGGAGGGCACGCCCACTCCGGTGGCGCCGAACCAGCCGTCGCCGAGGGCCGGATCCGGGACGCCGCTTCCCTCGCCGACTTCTGCCGGGGCCGTCTGCACACGGCGGGCCTCACCGCCGCCGCCCTCGCCGCGGCGGCGGCCCACGGCCTGGACCCGCTCGCCCTCGACGAGGCCGCCGACGCCCGCACGCCCTCGCCCGCCCTGCGGACCACCGCGCGCAAGCTGGGCCGGCAGATGATGCGGGCCGCCCGCGCCACCTGGCCGAGCCCCGAACTGGACGCGCTCGCCCTGGCCCGGCCGCGCGGCGCCCACCAGCCGGTCGTCCTCGGTCTCACCGCACGGTCGGCGGGCCTGGGCCCCGTGGACGCCGCGCACTGTGTCGCGTACGAGACCGTCAGCGGCCCCGCCACCGCCGTCGTCCGGCTCCTCTCCCTCGACCCCTTCCACGCCACCGCCGTACTCGCCCGGCTCGCCCCCGAGCTGGACCGGGTCGCCGAACAGGCCGCCGAGGCCGCGCGGCAGGGCATCGACGCCCTGCCCGCCGCCTCGGCCCCGCTCCTCGACATCACCGCCGAAGCGCACGCCGCCTGGCCGGTCCGCCTCTTCGCCTCGTAAACCAGCACCCGCCCGCCGACCACCCCGAGCCTTCCGACCCGCGCCCGCCCCCAGATCCGACCCGCGACCGCACTCAGCCTCCCGGCCCGCGCCCGCCCGCCGACCGCACCCAGCCTTCCGACCCCCGCCCGCCCCAGCCGGACCCGCACTCAGCCTCCCGCCCCGCCCCCGCCCGCCGACCCGCACCCAGCCTTCCGCCCCACACCTCCACCCACCCCCCGGACCTCACCTCCCGCCCCGCACGCTTCCGACAGGAGTCCCCATGCACCTCGGCCACTCCCACGACGGCCCCGCCGCCGTCAGCGCCGACGCCACCCGCCCCGACGGCAACCGGCGCGCCCTGCGCATCGGCCTCGGCGGCCCCGTCGGGTCCGGCAAGACGGCCACCGTCGCCGCCCTCTGCCGCGAACTGCGCGACCAGCTCTCCATCGCCGTCGTCACCAACGACATCTACACCCAGGAGGACGCCGCCTTCCTGCTGCGCAACGCGGTCCTGCCGCCCGAGCGGATCCAGGCCGTCGAGACCGGCGCCTGCCCGCACACCGCGATCCGCGACGACATCTCCGCCAACCTCGAAGCCGTCGAGGACCTGGAGGACGCGGTCGGGCCGCTCGACCTGATACTCGTCGAGTCCGGCGGCGACAATCTCACCGCCACCTTCTCCAAGGGCCTGGTCGACGCGCAGATCTTCGTCATCGACGTCGCGGGCGGCGACGACATCCCGCGTAAGGGCGGCCCCGGCGTCACGACCGCCGACCTCCTGGTCATCAACAAGACCGACCTCGCCCCTTACGTCGGCTCCGACCTGGAGAGGATGGCCCTGGACGCCAAGAAGCAGCGCGGCGAACTCCCCGTAGCCTTCACCTCGCTGACCTCCGCCGAGGGCGTCGGCCCTGTCGCCGGCTGGGTGCGGGCGCAGCTCGCCGCCTGGACCGCATGAGCGTCCGTGCGACGGCCCGGCTCCGCGCCGAGCCCGACGGGCGGGGCGGGACCGCCCTGCCCGTCCTGGAGAGCGACGGGCCGCTCGCCCTGCGCCGCACCCGCTCCCCGCTGGCCCCGTACGCCCGGGTCACCGTCGTCGGCGCGATGAGCGCCCCGCTGAACGGCGACCGGCTGACGATCGAGGCCGACATCGCGGACACGGCACGCCTCACCGTGGACTCGGCGGCGGCCACCGTCGCCCTGCCCGGGGCGCGGGCGGACACCGGCCCGTCCACGTACACGGTGAACCTGAGCGTGGGGGAGGGGGCCGTGCTGCACTGGCTGCCCGAACAGCTCGTCTCCGCCCACGGCAGCGACCTGCACCAGACGACCCGGGTCCAACTCGCCGCCACCGGGCGCCTGCTGCTGCGCGAGGAGCAGATCCTGGGCCGGCACGGCGAGCCCACCGGCGCGCTCACCACCCGGCTCACCGTCCACCGCGCGGGCCGCGCGCTCCTGGACCAGCAACTGGCCTACGGGCCCGGCGCCCCCGGCGGCTGGGACGGCCCCGCCGTCCTCGGCGGCCACCGTGCCGTCGGCCAACTGCTCCTCGCCGACCCGTCCTTCGAGGAGGCCCCGCTCCCCGCGCGCCTCCTCGGGCCCACCGCCGCCCTCACCCCGCTCGCCGGCCCCGCCGTCCTGGTGACCGCCGTCGCCGCCGACGCGCTCCTGCTGCGCGGAATCCTGGACGAGGCGATGCACGAGCTGCTGGACGGACTCAAGGCGGACCACGGCGCGGGCTGAAGGCGGACCACAAGAGCCTCCAGTCCGCTCAGCGAACCTTCGTTACCGGATACGTGTTCGATTGATGAGGGCCGGCAAGGGCCGCAACACCGGCCGCACGACCCAGGGCCGGGCGGCCCGTCGCTCAACGAAGCCGGACGCTCAATGCCGGCCCCGGTCGTACGCCTCCAGCCAGGCGTCCTCCGCCGCATAGTCGAAGAGCCACTCGCCGTAGTTGGCCGGCATCTTCGGGAACGCCTCCCGCCAGTCGCGCTCCGCCAGCTCCCCGGCGAGCCACGCGACCGTTTCCGGCAGCGACTCCGCATAGCCGGTCACCGGGCGGTACCCCAGCTGCTCCTCGGCGGCCGTCATGTCGTAGACCACGGGGTGGACGCCGCTCCACGGTGTCACCCCGACCCGCCCCTTCGGACAAGCGCCGTCGATCAGCACTGTCTCCGTCTCCCGCCCGAGCACCGCGTCGATCGCCGACGCGATCTCCGCGACCGTGGGTGCCTCGGGATCGGCCGCGTTCAGTACGCGCGATCCCGGTTTCCGGGCGGCCAGCCGGACCAGCTCCGCCGCGTTGGACACATGCACCGGGTGGAAGCGGCTCTCCCCGCCGTACGCGAGCACCCGGCGCCGGCGTCCGTCGAGCAGCCGCTTCACCACGTACAGCTCGCGCGGTGTGCGGCAGTACGGACCGTGGACCGCGCCCGCGCGCAGCAGCGTCACCGGCAGCGCGTCGCCCGCCGCCAGCAGCTCCCGCTCCAGCAGGATCTTCCGCGTCCCGTACGTGGCATCCCCCGGCGCCACCGTGGCCTGGGTCTCCGGCAGCGGCACCGGGTAGCGGGGGAAGCCGTCGGGCTCCGCCTGCGTGTCGAAGCTGCGGCCCCGGTCGTCCTCGTACACCGCCCCGCTGGAGATCACGACGGCCGAGCCGATCCGGCCCGCCAGGCCCGTCAGCTGCCGGGCGTGCGTGCCGCCGAACGCCACCATGTCGACCAGTACGTCACAGCCGTCGCCCAGCGCCCTGCCGAGCGCCCCCTCCTCGTCCCGGTCGAGCGCCACCGCCCGGACCCCGGCGTCCCACCCCTCGTCCCGGCCGCCGCCGCGCGAGGCCGCGGTGACCTCCCAGCCGTCCGCGGCCAGTGCCCGCACCGCGGCCCGCCCGATCTGGCCCGTCGCTCCCAGCACCCATGCGTGTCCCTTGCTCATGGATCCGACGCTAAGGGCTGCGGGACGGCCCGGACGAGGGCGCTCTGCCCGTGGCGTATCCGCCGTCAGCGTCGCAGCTTCGGGAACCTTCTCGGCGGCGCGGCCTCCTGCTCGGCCGCCTTCACCTTGGCCGCGTACTCGTCCACGTACTCCTGGCCGGACAGTTCGAGGATCGCGTACATGATCTCGTCCGTCACGGCCCGGATCGCGGCCTTCTGGTTCTCCATGCCCGCGTAGCGCGAGAAGTCCAGCGGTTCGCCGAAGCGGATCGCGACCCGCTTGATCTTCGGCACGACCTGGCCCGGCGGCTGGATCTCGAAGGTGCCGACCATGGCACAGGGGACCACCGGCACCTGCGCGGTGATCGCCATCACCGCGACCCCGACCTTGCCCTTGTAGAGCCGGCCGTCGTGCGAGCGGGTGCCCTCCGGGTAGATCCCCAGCAGCTCGCCCTTCCCCAGCACGCCGAGCCCCTCGCGGATGGCCGCCTGCCCGGCGTCCTTGCCGGACCGGTCCACCGGGATCTGGCCCGCGCTGCGGAAGAAGGCCGCGGTGAGCCGGCCCTTGATTCCCGGGCCCGTGAAGTACTCGGCCTTCGCCAGGAAGGTGATGCGGCGCCTGATGATGGCCGGCATCAGGAAGTGGTCGGAGAAGGAGAGGTGATTGCCCGCGACGATCGCCGCGCCGTCCTCCGGGATGTTCTCCAGGCCCTCGATGCGGGGCCGGAACAGCAGCCGCAGCGGGGGCCCCAGCACGACATATTTCAGGACGTAATAGAACACCTTGCGGGTGCACCTCGCTCTGCCGGATCGACTCAGGGCTGCGTACTACCAGGTCATGGTGGTGCCGGGGGCCCGAAGGCCCCCGGCGCCACCATGCGACCACAGTGAAGCGGTCTCCCGGGTCGTACCCGCCTCCGGGCCCGTCAGACGTGGTCACCCGCAGCGGCGGTCGGATGTCCTCGTGGTCGCCCGCCGCGACGGTCGGATTCCTTGTGGTCACCTGCCGCGACGGTCAGGTGTCCTGTGTGGCCAGCATGCCGAGGGTGCACAGGCCCAGCACTATCCAGCCGAACCACAGCCAGCCGCTGCTTCCCAGCGCCACCGTGTACGCGGTCACCACGACCAGCGCCCCGACGGTCATGTATCCCATGGTCTTCGTCGATCCGGACATGCGCGCACGCTCCTCGTCGGCCGCGCGGCCGTTGTCCCCATGGTCACCCCGTACGCGCCCTTCGCGCTACTGTCCGCGTGCTTGCAAAGAGGCGAGATAGGCGTTGTACGCCGCCAGCTCCTTGTCACCGTCGCGGTCCGCCGCCCGGTCCGATCGCCGGGCGGTGCGCTGCTCGGAGCGGTACCACTGGAAGACCAGCGCGATCAGCACCAGCACGGAGGGGATCTCGCTGAACGCCCACGCGATGCCGCCCGCCCAGTTCTGGTCGCTCAGGGCATCGATGCCCAGCGAGGCGGGCGGGTTCCGGTACGTCTCCACCATCGGCGTCGACGCCATCATCAGCGCGATCCCGAAGAACGCGTGGAACGGCATCCCGGCGAACAGCTCCAGCATCCGCATCAGATAGCCGGGCCGGTGCGGACCCGGGTCCACGCCCATGATCGGCCAGAAAAAGACCAGGCCGACCGCGAGGAAGTGCACCATCATCCCGATGTGGCCGGGCTTCGAGCCCATCAGGAAGTCGAAGATCGGCGTGAAGTACAGCGCGTACAGGCTCGCGATGAACAGCGGGATCGTGAACACCGGATGCGTGATGATCTTCATGTACCGGCTGTGCAGCAGCTTCAGCAGCAGTTCGCGCGGCCCGGTCCGCCCCCGGCCGGCCGGCGGCAGCGCGCGCAGCGCCAGCGTCACCGGGGCGCCCAGCAGCAGCAGGATCGGCGACAGCATGCTGATCACCATGTGCTGCACCATGTGCACGCTGAACATGACCATGCCGTAGTCGTTGAGCTTGGTGCACATCACCAGCGCGATGCTCAGCACGCCCAGGGTGAAGAACACGATCCGGTTCACCGGCCAGCCGTCCCCGCGCCGACGCAGCCGCACCACGCCGTACCCGTACAGGGCGAGCGCCAGGACGCAGCCGGTCAGGAAGAACGGGTCGACGGAGAGCTCCAGCCCCCGCTCCAGCGTGAACGGCGGCAGATCCATGTTCATGCCGTGCCCGCTGTGATCCATCTGTTCACTCCCGATGGGGACACATCCCCGTTTCGTGCCGGTTGTCCGGTACAGCGTAGAACTGCCCCCGGCCGCGGTTGCGGCCGGGGGCAGTTCTACAGGAGTGTCCTGACGAGGTTTCTAGAGCACGCACTCCGCCTCGGCGTACCGCTCGGCCGGGACCGTCTTCAGCGTCTCGACCGCCTCCGCCAGCGGGACCATCACGATGTCGGTGCCGCGCAGCGCGGTCAGCATCCCGAACTCGCTCCGGTGCGCCGCCTCCACCGCGTGCCAGCCGAACCGGGTCGCCAGGACGCGGTCGTACGCGGTCGGCGTGCCGCCGCGCTGGACATGGCCGAGGATGACCGGGCGGGCCTCCTTGCCGAGCCGCTGCTCCAGCTCCCCGGTGAGCTGCGTGGCGACGCCGGCGAACCGCTCGTGGCCGTAGACGTCCTTGACGCCCTGCTCGAACTGCATGGAGCCCGCGCGGGGCTTGGCGCCCTCGGCGACCACCACGATGGCGAACTTCTTGCCCGCCGAGAAGCGCTTGCCGACCAGCTCGGTCAGCTCGTCTATGTCGAAGGGGCGCTCGGGCACCACGATGGCGTGGGCGCCGGCGGCCATGCCGGAGTGCAGGGCGATCCAGCCGGTGTGCCGGCCCATGACCTCGACGATCAGCACCCGCTGGTGCGACTCGGCGGTCGTCTTCAGCCGGTCCAGCGCCTCGGTGGCGACGCCGACGGCGGTGTCGAAGCCGAAGGTGACGTCGGTGGAGG
Organism: Streptomyces sp. NPDC048142; assembly: GCF_043202835.1. Taxonomy (NCBI): domain Bacteria; kingdom Bacillati; phylum Actinomycetota; class Actinomycetes; order Kitasatosporales; family Streptomycetaceae; genus Streptomyces; species Streptomyces sp. NPDC048142. Next base: position 172,035 of record NZ_JBIDBC010000006.1, read on the forward strand.
CGATGTCGTTGTCGATGGTCTTGGGAACGCCGACGATCGGGAGACCGGCCTCGGAGAGGAGGTGCGCGGCCTTGAGGGTGCCCTCGCCGCCGATCGGGATGATGGCGTCGAGGCCGAGGTCCGCGACATGGCCGCGGGCGCGCTCCACACCGTCGCGCAGATGGGCGGGCTGGACGCGGGAGGAACCGAGGATCGTGCCGCCGCGGGCCAGGATGCCGCCCACCGCGTCAAGGTCGAGCTTGCGGTAGTCGCACTCCAGCAGGCCCTTCCAGCCGTCGTGGAAGCCGATGACCTCGTCGCCGTGGTCCACCACCGCGCGGTGCACGACGGAACGGATGACGGCGTTGAGGCCGGGGCAGTCGCCGCCGGAGGTGAGTACGCCAATGCGCATGGCCCGGGAACCTTTGCAACGTGGGTCTACGACCGGACCACGTCGTCCGGTTGGATCCCCGCCACCCTACCGGCGCAGGGTGGCGGGACCGAACCGGCTGTCCGCCTGCTGGACTCCGCTCAACCGAGCGGAAAACGCCTCAGCCGGACCCCGCTCAACCGAGCGGAAAGCACCTCGGGCGGGCGCCGCTCAGGCGAGCGGAAAACGCCTCAGGCGGGCTGCGTCGCCGAGGCGATCCGCTCGGCGCGCAGCGCGTCGTACCAGCGGTCGTCGGTGGGCGGCAGCGCGTTCACGTCGAGGGCCAGCTTCAGCAGCAGATCGGCGATCTGCGGATTGCGGGCCAGCACCGGACCGTGCATGTACGTCCCGAAGACCGTGTCGTTGTACGCGCCCTCCGTACCGTCCCCGGTGCCGTTGCCCCGGCCGAACTGCACCCGCGCGAACGGCCGTGCCGTCGGGCCGAGATGGGTGACGCCCTGGTGGTTCTCGAACCCGGTCAGCTGCGGCAGCGCGAGCTGCGGGTCGATGTCCCCCAGTACGTCGCCGACGCACCGCGCGCCCTCGCCCCGGGTGGAGACCACGTCGAGCAGACCGAGACCGGCCTCCCGCTCGCCGAGGTCGTTGACGAACTCGTGCCCGAGGATCTGGTAGCCCGCGCAGACCGAGAAGATGATCGCGCCGTTGGACGCGGCCCGGCTCAGCCCGCCGTCGCGGCGCAGCCGCTCGGCCGCGAGGCGCTGGGGCCGGTCCTCGCCGCCGCCGATCAGATAGATGTCGCCGGACGTCGGCACCGGCTGGTCGCTGCGCACGTCGACGCGCTGCACGTCCAGGCCGCGCTGCCGGGCCCGCCGCTCCACGACCAGGGCGTTGCCCTGGTCGCCGTAGGTGCTGAGCAGGTCGGGGTAGACCCAGACCAGACGCAGACCGTTGTTGCTCATGCTTCGTCCTCTCCGGAGGTGGCCGGGGCCGGGGTCAGTTGCCGACACGACGGCGCAGATCCTGGAAGGCGGTGTAGTTGGCGATGACCTCGATACGGCCGGGCGGGGCGTACTGCACGGCCTCGTCGAGCGTCTCGCAGACCCGGAAGTCGAGACCGGCCACTTCGAGCCGGACCGCGAGGTCCAGCTTCCGGTCGCCGAGCACGAAGATCGGGTGGCCCGCCAGCTGGGTGTAGTCCACGTCCCACAGCCAGGAGGTGTCCGTGCCGTCCGCGCCGCGGGCGTTCACCGAGAGGATCACCGGCGTCGGCGGCGGGTCGATCAGCGAGAACGTCTCCAGCCAGCCCGCCGGGTTCTTCGCCAGCAGGAGGCGCAGCTCACGGTTCTGGAAGCTGACGACGTCGTAGCGTCCGGCCACCGCCTGCACCTGGTACATCCGCTCCAGCGCGACCTGCGGCGGCACGCCGAAGACGGCGGCGACGGCGGCGGAACTGGTGGCGTTCGCCTTGTTCGCGCGGCCCGGCAGCTGGAGGTGGATCGGCCAGGCCGAACCGTGCGGGTCCAGGACGTAGTCGCCGTTGAGCGCCCAGCTCGGGGCGGGGCGGCGGAAGCCGCACTGCCCGCAGAACCAGTCGTCGCCGGGACGCTGCATCACACCGCCGCAGGACGGGCAGGACCAGGCGTCGTCCTTCCACGCCTGACCGGCCGCCACCCACACCACATTGGCCGAGGAGGAGGCCGCCCAGACGACCAGCGGGTCGTCGGCGTTGGCGATGATCACGGCCTTCGAGCCGGACAGGCCCTCGCGCCAGTGCTCGGCCATCATCCGGGTCTCCGCCGCGCGGTCCAGCTGGTCGCGCGAGAGGTTGAGCAGGGCGATCACCTTGGGCGTGGTGTCGCGCGCGACACCCGCCAGATACTTTTCGTCGACCTCGATCACGCCGAACTTCGCGTCCGAGCCGCCCGCCAGCGCCGAGGTGATGCCCGCGGGCATGTTCGCGCCGAGCGCGTTCGACACGACGGGCCCGGCGGCCCGCAGCGCCTCCGCGATCAGCCGTGTGGTGGTCGTCTTGCCGTTCGTCGCCGACACGAGGATCACGTCCAGGTGCTGCGCCAGCCGCCCCAGCAGGTCGGGGTCGAGTTTGAGCGCCACCCGGCCGCCGATCACCGATCCGCTGCCCCGCCCCGCGGCGCGTGACACCGCCGCCGCGGCCTTGCCCGCCGTCACGGCCAGTTTGGCCCGCGGCGACAACGGCTCCGTGTTGCCTGCCATCGTCCTAGATCCTCCTTGCATCGGTCCGCGCCCAGCCTATCGATGTCCGGCACGGCGACCGCACCGCGGCACCACGGGAACTCCCCGGCCCGGCGGAACGTAAACTTGCCGCCATGCGAAACCGCCCGATCCCCGGCAGTTCCGGACTCGTCCGTGAGATGAGTCTGCTCGGCGACCCGTTGCTCCACCGCGCCTGCGAGGACGTCACCGACTTCGGCCCGTCGCTCGCGAGGCTGGTCGAGGACATGTTCGCCACGATGTACGCCGCACAGGGTGTCGGGCTCGCCGCCAATCAGATCGGCGTCCCGCTCAAGGTGTTCGTCTACGACTGCCCGGACGACGACGATGTCCGCCATCTGGGACACGTGGTCAATCCCGAACTGGTCGAGGCGGACGGACTCACCGTACGCGGACCGGAGGGCTGTCTGTCACTTCCCGGTCTGGAAGCGGGCACGGAACGCTTCGACCACGCGGTCGTCGAGGGCCTGACGATGACCGGCGAGCCGGTCCGGATCGCCGGGACGGGGTGGTTCGCCCGGTGCCTCCAGCACGAGTGCGACCACCTGGAGGGCACTGTCTACACCGACCGGCTGACCGGGCTGCGGCGCTCCCGGGCGCTGCGCGCGGCGCGCCGCGCGCCCTGGGCACGCCGGGGCTGAGCCCGCGACGGCCCGGCTCCCGGAGTCCGGGAGCCGGAGCGGGTCAGAACCCCGGTCCGCCCTGGAGGTCGCCCGTCTCCGCGAGCCTGCCCCACAGCAGATCGGCGAGGCTGCTCACCAGCCGTTCGCGGGAGCAGGGCCGGTCGCCGAGCCACCAGTCGCCCGCCGCGTGCATCATGCCGACGATGCCGTGCCCCCAGATGCGGGCCATCTGCTCGCTGTCCGGGCCCAGGTCGACCCGTTCGGCGATCACCTGGCCCAGCTCCTCGCCGAGGCGGCGCAGCAGCGGGGCGGAGTGCCGGCCGACGTCGAAGCCCTGCTCGGGGGAGGGGGCGGTGTCGGCGGCGTCGGAGGGATGCATCAGGAAGCGGTAGACCTGGGGGCGGGCCTCGATCGCGGCGAGATAGGTGTCGAGTGTGGACTCCACCCGCTCACGCCGGTCGGCGGGCGCGTCCAGGGCGGCTCGCAGTGCGCTGAGCAGCGCGTCGGTGTGGCGTTTGGCCAGCGCCCGGTAGAGGCCGCCCTTGTCCCCGAAGTGGCGGTAGAGGATGGGTTTGGTGATCCCGGCCTCGGCCGCGATGGCGTTCATCGAGGCCTGCGGTCCGTCCCTGAGCACCACCCGGTCCGCCGCTTCCAGCAACTCGCGGCGGCGGCGCTCGGCCGCGGTCCGCTGTCGCTCGGCGCTTCGTGCGGTCTCCATGTCGTCTCTCCCACCCTGGCCACGCGATGCCGTCGCATCGCTTCTGCGCGCCTGCGCAACGTAACACTCCACCAGGAGGAGGATTGATCGGCTCCGGGGCGGTTGACAGTGGCTACTTGCCGGTAACAGACTGTGGTTACCGCAAGTAACGCACGCTTTTCGCCGCAGTGCCTGGAGGGGAACATGGCCGAGTTCACACTCGATCTCAATGACGACCAGAAGCAGGTCAGGGACTGGCTCCACGGCTTCGCGGCGGATGTCATCCGCCCCGCCGCAGCCGAGTGGGACGAGCGTGAGGAAACGCCCTGGCCCGTCATCCAGGAAGCGGCCAAGGTCGGCATCTACTCGCTCGACTTCTACGCCCAGCAGTTCTTCGACCCCACGGGGCTCGGCATCCCCATGGCCATGGAGGAGCTCTTCTGGGGCGACGCGGGCATCGCCCTGTCGATCGTCGGTACGGGCCTGGCGGCCGTCGGCGTCCTCGCCAACGGCACCGAGGAGCAGATCGGCACCTGGATCCCGCAGATGTACGGCGACGTCGACGACGTGAAGGTCGCCGCCTTCTGCTCCTCCGAGCCCGACGCCGGATCCGACGTCGCCTCGATGCGCACCCGGGCCGTCTACGACGAGGCCAAGGACGAGTGGGTCCTCAACGGGACCAAGACCTGGGCGACCAACGGCGGCATAGCGGGCGTCCACGTGGTCGTCGCCGTCGTCGACCCCGGCATCGGCTCCAAGGGGCACGCCTCCTTCATCGTGCCGCCGGACACGCCCGGTCTCTCCCAGGGCCAGAAGTTCAAGAAGCACGGCATCCGCGCCTCGCACACCGCCGAGGTGGTCCTGGAGGACGTCCGCGTCCCCGGACACTGCCTGCTCGGCGGCAAGGAGAAGCTCGACGAGCGCCTCGCCCGCGCCTGGGAGCGCGCCGAGTCCGGCGGCGAACGGAGTGAGGTGGGGGTCCCCCCGGCCGGAGGCTGGGGGAGGGTCAAGAATGCGGCGATGGCCACCTTCGAGGCGTCCCGTCCGGCCGTCGGCGCGATGGCCGTGGGCACCGCCCGCGCCGCCTACGAGGTCGCCCTCGACTACGCGAAGACCCGCAGCCAGTTCGGCCGCCCGATCATCGACAACCAGGGCATCGCCTTCCAGCTCGCGGACATGCGCACCCGGATCGACGCGGCCCGGCTGCTGGTCTGGCGCGCCTCCTGGATGGCCACCACCGGAAAGCCGTTCACCTCGGCCGAGGGCTCCATGTCGAAGCTGTACGCGAGCGAGACCGCCCGGGACGTCACCGCACAGGCCATCCAGATCCTCGGCGGCAACGGCTTCACCCGCGAGTACCCCGTCGAGCGCATGCACCGCGACGCGGCCATCTACACCATCTTCGAGGGCACCAGCGAGATCCAGCGCCTGGTGATCGCCCGCACGCTCTCCGGCATGCCGATCCGCTAGCTGCGGCAGGAGACAGTTCGCCGACTGCCGCAGGAGACAGGAAAGGGCGGTCCGGGACACATGTCCCGGACCGCCCCTCGCGCGCACTCAGGCCGGCAGCTGCGCCTCGATCGCCGCCACGACCTCCGTGGCCTCGGGCTCGGAGCGCGGCCGGATCCGGGCCACCGGCTCACCGGCCGGCGAGATGAGGAACTTCTCGAAGTTCCACTGGACGTCCCCGGCCTCCCCGTCCGCGTCCGCCAGCTTCGTCAGCTCCACGTACAGCGGATGCCGGTCCGCGCCGTTGACGTCGATCTTCTCCAGCAGCGGGAAGGTGACCCCGTACGTCGTCGAGCAGAAGGTCTGGATCTCCTCCGCGCTGCCCGGCTCCTGCCCGGCGAACTGGTTGCACGGGACACCCAGCACGGTCAGGCCCCGGTCCCCGTAGTTCTGCTGCAACCGCTCCAGGCCCTCGTACTGCGGGGTGAGCCCGCACTTGGAGGCCACGTTCACCAACAGGACGGCCCGGCCGCCGTACGCGCCCAGCGTGGTCGGCTCGCCCGCGAGGGTGCGCAGCGGAATGTCGTGCAGCGTCATGAAACTCTCCCTGGTCATTGCGTGGTGGTGCACATGGTGCCGCCCGCCGCTCACGGAGCGGCGAGCTCCTTGTAGTAGAACGTCGTCGGCTTGAGGATGCCCGCCGGGTCCGCCGCGTATCCCGGCACGCTCCCGGCCTTCGTCCACCCCGCCCCGCAGTAGACCTGCTCGGCCAGGCTGCCGCTCTCGGTGTCCAGGATCAGCAGCGTGATGCCCTCGGTCGCCGCGTACGCCTCGACGGCGGCCAGCAGCGCCCCGCCGAGCCCCTGGCCGCGAGCGGAGGGACGGACCATCAGCTTGGCGACCTCCGCGCGGTGCCGGGCGTTCGGCAGCGGGGCGCGGACCAGGGCGATCGTCCCGGAGACCTGCCCGCCCTCGCGGGCGATCCAGATGCCGATCCGTCCCGCCTCCACGGCGTCGGCCCGCTCACGCCACCAGGCGGCGGCCGTCTCCCGGTCCAGCGGAGCCAGGAAGCCCACCGAGGAGCCCTCATCGACGGTCTCGACCAGGAGGCCGGCCAGGCCGTCGGCGTAACTGACCAGCTCGGGGGCGGACACGTGGACGATCTCGGTCATGCGCGGAGGTCCTTTCACAGGGCAGGAGTCGGGAGGAACCCTACGGCCCGCAACGGAGGCTGTCTCCAGAGTGCCCGGTGTGCGCCACCCCGGCACCACCACCCCCCACCGTGCCGTTCACCCCCTGCCGGATGTGCCGCCCGACACCGGGCGCGGACGCGATCACCCGGTCCTCGGCCGCGCCCCGTCCACCGGCGAGGGCGTCAGCCTGAGGGTGACCACGTACGCCACCACCACCGCCACGATCACCAGAGGCATCACGGTGAGCCCCTCCTTGCCCAGCAGGAGCGTCGCCAGGAGCACCGAGGTCATCGGCAACCGCAGCATCGCCACGCACATGGCCCCGATGCCCATCGCGAACCCCTCGGTCAGCTGCAGCCCCGGCAGATGGGACAGCGCGATGCCGGCCACCGCGCCCACGAACATCGCGGGGAAGACAGGACCGCCCCGGAAACAGCTCAACGACGCGCAGTAGGCGAGCGACTTGCAGACGATGAGCAGCACCAGCGCGCCGACCGAATACTCCGCGCTGCCGGACAGGAGATGGCCCAGCTCGTGTTCGCCCGAGTACAGCACCTGGGAACCGTCCTTGCCCGACGCCTCCGCGTACACCAGCGCGAGCCCGCCGACGACCAGCCCCATCGCCGCCGTGGCCGCCACCTTCCGCCGCTCCACGCGTTCCTGCAGAGCCAGCGACAGCCGGCGGATGCCCGCCCCGGCGAAGGCGGCCGAGACACCGAGAGCCAGCGCCCACCCGAACCCGGCGATGCCGGGGCTCGCCACGGGCGGCACCTCGCCCAGGGTCAGCGAGTAGGTGCCCAGGCCCGTCCAGGAACCCAGCCCCGTGAAGATCAGCGCACCGATCCCCGCGGAGAGCAGTCCCGGCACCAGGACCACGCCCAGCATCGGCCCGGCCAGCCCCGACACCTCCATCAACAGGAACGCCCCCAGCAGCGGTGATCCCAGCAGGGCGCTCACCGCGGCGAAACTCCCCGAGGCACCGACCAGGGCCCGCCCGTCCGGCGGCAGGTCCCGCTTGACGCGGCCCGCCGCCCAGACCGCCAGCCCGCCGCCCAGCGCGATCAGGGGCGCCTCCGGTCCGAGCACGGCCCCCACGCCCAGCGAGAGCAGCGCCGCGAGCGCGATGCCGGGCAGGTCCGCCGGGGCCGGGGCTCCGGTGGACACCAGCCCGTCCGCCGGCCGGTGCCCGCCCCCGCCCGGCAGCCGGCGGACGGTGAGCCCGACCAGGAGACCGGCGGCGCCCAGCAGCGGGACGGGCCACCACGAGGGCGTCTCCTCGAAGCCCATCGCCCTCGGCAGCTCCGTGTACGTCAGCGACTGGAGCTCCGAGACCAGGGCGAGGAAGCCGAACGCGACCGCGGAGACGGGCACCCCGAGGAGCGCCGCCATCACCAGCAGCCCCGCGTACCTCCGCGTACGGACCGGCGCGTACGGGTCCTCGGGCGCGGTGACGGGTGTGCCCGCAGGGGTGGCCGGCATGATCTCGACTCCTCGGCGTGAGGACCCCGGGGAAGGGGCGATGTCCCCCCGGGATGTCCCCACGGGTTCACGCCGGAGTACCACGCACCGGCGGGCCGGGGGCCGCCCCGCCGCCGGGGACACGCCCTCCGGGTGCGGAAAGTCAGCCGCCCGGCCCCGGGGACCGTTCGCGCCGCTGCCCGCGTGTCCGCTGTCCGCTGTCCGCTGCCCGCGCGCCCGGCCGAGCTGTCCGCCGTCCGCCGTCCGGAGGCCTCCGCGTCCACCGGCGGCCGGCCCCCGGCGGGCGGCCCTGCCCGGTGCCGCCCGTTCGGCCGGGGTCGCGTGAGGTGCGGCGCACAGCGGCGCCACCGCCTCCCGGTCCTTGAGCGCCCCCTGCGGAGTTCGTCAGGCCTCGTCGGCGAGCCGGCGGTCACGGTCACGCCGGAGACCGACCTCCCGCCAGATCGCCCGCTGCGCCTTGAGCGCGGCCGTGCCCACCACGATCAGCACCAGGATGTTCACCACCAGCTGGATGGCCGAGCCCCGCACATCGGGCCAGCTGGCGAACGCGGTGGAGACGGCGACGTCCGCGGCCGCCGGGATCGTCGTCACGGAGATGAACACCCCGAGCAGGGCGCTCGTCCTGGCCTCGGTGAGCGACACGATCCCGACGATCCCGGCCAGGGCGGCGACGGCGACCGAGAAGAAGTTCGGCGTGTTGATGAGGTTGGAGACGGGACGCAGCCCCCGGTCGAAGGCCACCGACTGCAGCCCGAAACCCCGGATGAGCAGGGCGAAGAGGAACGTGACGACCATGGTGAGGAGAAAGCCGACGCCCAGGGCGGCCAGCCCGCTGCGCACCATGGCCGGGTGACGCCGGTCGATCCCCAGCGCCACGCTGACGATGGCGCCGTACTCCGGCCCGACGACCATCGCCGCCACGATCAGGATCTGTGAGTTGGTGACGATGCCGACCGAACCGATCATCCCGGCGACGACCAGGTAGAGGTAGAAACTCGGCGGATAGCGACCCCCGGACCTGATGCGTGCCTCGACCTGCTCCCAGACCGGCGCCCGGCTCATCGGCCCCAGCTCGCGCCGCCCCCCTTCGGTGGCCCGGCCGGAGAAGGCCATGTCGACCGGCTCGATGACCAGGGAGCCCCGCTGGTCGAGCCGGACGGCACGCAGCCGGCGCAGCACGTCGTTCGCCGCCCCCGTCAGCACGTCGCACGCGATGGAGTCGCCGTCGGGATTGCGCGCGACGTCGCGCTGGACGATCAGATTGAGTACGCAGGGGTCTCCCGAGAGCCGGCCGACGACCTCGTCGGTCAGGTCCGGCGGGCTCACCGCACGGATGTGGATCATGTCCATCCCGGTACCTCCGCGGCTCCCTGCTCTGTCGGACGGAGCTCCGCCCGGCCGGCGGCCCGGGGCTCACTCCAGTAACGCGGCCCCGGTTCCGTTCGGCAAACCGAGACCCGGCCCCCGGCGGCACGGACGCGTGCCGCGCACCCGGGGCGGGAGTACCGGATAGTGAGGGGGACGGGGCCCGACCCGGAGGGAAGGCGCATGGACCGATATCCGCCGATCGCCGACCACGGACTCGTGGGCGACCTGCAGACGGCCGCACTGATCTCCTCGCGCGGAGTCGTCGACTGGTTCGCCGCCCCCAGATTCGACTCGCCCAGCGTCTTCGCCGCCCTGCTCGACCACGAGCGCGGCGGCTACTTCCGGCTGGCGCCCGAAGGCGGCACGCACACGTGCAAGCAGCTCTACTACCCCGACACCGCGGTCGTCGTCACCCGGTTCATGGCGCCCGACGGCGTCGGCGAGGTCCTCGACTGGATGACCCCGATCCGCTCCGGCGGGCCGACCGACCGGCACACCCTCGTCCGTACCGTGCGCTCGGTGCGCGGCACCGTGCGCTTCGGCCTGGAGTGCCGGCCCCGGTTCGACTACGGCCGCGCCGCCCACGAGCTGGACCTGGGCCCGACGGGACACGCGGCGGCCTTCCGGGCGCCGGGCAGCACCGCCCACCTCCGGACGGGCTTCCCCCTGACCCGCGACGGACAGGACGCCGTCGGCGGCGTCACCCTGCACGCCGGTCAGTCGTCGGGGGTCCTGCTCACCCTCTGCGACCCCGACCGGCCCGAGCCGCCGCAGCCCACCATCGAGGGGATCACCGACCAGCTCTGGGACGTCGTCGACTTCTGGCAGAAATGGGTGCGCGGATCCCGCTACCGAGGCCGCTGGCCCGACATGGTCAACCGCTCCGCGATCACCCTGAAGCTGCTCACGTACGAACCCAGCGGCGCACCCGTCGCCGCGGCGACCATGGGACTGCCCGAACAGGTGGGCGGGGAACGCAACTGGGACTACCGGTACACCTGGGTGCGGGACGGCTCCCTGTCGGTGCGGGCCCTGCTGGACCTGGGCTTCGTCGACGAGGCGACCGCGTTCACCCACTGGCTCGGCGACCGGCTGCGGGACCGGGAGGACGCCGGCGGGGAGCCGCTCCGCGTCATGTACCGGGTCGACGGACAGCCCCTGGAGGCGGAGCAGGTCCTCGGACACCTGGCGGGCTACCGGGGCTCCCACCCGGTCCGGCTCGGCAACGCCGCCGACGACCAGCTCCAGCTCGACATCTACGGCGAAGCCCTCTACGCGCTGTCCGAGGGCCGCGAGGCCGACATCCAGGCGGGCTACCGCGGCTGGAAGGTCCTGTCCCGCACCCTGGACCGGCTCGCGGACTCCTGGGACCGCCCCGACGAAGGCATCTGGGAGACCCGCGGCGGGCGCCAGGACTTCACCTACAGCCGGGTGATGTGCTGGGCAGCCTTCGACCGGGGCCTCAAGCTCGCCGCGCAGCTCAGCCGCCCGGCCGACACCGCCCGGTGGACCGGGGCGCGGGACGCCGTGCTGGAACAGGTGGTGGAGCGCGGCTGGAGCGAGAACCTCCAGGCCTACGTGCAGAGTTACGGGAGCGAGGTGCTCGACGCGTCCCTGCTGCTGATGCCGCGCGTGGGATTCCTCGCCCCACGGGATCCGGGCTGGCTGTCCACCCTCGACGCCATCGACCGCACCCTGGTCTCGGACAGCCTCGTCCACCGCTACGACCCGGCGGCTTCACCGGACGGGCTGCGCGGCTCGGAGGGCACCTTCAGCCTCTGCACCTTCCTGTACGTCGACGCGACCGCCCGCGCCGGACGGCTGCGACAGGCGCGCTACACCTTCGAGAAGATGCTGACCTACGCCAACCACGTGGGCCTGTTCGCCGAGGAGATCGGCCCCAGCGGCGAACAACTGGGCAACTTCCCCCAGGCGTTCACCCATCTCTCGCTCATCATGGCGGCCCGCACCCTGGACGAGGCACTCGACCGCGAGCGCGACCGCCCCTGAGCCACGCCGGCCACCCGGGCGGCCGCGGAGCCGTACTGGGAGGATCGGCGGGTGGAGATCCCCGACGCCTTTCCCGAACCGCTGCCCGGAGCCGCCGGAGCCGGCGCCCGGGACGCGGCGGCCGGCGGCGAGCAGCCGCGAAGCCGCCGCCTCGTCCGCTGCCGCCTCTGCGGCCGGCCCCTCACCGGGACCGACTCGCGCCGGGCCGGCCTCGGCCCGTCCTGCGACGCCAAGCTGCACCCCGCGCCGCCGGACATCCGCACCCGCCGCCACGAGGTGGAGCAGGACCCGCTGCCCGGCACGTAAGAGCACTGCCCAAGGGCTGTCCCGTCAGCCCTCAGTCGCTCACCAGCCGCCGGAACAGCCCCTCCTGCACCACCGACACCAACAGCTGCCCCGAACGGTCGTAGATCCGGCCCCGGGCCAGCCCCCGGCCGCCCGTCGCGATCGGCGACTCCTGGTCGTACAGGAACCACTCGTCCGCCCGGAACGGCCGGTGGAACCACATCGCATGGTCCAGCGAGGCCATATCGAAGCCGCGCGGCCCCCACAGCGGCTCCACCGGGATGCGGACCGCGTCCAGGAGCGTCATATCGCTCGCGTACGTCAGCGCGCAGGTGTGCACCAGCGGGTCGTCGCCCAGCGGGCCCACCGCCCGCATCCACACCGCGCTGCGTGGATCGGCGTCCTTGATCTCGTCGTGCGTCCAGCGCAGCCGGTCGACGTAACGGATGTCGAAGGGCTGCCGCCGGGCCATCCGCTCCAGCGCCTCCGGCAGCACGCCCAGATGCTCGCGCACCTCCTCGGCGACCGTCGGCAGCTCCTCCGGGTCCGGGACGATCCGGGCCGGCGGCAGCTGGTGCTCGAAGCCCGCCTCCTCGGGGCGGTGGAAGGACGCCGTCAGGTTGAAGATCGTCCGGCCCTGCTGGACGGCCGTCACCCGCCGGGTGGTGAAGGACCGGCCGTCCCGCACCCGATCCACCTGATACACGATCGGCACCCCGGGACGCCCCGGCCGCAGGAAGTAGGCGTGCAGCGAGTGCACCGGCCGCTCCCCGTCGGTCGTCCGGCCCGCCGCCACCAGCGCCTGGCCCGCGACCTGCCCGCCGAAGACCCGTTGCAGGGACTCCTCGGGGCTGCGGCCACGGAAGATGTTGACCTCGATCCGCTCCAGGTCGAGCAGATCGACCAGGCGCTCCGCCGGATTCGTCATCCCGTACCTCTCCTACTTCCGCGTCGGCGGCCGGTTCACAGCTGGCCGACCTCGGTGACCCGGACGATCGCCCGGCCCTCCTCGTCGGACGCGGCGAGATCGACCTCGGCCTTGATACCCCAGTCGTGATCGCCCGCCGGGTCGGCGAACGCCTGCCAGACCCGCCACAGCCCGTGCGCCGGGTCCTCCTCGATCTTCAGCAGCTTCGGGCCGCGCGCGTCGGGACCGGTGCCGATCTCCTCGTGCGCGTCCCAGTACGCGTCCATCGCCTCGCCCCAGGCGTCCTCGTCCCACCCGGCGTCGCCGTCCAGCTCGCCCAGGTCCCGGACCCGGTCCAGCGCGGCCAGCTCCACCCGGCGGAACATCGCGTTGCGCACCAGCACCCGGAAGGCGCGGGGGTTGGCCGTGACCGGCTTGACCTCGTCCGCCCGCTCCTGGGCCTGCTCGGCGGTCTCCACCTCGGGGTTGGCCAGCTGCTCCCACTCGTCCAGCAGACTGGAGTCCACCTGACGCACCATCTCGCCGAGCCAGGAGATCAGGTCCTGGAGATCCTCCGACTTCACGTCGTCCGGGATCGTGTGCTCCAGCGCCTTGTACGCGCTCGCCAGATACCGCAGCACAATGCCCTCGGTCCGGGCCAGCTCGTAGTGCGAGGTGAACTCCGTGAAGGTCATGGCACGCTCGTACATGTCCCGGATCACCGACTTCGGCGACACCGGGTGGTCGTTCACCCACGGGTGGCTCGTGCGGTACACGTCGTAGGCGTGCCACAGCAGCTCGCTCAGCGGCTTGGGGTACGTGACGTCCTGGAGCCGCTCCATCCGCTCCTCGTACTCGACCCCGTCCGCCTTCATCTGCCCCACGGCCTCGCCGCGCGCCTTGTTCTGCTGGGCGGCCAGGATCTGCCGGGGATCGTCCAGCGTCGACTCGACGACCGAGACCATGTCCAGCGCGTACGACGGGGATTCGGCGTCCAGCAGGTCGAACGCGGCCAGCGCGAACGTGGACAGCGGCTGGTTCAGTGCGAAGTCCTGCTGGAGGTCGACCGTCAGCCGCACGATCCGGCCCTCGGCGTCCGGCGTCTCCAGCTGCTCCACCACCCCGCCGTCCAGCAGCGAGCGGTAGATGGCGATGGCCCGCCGGATGTGCCGCAGCTGCGCCCGGCGCGGCTCGTGGTTGTCCTCCAGCAGATGCCGCATCGCCTCGAAGGCGTTGCCCGGACGGGCGATGACCGCGAGCAGCATGGTGTGCGTGACCCGGAAACGGGAGTTCAGCGGCTCCGGCTCGGACTGGATCAGCTTGTCGAAGGTGGTCTCCGACCAGGCGACGAAGCCCTCCGGGGCCTTCTTGCGGACCACCTTGCGCTTCTTCTTCGGGTCGTCGCCCGCCTTCTTGACGGCCTTCTCGTTCTCGATGACGTGCTCGGGGGCCTGCGCCACGACGAACCCGGCCGTGTCGAACCCGGCCCGCCCGGCCCGGCCCGCGATCTGGTGGAACTCCCGCGCGCGCAGGGTCCGTACCCGGGTGCCGTCGTACTTGGTGAGCGCCGTGAACAACACCGTACGGATGGGCACGTTGACGCCGACGCCGAGCGTGTCCGTCCCGCAGATCACCTTCAGCAGACCCGCCTGGGCCAGCTTCTCCACCAGCCGGCGGTACTTGGGCAGCATCCCCGCGTGGTGCACCCCGATGCCGTGGCGTACGTAACGGGAGAGGTTCTGGCCGAACTTGGTGGTGAAGCGGAAGGAGCCGATCAGATCGGCGATCTTCTCCTTCTCCTCCTTCGTGCACATGTTGATGCTCATCAGCGACTGCGCCCGCTCGACGGCCGCCGCCTGCGTGAAGTGCACGATGTAGACCGGCGACTGCCGGGTGTCCAGCAGCTCGGTCAGCGTCTCGGTGATCGGCGTGAAGCGGTACTCGTAGCTGAGCGGCACCGGACGGGTCGCGGAGCGCACCACGGAGGTGGGGCGGCCGGTACGCCGGGTCAGGTCCTTCTCGAACATCGCGACATCGCCGAGCGTCGCCGACATCAGCACGAACTGGGCCTGCGGCAGCTCCAGCAGCGGGATCTGCCAGGCCCAGCCCCGGTCCGGCTCGGCGTAGAAGTGGAACTCGTCCATCACGACCTGGCCGATGTCGGCGTACTTGCCGTCGCGCAGCGCGATGGAGGCCAGCACCTCGGCCGTACAGCAGATCACCGGGGCGTCCGCGTTGACCGAGGCGTCACCGGTGAGCATGCCGACGTTCTCGGTGCCGAAGAGCTTGCACAGGTCGAAGAACTTCTCCGACACCAGCGCCTTGATCGGCGCGGTGTAGAAGGTGACCTTGTCCTGCGCCAGCGCCGTGAAGTGCGCGGCCGCCGCCACCAGGCTCTTGCCCGAGCCGGTCGGGGTGGAAAGGATCACGTTCGCCCCGGACACCACCTCGATCAGCGCCTCCTCCTGAGCCGGATAAAGGGTGATGCCCTGGGTCTCGGTCCATGACGAGAAGGCCTCGAAGAGGGCGTCCGGGTCGGGGGTCTTAGGCAGCTGATCGATGAGGGTCACACCCCCCATCTTGCCTGTCTTCGGCCCGGATGAGGGAACCGGCGGACCGCACGAAGATCACGGACGATACGCTGCGTTCTCAACCTGCCCGCGCCGCACCGGTGATGGGCGCACGAACCACTGGGGGCGGGAAAAGACCATGATGGGACCGGCACACTCTCTGTCAGGGGCAGCGGCCTGGCTGGGGGTGGGTGCGGCGGCCGCCGCCGCGGGCCACACAATGCCCTGGCCCGTCCTCGTCGTCGGGGCGCTGATCTGCGCGGGCGCCGCGCTCGCCCCCGACCTCGACCACAAGTCCGCGACCATCTCGCGCGCCTTCGGGCCCGTCTCCAAAACCCTCTGCGAGATCGTCGACAAGCTCTCCTTCGCCGTCTACAAGGCCACCAGGAGCGCCGGCGACCCCCGCCGCACCGGCGGCCACCGGACGCTGACCCACACCTGGCTCTGGGCCGCCCTCATCGGCGGCGGCGCTTCCGCCGCAGCGCTCTTCGGCGGACGCTGGGCGGTCCTCGGCATCCTCTTCGTCCACCTGGTGCTCGCGGTCGAGGGGCTGATGTGGCGGGCCGCCCGGGTCTCCAGCGACATCCTCGTCTGGCTGCTCGGCGCCACCAGCGCCTGGATTCTCGCCGGCGTCCTGGACCAGCCGGGCCACGGGTCCGGCTGGCTCTTCGACGCCCCCGGCCAGGAGTACCTGTGGCTCGGCCTGCCCATCGTGCTCGGCGCCCTGGTCCACGACATCGGCGACGCGCTGACCGTCTCGGGCTGCCCGATCCTGTGGCCCATCCCGATCGGCCGCAAGCGCTGGTATCCGATCGGCCCGCCGAAGGCCATGCGCTTCCGGGCCGGCAGCTGGGTGGAGATGAAGGTGCTGATGCCCGCCTTCATGGTCCTCGGGGGAGTGGGCGGGGCCGCCGCCCTCAACTTCATCTGACGGGCCCTGGGGCGGCCGTCCGTACCTATGGACGGGCGGCGCACTCCGCCCCGTAGCACCATGGCAGCATGCTGCTCGCCGAGCTCGCCCAGGTGTCGCTGGAGGTCGCCGCCACCTCCGCCCGGTCCCGGAAGGTGGCGCTCCTGGCCGGTCTCTTCCGGGACGCCGGACCCGAGAACGCCCCCGTCGTCATCCCCTACCTCGCCGGACGGCTGCCCCAGGGCCGCATCGGCGTCGGCCGGCGCACCCTCGGCGACCCCGTGGAACCCACCTCCGGGCCCACGCTCACCGTCGCCGGCGTCGACGCCGAGCTGACCGCCATCGCCGCCACCTCCGGCCCCGGATCCCAGGCGCTGCGCCACAACCGCCTGCGCGCCCTGTTCGCCGCCGCCACCGCCGACGAGCAGCGCTTCCTGCGGGCCCTGCTCACCGGCGAGGTACGCCAGGGAGCCCTGGACGCCGTCGCCGCCGACGCCCTGGCCCGCGCCGCCGAAGCGCCGCCCGCCGACGTCCGGCGCGCCGTGATGCTCGCCGGATCGCTCCAGGACGTCGCCGGGGTCCTCCTCGCGGAAGGACCCGGAGCGCTCGCCGCCTTCCGCCTCACCGTCGGGCGGCCCGTCCAGCCGATGCTCGCGCACACGGCCGCCTCGGTCGGCGAAGCCCTCGACAAGCTGGGCCCGTGCGCCGTCGAGGAGAAGCTCGACGGGATCCGGGTGCAGGTCCACCGCGACGGCGACCGGATCCGCGCCTACACCCGGACCCTCGACGACATCACCGACCGGCTGCCCGAGCTCACCGCCGCCGTCGCCGCCCTCCCGGCGGGCCGCTTCGTCCTCGACGGCGAGGTGATCGCCCTGGGGGAGGACGGCAGACCCCGGCCGTTCCAGGAGACCGCGTCCCGGGTCGGCTCACGGCGGGACGTGGCCGGAGCGGCGGCGCATGTGCCCGTCGTCCCGGTCTTCTTCGACGCGCTGTCCGTCGACGACGAGGACCTGCTCGACCTGCCCCTCTCCGACCGCCACACGGCTCTGGTCCGGCTCCTCCCCGAGCGCCTGCGGGTCCGCCGTACGCTCGTCGCCGATCCGGACGACCCGGAGGCCCGCGCGGCGGCCGACGCGTTCCTCGCCGACACCCTGGAGCGCGGCCACGAGGGCGTCGTCGCCAATTCCCTGTTGAATCTGCGTGTTGAAGCAGGTCAGCAGGGAGGTTCGTGGTGTCAAGGTGGCGTGTCTACTGGGTACCGGCGAGGCGGGACGTCGAGACGACCCGCGTGTCGGCGCTGTGCGGTTGGGAGGACCTGGAGGAACGCGAGATACGTGCAGGGATCCGGCCAGGGACTCCGATTCTGTTGTCGCCCAACTGCCAGATCGACGGACGGCTGAGCCAGTTTCTGGCCCGATCGTCCTTTTCCCGGCTTGAGCCGGAGTCGAAGCGAAGCTATACGACTGACTATTGCGTCTTCTTCGATTTCCTGTGGGTCCGGGGCAAGAACTGGGATGAGGCAACTTCCAGTGACCTCTGGGACTTTGAGGACTGGCGGACGAGGTCTATACGCAATCCGGAGAAGGTTGGCGGCGCACGTTGGAACCGTGGCCTCGCTGCTTTGGGCCGCTTGTACTCGTGGGCGGTCAAGCAGCGGTACGTGTCTATGAGTCCGATTGAGATGCGTGAGGCGATCGGGCGGCAAGGTCAGGTGGTGGAGGTGCCTGCTGCCCGGGCCAAAGACGCGAGGTCCAGTAATGTGCGCTGGCTGACGCCCAGGGCATTCCGCCGATGGGTAGACGTTGGCTTGCGCGGGTTCTCTGCCGACAGGGTTCCCGACGCGGCCTGGGCCGGCCGCTTGGCAGATCGCAATTCGGCCTTCGCTAATCTATTGTTCTCGTCTGGCGTAACGGCTTACTGAGGGGGCCTCTCTTCTTACGCTGGAGATCCCGAAAATAACGATGGATGAGCGCCGCTACCATGCAAGCCGACTTGCTCCGGCGGTAACGAAGTCCAAGCGTGCTCGAACCTTTTACGTCGCGAACCCAGTCGTGGGTGAGATTGAGACCTACTGCGAATCGACCCGGGCAGCAAGCATTCGCCGGGCCCACCGCCAGGGCAGGTATGAAGGGATTCCGAAACTGCGTCTTGTGACTTCGGTCTCGGGGCACCGTCTGAAGGTTCTCCATTGGCGCGACCGCGATGGAATGGTTGGAAAGACGACGTTGGCACACGCAAGCATCGAAGAGCGAGCTCTTCTTTTCGTGGAAGGACCCGACGGTCCCGAACCGCTTTGGGTATGGCTAAACGAGTCGGGCCTGCCGCTCCAGCCGTCCTCATGGGAGGGGATATTCCGTGCTGCTACGGACCGGTGCCAGAAGGTTCTTGCCGAAACGGTCACTGAGCCTCCCTTCTGCACCCCACACATGTGTCGGCATTCTTTCGCCCTCTACATGCTGGTTGTGCTTCACCACGTAATGGATGTGCGTCTCGGACTGACACCTGAAGAGCGCCGGGACTTCCTTCTTCTCTATGGAGATCCCTGGCGTATGGTCCAGGACCTACTTGGGCACGCGGACGTCGAAACCACTCGGAATATCTATCTCGCACCCGTTTCCGACCTGCAATTGCACTCTCTGATTGCCATGCCTGGGCGAGTATCAGGGGACTCGGCTGGCTCGGCAGTTGACGACGTTTCTTGGATTCTCGCCAAACTTGCAGCGGAAACGGGGCGGATTCAGGATTTGCGCGATGATTGGGCAGTCCTGTGAGCCGTCGAGGGCGGAAGGCCGCGTTGCCGGAACTGCCACATAACAGGCCAGTTCCTCGTGCGCACAATGGGCTGAAAGTCGAACATCGCGACAAGAAGGGAAACGTCGGCGTATTCGAGTTCGGCCAGATCCCGGTAAGCGCTGAGTTGCAGCATGCTTTCGCGCGGTGGTTCTCCGTGAAGTGCGCCCCAGGGGGAGGTTGGGACTCACTCAAATCAAGCAAATCCATGTGGTTTTACCTTCTCGCGTTCGGTCGCTTCTGCGCCGGGCAGGAGAGCCCGCCCGAGAAGCTTGAAGACCTTACGCCAGCATTGTGGAGCAGATGGCGGATGCGTCGGCCCGAGAGCATCTACGGCTACCACCAGGTTGCCTCGCTGGGCGGTTTTCTGCGCAAACAAGCGGAACTGAGCGAGGCGACAAGATCTGCGATGGCCAAGCGGATTCCGGCCGTCGGGACCAAGGAGACGGCACTAGCCCCAGACGAGTTTCAAGAGGTGCGTGCAGCTGCTCGGAGGATATTCCGATCAGCTCACCTCAGGATCCAATCCAACACGGCACATCTGCATCAGTGGCGTGCTGGCGCCTTCGAGCCGCAGACTCGTGATTGGCTCGTTGGGGAATCCTTGGAAGCCCTTGCTCAGACTGGCTACGTTCCGCATATTATCCGAAACAATGGGCAGAAGCGGACTCTCCCGCAGTACGTCACCGCGCTCGGGGGATCAGGTGCCCAGTGGACGTGGAAGCGCCTATTTCTCAGCCGCGCCGAAGCCTATGCGCTGTCGGTTCTGCTTGTCGTGGAGTTCGGGCTGAACGCGACGGTTGTATCGGGCATGCGCACACCGCGGGCCATCTCCGACGGCGGATCCGATGAATTCCCCACCTATCGGATGGAGCTGGAAAAGCCCAGGCGGGGCGCAGGGCGTCATTTCGAGACGAGGAATGCCACGGACAGCGGTGCCGACGCCCCGGGGAGGATCATCACGCAGGCACTGGAGGCGACATCTCACGCCAGGGCTTTCGTCACTGCTGCCGACAGTAGCCTCGGCTTCCTCCTGGTCTGGCGAAACTCCCTGCCAGGGCCGAGAAACCTGTCTCCCGTTACGCCCTTCAGTATCGGACTCACTAAGAATGCTGCGGACTGCTGGCTGAACGAGACCGGCCTGACTGGTGCGCCCTTGCGCAGGATGCGCAAGACAGTGAATGCACTACATCGTCGAGAACCAGGACAGAACAGCCAGGAAACCCACGACAGCGTCTATGTCCTCCCCGAGCCACAGGTTCAGGAAGCCTCCGTTCCGATCATCGCGAAGGGAGCCGAGAGCGCTCTAGCTCATGCCCAGCAGGCCGTCCTGCGTGCGCAGTTGTTGGCCGTGTCCGGCGAGGCCGGCGGGCAGGAGACGCCCACTGCGGACTGCTCCGACTACGAGAACAGTCCGTTCAGCGCACCGGGAATGGGCTGCAATGCCTCGTTCCTGATGTGCACGGCCTGCCCGAACGCGCGGATACACCCAAAACATCATCCCCGCTTGGCGTACCTGCATCGCTCGATAGCCAGTCTGCGCTCCGTCCTGGAAGAGCAGATATGGGCCAAGGAGTGGGGCTCCCCCTTTATGCGCCTGGAGGACTTGAAGGCACGGCTGAGTGATGTTGTCTGGAGTGAAGCGTTGGCGAAAGTCTCGTCAGCTGACAAGGAAGTTGTCGGGCGACTCCTGGAAGGGAAGTTCGACCTGTGACCGTTTCCGTTGAAGAGGTCTACTTTCATCCGGCCCCGGATGCCGATGCCATTCTCCCCGGGCTGATAGCTGAGGGTTTTACCGGAGTGGTCCCCCGATTCGGAGACCAGTCCTGGAGTTTGGCTGGCCTGGCGCATGGGCCAGGAATATCCAAGGAGACGATTCATTGGGATCGCTTCCCTGTCTCGTTCCAACCCGAGCTGCGTCATCTAGTCTGGTTGCTGATCAATACGTCGCTGCCTGCAAACTTCCTGATAGGGAAGCCATCCCGATGGCGAACCACGGTGTCTCCCGGCCAGGTCTATCCCATGGTCATGAAATGGCGAGCCTTCTGCCAGTGGCTGGAAGAGTCAGGGGGTACTTCATTGCGCGAGTCCACGCCTGAGAGCTTCCGAGCGTATGCGCTTCATCTGGGTAGCAGAGGCCGGCCGCGCGTTTCCGTCCAGAAAGTACTGGCCTCTATCACACGACTGTGGGCTCTCGACTCCTCGAATCCTCTGCCTATCGGAATCTGCGAACCACCATGGCTCAGCGAAGGAGCCGATGACTTCCTTCCCGGCTGGTTCGCACTCGGGCGAGAACGTCACCGAACCGATCACACCTCAAACCATGGGTCCATTGCTCATATGGGCTCTTCGCGTCGTAGACGACTTTTCCGACGACATTCTTCGAGCCATCGACAGAAGGGAAGAGATATCAGCCCAAAGTGAGCTGACGGCCCCGACTCAGGCGGGTCTGGCCTCGCTTGAGAAGTATCTGGAAGGGCTGGTAGCTGCCGGAAAGTCGCCGCCCAGCCAGG
Organism: Streptomyces sp. NPDC048142; assembly: GCF_043202835.1. NCBI lineage: Bacteria > Bacillati > Actinomycetota > Actinomycetes > Kitasatosporales > Streptomycetaceae > Streptomyces > Streptomyces sp. NPDC048142. Next base: position 193,452 of record NZ_JBIDBC010000006.1, read on the forward strand.
CTGCAGGAAACCGAACCGGTCTCGCGGCAAAATACATCTCCTTCCTTACAGGAGCATCAATCCGGCAGGTTCATCACCGGGTTGTCAGAGGGCCTTGGAGAAATCTCCTTCTATCTGCCAGTGGACCTGCTCCGGTTCTCACCGAGATAGTTGGAAAAATTGATGGGCTTCCGTGGGTGGACTTTATCGACTACTCGGAAGTCGAGGACCTTAAACGGCACCTGGTCACTGCGGCATACATAGCGGTCTCGTACCTGACTGGAATGCGTCCGCGTGAAGTTCAGGGGCTTGAAAAGGGATGTTGCCCCGACCCGGAGTCTGGGAGGCACCTGATCTACAGTCGCGTTTTCAAGACGGCACTCGACGACGAGGGGAATCATGTACCTCAGGGAATTCTTCGCGATGTGCCATGGGTGGCGATTGACCCAGTGGTCAAGGCTATTCGCATCGTCGAGCAACTAACGCCAGAAGGGTATCTGTTCGGCGGCACTGTACCGCAAACGATGAACAAGAGGATTGAGAATTTCACCAGGTGGGCTTCTGGCCTTGCCAAGCGTTTTGGGCGCCCTCATGAAGTGATCCCACCGGATGAGTACGGAGCTGTCGGGGTATCTCGTTTCCGCCGTACGTTGGCCTGGCACATAGCGAGGCGCCCAGGTGGACTGATCGCGCTCGCGATTCAGTACGGACATATGCGCACCGCTATGAGCGCCGGATACGCATCCCGAAGCCGGGACGGTATCCACGACCTCCTGGACGTTGAGACAGCTCTGTCAGTTGCCGACACACTCAGCACACTCAGTGATGACTTGGTGAATGGTGCAGGGGTATCTGGACCAGCCGCTCGGAGAGCGATCAACGCGGCCCAGCATGCACCTGAATTCTCTGGATCCGTCGTCACTGCACGGCAGGCTCGTGCGCTTCTTCAGAACTCATCACTGGCGGTGTATGACAATCCATCGGCCATGCTCATGTGCGTCTATAAGCCAGAACGTGCTCTTTGTAATCGAGTCACGAACAAAGAATCACCCCGCCTGGATCGATGCGTCTCGTCATGCTCGAACATTGCGCGACTCGATAGTCATGCGCACATCATGAGGCAGGAGGCGGAATCCTTGGATAAGCAGGCTCTCGGCGTTCCAGATCCTCTCGGCCATCGAATGCGGTCCCGAGCTGAATTCCTCCGCGATATCGCCGATCGTCACGATCGTTCCCGCATCGTTTCTAAGGAGAAAAAATGAGCCCCGTCCATGACGAACGCGCGCGCATCAAAGTAGCCATGGACCGAATCCTCGGTGGTCGGCCTGAGAACTCAAATGGGGCTCTAACGATCGTCGCACTGGCTGCGGAAGCCGGAGTTCCCCGCAACGCGCTTACACAACGACACGTAGACCTCAAGAACCTCTTCTACGAGAAGGTGCGATCCCTTGGCGAGATACCGGATAGCGAACGACGCCTCCGCCGGGAGGTGTCCAGGCTGAAGCGACTAAGGAAGGACGATGCCGAAGAGATCCGGCAGCTGAAGGCGGACAATGAGGCCCTCATAGGCGCCCTCCATCTCACACAGCTTGAAAATGAAGAGTTTCGCCAACAATTGACCGAAGCAAGGGGCAAGGTTCACGTCATCGCCAGGAGGTGATGCCGGGTCGCATCCCCCAGGCGGCCGACCCCGCTCACCAGCCAAGGTTGACTGAGCGGTGACACGGATAATTTGTGCCCCAGTAATAGCCTTCACCGACCCGACAAACCGTGGCGGGCCGCCGGGTAATCCGACGGCCCGTCACGAAAGATCCAGCTAACTGCCTTTTCTCCTGGTTATTGCGCTGACCAGGTAAGGGTGGCCGTTAAGGGGTTCAGCCACTGGGGAGGATCGCCGAAAGGCTGCTACTCCCTGGCAGTCGATCGCTTTGGATCTCGCAAGTTGCCTACGTCCACTGCCAGCTGGTCATCCTGTTGTCTGCAGTACTTCCGACGTAGGCACGAGTAGTGTTCCTGGGGACGCTGAACAGAAAATCGCCGGACTGGCTGCCGAACTGGTAGCCGTCGATCGACCCGCTCCGCTTGGTGTTCACGACCGAGCTGGTCTTGTTGTCGAATCCCCAGTCCCGCGCGTCCCCCTTTGTGGTGTCCTTGAACTGCCACCTGCTCCCGCCAAAGTCCCGGAACTGGTAGAAGCAGTACCAGTACGCGAAGGTGCCGGTAGGACAGCCCTTAACATCCTGGGTTCCCACTGTTGACTGGGGCAGGACTCCCGCAGTCTTCAGCTTGTCCGCCCTGACGTTCGCTCCCAGGCCGGCAGGGGCCTTGTCCTGGCCCGTCGACGGGAATACCACGACAGCCTCGCCATCACCGTAGGCGATGGCATTGTCGCTAACCTGAGTTCCGCCGGGGTATTCACGCAACTGCTGGTCGATGCGATTCTGAAGCGCATTGTCTTCAGACTTCGCTATTGCTGGAGCGGAAAACCCGCCAACGAGGAAAGCCGCCGCTGCGGCGACAATTACTGACCTACGTAACACTATTACTCCCAACTTCACTGATTCCGTGTGATCCAATATCAACCTAACATCTCAACGAAGGGAGGATGGCAGGTGGAGATGCGCCAAGTTTCCAGCCATAGAACACTTCTAGTCAGGGGCTCAAAATGTTCCATGGGGGAATCGGTGGGATCCGCGGGAGCGGGTCGTAGTGTTCTGTTCGCCTTCGTCTCGACCGGCCCTGCACCCAAGATGCCAGTCCGCTAAGCTATTCAAGCTTGTCGAGCCGCAGGAGGATACATCATGAAGGATCGAGATCTACCAATCTGGGCAATCCTCCTGGTTGCCTCATATTGCACAGGAGGTATTTATCTCATGTATGTGATCAATAAGTAGTAGAGTTTCTTCCCAGGGCTGCGGCCCCGGCCTCTGGCCGTCCTCGCTTCAACACGCTGAAGTTGACAGGGAACGTCAAGGACCTGGCCGCCGCCTACAGCGCGGGACGCCGGGGCGCTTCCTGGCTGAAGGTGAAGCCGGTGCACACCCTGGACCTGGTGGTGCTGGCCGTCGAGCGGGGAAGCGGCCGGCGCACCGGCAAGCTCTCCAACCTGCACCTGGGCGCCCGCAGGCCCGACGGCACGTTCGCGATGCTCGGCAAGACCTTCAAGGGGCTCACGGACGCGCTGCTGGAGTGGCAGACCGAGCGGCTGGGGGAGCTGGCGACCGACGACGACGGTCATGTCGTCACCGTACGTCCGGAACTCGTCGTGGAGATCGCCTACGACGGGCTCCAGCGCTCCACCCGCTACCCCGCGGGCGTGACCCTCCGGTTCGCCCGCGTCCTGCGCTACCGGGAGGACAAGACCGCGCAGGAGGCGGACACCGTGGAGACGGTCCTGTCCCGCCGGCCGTGAGCACGTCCGGCGGACCCGGGGCCCGCTCGGGCGCTGCTCGGCCGCTCAGGGCTTGATGACCGTCGCCGCCGTGTGCTCCTTGACCTGTTCCGGTGTCAGATAGACGCCCGTGTACTCGAAGTCCCGCAGCGTCGCCGGCTTGCGGGACTGGAACCCGGTGCGTACGAAGTCGTCACCGGCGACCGCGTTCAGCATCCAGTTCGTCATGACCCGGGTCTTGGCGACGTTCGTCCGCAGCGCCGACCAGTGGTAGCCGCGCGCCACCGCCTGCGCGGGCAGCCCGCGCAGCTCGATGCCCAGCGGCTTGGACACGGCGTCCTTGCCGCCGAGGTCCACGACGAGCCCCAGGTCCTTGTGCACGTAGTCCTTGAGCGGCTGATGGCGCAGCGAGGCGATCAGGTTGTCGGCCAGCACCCGGCCCTGGCGCATCGCGTGCTGCGCGGTGGGCGGGCAGACCGCCCCGTCGCCCTTCGCCAGGTCGGGCACCGCGGCCGCGTCGCCGAGCGAGAACACTCCGTCCGCGCCCGGCATCCGCAGCTGCGGGGTCACCGCGAGCCGGCCGCGTACCGTCTCCGCGCCGAGGGTGGCGATCAGCGGGCTGGCGGCCACTCCGGCGGTCCAGATCAGGGTCCGGCAGGGCAGCACCCGGCCATCGGTGAAGGTGACCTCCTCCGCCCCGGCCTTGGCGATGGAGACCCCGAGCGACACCTCGATGTTCCGCCTGCGGAGCACCCCCAGGGCGGCCTGCCCCAGCTTGTCGCCCAGCTCCGGCATCAGCTTGGGCGCGATGTCGATCAGATGCCACTTGATCAGCTTCGGGTCCAGCCGGGGATACTGCCTGAGCGCGTTGGTGGTGAGGCGCTGGAGGCAGGCGGCCGTCTCGGTGCCCGCGTAACCGCCGCCGACCACCACGAACCGGAGCCGGGAGGCCCGCTCGGCCTCGTCGTTACTGGCGTCCGCCAGATCCAGCTGGGCGATGACGTGGTCCCGGACGTACGCGGCCTCGGCCAGCGTCTTCATCCCCCGGGCATGGTCCAGCAGCCCGGGGATGTCGAAGGTCCGGGTGACGCTGCCCGCCGCCAGCACGATGTAGTCGTACGGCTCGTTCACGACCTCGTCCGTGATCTTCCGGATCACACAGATCTTCGCCTGCGTGTCCACGCCGATCGCCCCGCCCGGCACGATCCTGGTCCGGTGACGGCGGCTGCGACGCAGCGACAGGGCGACGGACTGGGGGGTGAGCACCCCGGAGGCCACCTGGGGGAGCAGCGGCAGATACAGCTGGTAGGAGAACGGTGTGACGAGCGTGATCCGGGCCTCTCCCGGAGCGAGCCTGCGCTCCAGGCGGCGTACGCACTCGACGCCCGCGAAGCCGGCGCCGACGACGAGAATCCTGGGTGGTGCCACGGTCTGCGTCCCTTCTCGGGCCTGCGTGGTGCTGCGCTCGCCTGCCCCGTCTACCGGGTGATTCATCCTCATCCTCACCGCAGGCCCCGCCATCCGCCTCCTGGCAGGGGTGAAACGGGGCCCGCCCACGGTGGCGGAGCGACCGGCAGCTCCCGCGGCCGGCAGCCGGCATCGGCGTTCCCGGGCCCCTCCGCCCCACGGAACAGCGGGAGTTCGGCCGCCGCCCTCGTGCGAGGATGCTGCGGTGACCACATCGCCCCCCTCACCCGTGGCCGACGACTCCCCCAAGGGCGACGATCCGCCCCGCGACGATCTCGGCCTGGGCCCCCGCGCCGCGGCGGCCCTCGTGTTCGGCTCCTCCGCCGCGGTCCTGGTGGTCGAGATCGTCGCCCTGCGCCTGCTGGCCCCGTACCTCGGTCTCACCCTGGAAACCAGCACGATGGTGATCGGCATCGCCCTGACCGCCATCGCGCTGGGCTCCTGGCTGGGCGGGCGCGTCGCGGACCAGGCTGATCCGCACCGGCTCATCGGCCCGGCGCTCGGGGTGTCGGGCGTGGTCGTCGCGCTCACCCCGCTGCTGCTGCGCACCACCGCCGAGTGGTCGCCGGCGCTGCTCCTGCTGGTCGCGTCGGCGACGCTCCTGGTGCCCGGCGCGCTGCTCTCCGCGGTCACCCCGTTCGTGACGAAGCTGCGGCTCACCAGCCTCGCCGAGACCGGGACGGTCGTCGGGCGGCTGTCGGGTGTGGGCACCTTCGGCGCCATCGTCGGCACCGTCCTCACCGGATTCGTCCTGATCTCGCGGCTGCCCGTCAGCACCATCCTGATCGGCCTGGGAACGCTGCTGGTGATCGGCGCCGCGCTGGTCGGGTGGCGGGCCCGGCACTGGCGGCGCGCCTCGGCCGTGGCGCTCGCCACCGTCGTCGTGGGCTCCCTCGCCACCGCGTTCGCCCCCGGCGGCTGCGACGCGGAGACCCGCTACCACTGCGCGCGGATCGTCGCGGACCCCGACCGGGACAGCGGCCGCACGCTCGTCCTGGACGGCCTGCGCCACTCCTACGTCGACGTCGAGGATCCGACGTATCTGAAGTTCGCCTACGTGCGCGCCATCGCCTCGGTGGTCGACACCGCCTTCCCCGAGGGCGAGCCGCTGACCGCCCACCACATCGGGGGCGGCGGCCTCACCTTCCCCCGCTACCTCGCGGCCTCGCGCCCCGGGACCCGCAGCCTCGTCTCCGAGATCGACGGCGGCGTCGTGCGCATCGACCGCGAACGGCTGGGCCTGGGGACGTCCACCGGTATCGGCGTACGCGTGGAGGACGGCCGGCTGGGCCTGCGGCGGCTGCCGGCGGGCAGCCACGACCTGGTCGTCGGCGACGCCTTCGGCGGTGTCAGCGTGCCGTGGCACCTCACGACGTCACAGGCCCTGGGCGATGTACGCCGGGCGCTCGACGAGGACGGACTGTACGTCGCCAACCTCATCGACTACGGCAAGCTGGCCTTCGCACGCGCCGAGGTCGCCACCCTCGCCGAGACCTTCGCGCACGTCGCCCTCCTCGGGAAGCCCGCGGACATCGGGCTGGACCCGACCGCGTCCTCTGTGGGCGGCAACCTGGTGGTGGTCGCCTCCGGCCGGCCGGTCGACGCCTCCGCGATCCAGGAAGCCCTGGACGCCCGGGACGTCGGCTGGCGGATCACCACCGGCGACGCCCTCGCCACCTGGACCGCGAACGCCCGGGTGCTCACCGACGACCACGCTCCCGTCGACCAGCTCCTCCAGCCCCACCCCGGCCGAACGGCCCGGTGATCCCCGGGCCGTCCGTCGGCTGTCTCACCCGTGCCAGGACCGCCACAGGGACGCGTACGCGCCGTCCGCAGCCACCAGCTCGTCATGGCTGCCCAGCTCGCTGATCCGGCCGTCCTCCACCACCGCGATCACATCCGCGTCGTGCGCGGTGTGCAGCCGGTGCGCGATGGCCACGACCGTGCGGCCCTCCAGCACCCGGGCCAGCGAACGCTCCAGGTGGCGGGCGGCCCTCGGGTCCAGCAGCGAGGTCGCCTCGTCCAGCACCAGGGTGTGCGGATCGGCCAGCACGAGACGGGCCAGCGCGATCTGCTGGGCCTGCGCCGGGGTCAGCGCGAACCCGCCCGAGCCGACCTCCGTGTCCAGCCCCTCCTCCAGGGCCTTCGCCCAGCCGTCCGCGTCGACCGCGGCCAGCGACGCCCACAGCTCGGCGTCCTTCGCCCCGTCGCGGGCCAGCAGCAGGTTGTCCCGCAGCGAACCGACGAAGACGTGGTGCTCCTGGTTGACCAGGGCGACATGCTCACGGACGCGTTCCGCCGTCATCAGCGACAGCTCCGCCCCGCCGAGGGTCACCGCACCGGTGCGCGGCGCGTAGATCCCCGCCAGTAGGCGGCCCAGCGTCGACTTGCCCGCGCCGGAGGGGCCGACCAGCGCGATCCGGGTGCCCGGGGCCACGTCGAGCGACACCTTGTGCAGGACGTCGACGCCCTCCCGGTACCCGAAACGGACGTCGTCCGCCCGTACGTCCCGGCCGTCCGGACCGACCCCGGCGTCGCCCGCGTCCGGCTCGATCTCCCGGACGCCGACCAGCCGGGCCAGCGACACCTGGGCCACCTGGAGCTCGTCGTACCAGCGCAGGATCAGACCGATCGGGTCGACCATCATCTGCGCCAGCAGCGCACCCGTCGTCAGCTCCCCGACCGTGATCCAGTCCTCCAGCACGAACCAGCCGCCGAGCAGCAGGACCGCGCCGAGGATCGTCACGTACGTCGCGTTGATGACGGGGAACAGGACCGAACGCAGGAACAGCGTGTACCGCTCCCAGGAGAGTTATCGACATGCGCATTAGCCCCTGACCTGCGGTTTTACCGGCCATGCCGACACAGGGCGCAGCGAGGCACTGTGGGCATCCGACGCGTTCCGGTGCTCCTACGGGCTCTCGGCCGTCTACCGGCACCGATCGGCCAGCGGGCACGTCTAGCGTTCACGATTCCGGTTCGTGTCCGTTTGCGGGACAGAAAAGAGCCCCGTTCGCGCGCCACGGGGGAAGCGTCACGAACGGGGCCGTCTTTGGGGTTGCTAGGTGTCCGTGGGGCTCTCAGGCACCGGGGCGGACGACGTGAAGGAGTCTTGCCCGGCCCAGGTGACCGTCAAGGTTCCTGCCTTCCTGCGAACCTCCGCAAGGAAGGCGTACGCGCCCGAGCCCCGCGCGCTGCTGGGGATCGTCGCGCCTCGCTCCTCGGCCACGTCCAGGGCGAGGCTATAGAGCATGGCAAGGGTTTCGTCGGGGCTGAGTGCCTGCCCTCTCTCGCTCATGCCCACTGGTGGCCGCAGTCCATGCAGATGTTCTTCTGCCCGTCATGCATGTAAGAGGCGCTGCCACAAGCCGGGCAACCGGCCGTCTCGGTCAGCAGACGGACCAACTTTCGTACGCGGACGAACATTGCTATCTCACCTTCCGGGCGGGTTCTCCACCCAGTCTTCGTGTTCGTCAACCCACCATGCGACCGCGCAAGGAATGCACCGGTACCGCCAACGCGGCTCTTTGGTGTTCTTGTCTACGGCCCTGGAGAGGATGACTTGGAGTTCGCCGCACTTGATGCAGCGAACGGGGGGCTTGGCGTCCGTCATGGCGACAGGCTACCTAGCTGACTGTCGGCCGCAGGGGGTCTTAGGCGGACGTACCACGGCTGATCAGATAGGCCACGGTGAGCACCCAGGCCACGGATGCCAGCGCGGTTGCGGCGCGGGTCATGCACGTTCCAGGTGTCGGGGCGAAACCTGGTACTCCGGCCCTCTCCCGAACCTCACCCAAGCCTGTGCCTTGCGTCTGTAGTCCCACGGGGGCGACGCAGGGTCAAGCCACTGGCCGTCATAGTCCAGCAGGGTTCCCACTCGGTCCCCGAGCCGGACCGACTTTCCCACGTCTTCCGGTCCGATGCCCGTCATGACCACCCCAGTTGCAGGCATGTGGGGCAGTCGGCCACGTTGCAGCCCACGGGAGGGGCTGCCGGGAAGGTGACCACCCCGTCGGCTTCGAGCGTTCCGTCTGCCTCGGCCCACCAAGGGGCCTGTACGACGCTGTGAGCGCCTGCTACGTCCTCGGGGAGGCTGACTAGCTCGGGGGCCGCTAGCGCGATCACGCGGGCGTCCTGGGGCCGTCCAGGGGTGTTCATCGGGCCTTCGCCCCCTTCTTGCCGATCCACCCGCCGACGCGCGCCAACTTGGGTCGGAAGTGCGGGTGGTTGTTGATCTCTAGCAACACGTCACGGTCTTTCGACTCGTCCCACTCCCGTGCCAGCGCCGCACATACGTCGCAGCCACTGGCCACGGTCGCTCGCAGCTCGGGTGACCTAGTCGAAACGATCTCTCTCGCCATGGGTTCGCCATCCGTCGTTGATTCGCTCTTGTCCCAGGAAACGGGCCCGGTGCGGTCACGGAAAGTGGGACGCTTGTCACAACGGGAAAAGGACAGAGAGGGGTTGCCCGGATGGCCAAGACGTACGGCGAGTGGCTAAAGGAAGCGCGGGAAGCCAAGGGGTGGACGCAGACGCGGTTAGCGGAAGAGGCAGTTATGAGCCGTTCCATGATCGCCAACATCGAAACTGGCCAGCGGTACCCGAGCGAGCGCGACGCGCAGAGTCTTGACCGAGTGCTAGGCACCGGAAGCGTTCTGACCACCTTCCGCCCCGGTCAGGCAACGGGCGTGGTCCCTGACTGGTTCGAGCAGGCACGCGAGTTGGAGCAACAGGCAACGCACATCCGAGAGTTCGGGCTGACGTACGTTCCGGGGTTTCTCCAGACCGAGGCATACGCGTCAGCAGTCATCGACGCCTGGTACCCCCGAGAGGGTGAGACGGAGCGTCACAAAGCCGTTGTGACACGACTGGAGCGATCCAAGTTGCTGGCCGACCCGGTGACCCCGGCAGTATGGGTGCTGATGGATGAGGCCGTGATCATGCGGCCCGTGGGGGGTCCGGCGGTCATGGCGGAACAGCTCGATCACATCGTCACGCTTGCGGAATCGGGGCGCGTCAGGGTCAACGTGCTGCCGATCTCGGCCGTCCCTCATCCGTTGTTGGACGGCATCGTCACGCTGATGTGGTTTGAAGATCAACCGCCCATCGCATACGCGGAGGGTCTACGCATGGGCAAGATCCATGACTCACTGGCCATGGTCGAGGAGATCCAGGGGGCTTACGATCTTGCCCTTAGTGAGGCTCTACCGTTGGAACCGTCACTCGCCCGCATCCGGGCACAAGCGAAGGAATACAGGGAACATGGCAAAGAAGCGCATTAAGGACTCGGCCACGCTCACCGGGTGGCGGAAGTCGTCGCACAGCGGCTCTCAGGGTGGGGGGTGCGTAGAGGTCGTAGACGGCTTCTCTGGGGGCGTTCCGGTCCGTGACAGCAAGGATGCCCACGGCCCGGCTTTCGTCGTCTCTGACGCCGGGTGGAGCGCGTTCGTGAATGCGACCAAGAGCGGGGCGTTCTCCGCGTAGTACAAGTGATTCGGACATAAAGGACCCCCCGGCGCCGGCTCGGGGGGTCCTTACTCTTTGTAGTTAAATGCTCACGTAACGTCACTAGCACACCCGTTCTATTCCTCGGACTTCACAACATCCATGACCGCTTCAACGCCAACCCGAGACAAGGTCTCGTCAACGGCGCGCGCCGGTATCTCTTCCTTGCGCGCCTTGACGGGCCCTTCGTCGCGGACGGGAACCGCCACTGTGTCACCGTCCGGAATCCGGACATCAACGACCTTGACGACCTCGGTGCGCGTCGGCGCGGTGAACTTGCCGGGCGCAGCAAAAGAAGGCGGGCGGTCGGTTTCTTCGGACGTCAGCACGGAAGCACCCACAGCGAGAACGGCCAGTGCGGCAGCTCCGGCCGTGGTTACACGCTTGGCGTACCACGTCGGTCGCGCTTTTGCGTGCTTCCTTGCGTTCCCCCTGGCCCCCCATGAACCCATGCGCGCCGTAAGCCGCTGAACACGCCACTGGTCGCACTCCCGACCGTTGTCGCAGATGACCCATGAACGGGCGGGGGACTCCAGGTAGCCGCGCGTGATCCAGTCGAAGGCTCGTACGTCCATACCCAGGGTTTTGTTCGTGTCGGTGCAGCGTGCAACGACACGAACCCAGCGGGCTTCATGGGGCGTGGCGGCTATGGCGCTAGCGACCGTTCGGCCGTACGTGCGTAGCACCTTGCGTAGCTCACCGCCCGTGCGCGGTTCCTCCCTGTCGATGGCTGTGCTTGGTGTCCATCGCCCCCACTCATCCCCGTCGATGCTGGTTTCCGCCAGTAGCGAGACCGTCACATCGTCAAACTCGCACGCGTCCCCTATGTCGTTCTTCACGAGTGCAAGCCTAGACCATTAACTAGACCGGTCAACAGGTTTCGGCCCCGTGAGGCTTGAAACTGCAAGGATCGCAATGACGCTAAGCTCAAGATCCACTGCGTATGGTAACTAAACACAACCGGACAATGTGGCGCATATCACTGTAACGAGGCCCCCGCCCCGTAGGTCGAGAGCCCCTGTCCATCCTGTGGATGACCATCACACCGGAACGTTCTGGTGTGGCCTAGGTCAGTCCGTGCGCGCCGCCCGCTTGTCGGCCAGGATGGCACCAAGCCAACCCCAATCTGCATCATCCATGTGTACGCGAACCATCAATCCTCCCTGTGCCTCAAACTGGATAATCAGCGTGTCGCCGTCCATCGACGTTGCCAGTCCGGCCATCGGCTTTACGAACAGGTCCAGCATCTCTCAGCGCCTCTCTAGCGGCCTCGGGGGAGGGGGCCCGGTCTCCCGGACCCCCAAGGGTTGTCAGTGGCTTACGTTGGCCTTGAGCCATCCCATGCGGGCAAGCTGCCAGTCGTAAGCCTCTACGTCTTCATCGGTCTGCGGGACGCCGTAACGGCGGTCGATTGCATCCTTGCTCAGCTCCCAAGCGAAGTAACGGACGCCGTTCTTGTCGGTGATCGCGCCTGCCATGTTCGGGCCTTCCTGGTGCCTGCCTCGGGCTTGTTCCCTCGGCCGTGACCCCATTAGAGCACGGGCGCAGCGGTGGGCGCAACCTCCCCGGAACGTTCCGGTGTGCCATACGCCAAAGGGGGCCCGGTCGTCGTGACCGGACCCCCAGGGAGGCGGAGCTAGTCCGCAATGCGCTTGATGAACCAGCGCTGGAGCGTCCCGCGTATCGCCTCCCCGCGCTGCTCACGGGCCGTCTGGTGGTCGTTCCAGCGGAGCACCGTCTCGGACATGGCCGAGTAGGGCGCGGGGCCCTCGTAGTAGTCATCGGCCGGACGGCCGTAACCGAGGACGACCCAAGAACCGGTGACGTTCTCCATGGTGACTCCCTTACTCGCTGTCCCTCGGGCGCGTTCCCTTGGCGACGAGTGAAACTCTAGCACACGTGGGACCAGTCCGGAACGTTCCGGAGAGGCCCACGCTTGTGAACATGTGAACAAAGATAGTTAGTTCCGCTAACTACAGGTCCATGCGAGCTTGTGAATGTGATCACGTGAACAAGGCGACTTTGTGAATGCGTTCACGTTCACAAGCGCCGACAAGAAAGAGGGCCCCCGGTCTCCCAGGGGCCCCGTTCCTTAGCCTTCCAGCGTCACGTCAGAGGCGTTGTAGCCCTTGCGGGTCCGGGTGGCGAATCCAGCGACCCATGCGGCCATCTGAAGCCCCTGGACGCGCGCGCCGTAGGGGGTGACGGCCTCGGTGGGGGTGGTGACCCCGTCCAGGATGTAGGAGTAGGTCCCGTTTGCCTGGCGCTTGGTGGTGACCTTCATTGTGTTTCCTTCCGTTCCCCTCGGGCTTGTTCCCTCGGCGTTGACTTAATTATGGCACACATCCAGGGGGGCACGCAACACCAGTCCGGAACGTTCCGGACTGGTCTGTGTGATGCGCACCACGTCGCCGTTATGCGTGGGCGTTACACCTATATGTGTCGCCAATGCGTGGGCGTTACGTCTATGTGTGCCAAGGGGAAGGGCCCCCGGTCTCCCGAGGGCCCCTCTAGCTTGCCTTACTGGCCCGGCGTCGGAGCGGGAGGCGTGGGGGTCTCCGTGGCCTCAGAAGCGCTCGGAGAGGGCGACGGGGCCTCTGTCGGGTCCTCGGTAGGCTCGGTGTCCGGGGTGGCCGTAACGGTGATCGTGACGGCCGGGAGAGGCTTGGCGGTCTCGGTAACCGTGATGGTCACGGCGGGGGCCGGGGACTCCGTCACGTACTCCGTCGCGGGCACCTCAGCGGGCGCGGGGAGTTCGTACGTGGCGGCGGGGGCCGGGACCATGTTCGGTGCCTGAGCGGGCATCGTGGGCACCTGCGGGGCGACCGGGGCGACCGGGGCGACCGGGGCGGCGGTGGGGGGCAGCGGGGCCGGAGTGGTGACGGCCGGAGCGGGGGTCACGTAGTCCGCGCCCGGAACCTCCGCGCCGTTCCCCAGGAAGACGCCGACGCAGACCAGGCCGAACGCGCCCGCGATCATCGCCTTGTTCTTGCCGCTCATCTTGCGGCCCTCGGTGGTGTTGTTCTCGGTCATTCTCTTGCCTCTCTCGCTGCCCCTCGGGCGTGTCCCTCGGTGACAAGATGAACACTAGCACGGTCCGGCCGATGCGCAACACCTCCCCGGAACGTTCCGGAGAGGTTCCCCGTGTGGGGTACGCCACATGGCGAAAGGGCTTGACGGGCTTGCCCCGGATGACCTAACTTTAGTCACGGTGGGAGAGGACCTCTCGCGACTACGTACGGTGATGCCGACGTTGACTCTGCGTGATAACCGCTGTGCGGCCGTCTGTGGGCACGAAAAGACCCCGCCCGATCACTGGGACCGGACGGGGTTGAGAGGGTGTGAGAGGTCCGCTAGCTCCCGAGGTTGAACGTCGTCTCTCGGTAGTCCGGGCCCGACTCGTACGAGACAACCTCTCGGAGGCTCCCGCGCTTGTCGGCCGCAGCGCGAGATAGCTTGAACACGCGGTCCGCTTCTTCCGGGGTGTCGAACGCGAGGAACTGCGGGGGCTGGTCGCCGTAGACGTACGCGACGTTATGCGTGCCGTTCACGTCGTAGCGGAACACCCGGTCACCATCGTTCGTGCTGTAGCTCTCGATCTCGGTTGCGTCGTGATGTGCCATGGTGGGCCCTTCCTGGGGTTCGTGCTTGCGCTTACGAGTGGAACTCTAGCACACCGGAACGTTCCGGACTGGTCTAGCTGTGCCGAGTCCAGCCCTCGGCCCGTAGACCTTCCGACATCTCGTCGGCAACGGCCATGGCGTCGGCCAAGTCATCGAACCGTGACCGAGTCTTGATCTCGTCCCGACCGGTCTCGCCGTCCGTGATTGTGGTGCTCCAGTTGCCGGATCTAGTCCAGCGGACTTGAAACACCATCCAACGCACGTGAAACCGTCCCCGCTCCGCCGTCTCGTCTTTGCGCCACTCGCTTTTCATGGGGCGAGGATAGCACAAAGGGCCCCCGAGGATATCCCCGAGGGCCCTAGAGCCTGCCTTACGCGTTCGCGCGGTGCTGTGCGTCCATCTCGGCCCACTCGGTGGCCAAGGTCAACAGCGAGTCGATGCGGTCCGCGCTATCAGTGGCCTTGCGTAGCGCGAGACGCGCGCCCCCGACATTGCCCCGAGCCTTGGCGGTCTTGAGCAACCGCACGTGACCGGCGAGACGACGAGACTCGGTGGTTGCGGCGGCCAGGAATCCAGCGGTGGACAGTTCGTACGTGTTGCCGAACATGTGCGTTCCCTTCGTTCGCCGCTCGGGCCTGTTCCCTCGCTGGCATGTGTACGGTACCACACCGGAACGTTCCGGAGTGGTCAAGGGGAGGGCCCCCGTTTCCGAGGGCCCTCATACTTGCGGATGATGCCGAAGGTTACGGGATGACCGCTTCGGTGGGGGAGATCACGCGAACGTCAATGAGACGCGCGCCACGCTCGAACGCCTGACGCTCCACAACCTCACGAACCTCGGGGACAAGGACGTCCAGCGGGTTGGTCACAACCACGCGAGAGGTGCGGGAGCGGCCAAGAGGAGCGGCCTTGCGGCGGACCGGGGAGAGGGACGCAACCTCCCCGGTAAGGCGGACCTGAGCGGCGAACCCGTTACGGCGGTAGTTCATGTGACTGCCTTTCGTCTTGTCCCTCGGGCGTGTCCCTCGGTGACAAGAGAAAGACTAACACATGTGCGCCGGTCCGCAACATCAGTCCGTAACGTTACGGGGAGGTCCTACCTGTGGCCGACGCGCCGGGGGTGTGTCCGGCAAGAACAACGTCCAGCCGTCCGCCCTAAGCTCGGGGAACAGTGGACCCGTGACCGCGAACACATCATCCATGGTCGGGAAGATGGATCGATCGTCGGTGTCCTCTCCAGCGTACGGCCGGTCACACATGGCGAGACTGAATCCCACCTCCTCACCGTCCTTGACGGCGCGGCGTACCTTGATGATGAACCAGTCACGCGCGTTGCGCTGGCTCTTGACCGGGCGGTACCACTCCCAGTTCATGACATGCCCTCCCAGGAAGGGCCCCCGAGTCTCCCCGGGGGCCCCGTAGTCCGCTGTTACTTGGCGATCCTGACGACACCCTCACGGTGCGGCGCGCAAGCGTAGATCGGAAGCGAGCGGGTACCGTGGCTCACGCGTACCGCGCGGACGAACCGGCCCGGACGCTCGCATTCCTCGCACGCTCCGAACCGCTGGTGAAGGATTCCCCACTTGTCAACGTTAAGCGGCATGATGCCCGCCCTTCCTGGTGTGTGCCTCGGGCGTGTCCCTCGGTCACAAGAGAAACTTAGCACAGCGGGGCGGGTGGGGGAACCTCCCCGTAACGTTCCGGAGAGGTCTTTCGTGTGGCCTATCCCACATACGCGAAAGGGCCCGGAACCCGTAGGTCCGGACCCTCTCTAGCGCGTGTGTTAGCTCAGCGTCATGGAGTCGATCCACTCAAGCGCGGGCATACCGTTGATGGTCGGGCCGTCCACCTCGGTCCATCTAACGTCACCCTCGGGCTCGCCCCTCGGTGTTGAAAGAGCAGTACCATAAGAATGGCCCCCACTCCGAAGAGTGAGGGCCATTCGTTGTGCTGGCTAGAAGGGGGGTTGTGCGGCCAGCTCAGCCGGGCCACGCTTCCACTCGCTGCGGTAGAACGGCTCGGGGATCTTCCATGCCGCCGGAGTGGTCGGGCACTCTGTGCACCTGATCCAGCCCATCAGTCCGTCGGTGCTCTTATGGTAGACGTCCCATCCGCCCCGGTCGGCGCACGTTGCGCAGTCGAACTCTGGTGCCTTGTTCATGAGTGTCGTTCCTCTCGTTGGACTGGCGAGAGGGACTCTACCACAAGGCATAAGGTCCCCGCCCCGAAGAGCGAGGACCCAAGCTAGACTACTCGGCGTACGCTCCGATGCCCTCGAACTCATCGCGGCACTCGGGGTGACAGTAGAGGCTGTCCGTGTCAGCGGGCTCGGTCTCGCAGTTCAGGCAGGGGCGGGGGCCGTATCCGCACCCTCCGGTGTAGCTCATGTGGTGTTCCTCTCGTCACCCCTCGGGCTTGTCCCTCGGTGGTGAGATCAAGCTACCACACCGGAACGTTCCGGTGTGACCACTCGGGAGATTCCGGCCGACGTGATGAGGGTTGCGCACTGCGGGCACGGCGCACGCGTGACGTACAGCGTAGACCCCGGAAGGTCCTCGGGTCGTGCGCGTGTGATCGCGTTGAACTCGGCGTGATTTGCGGCACAGTTGGCGTAGTCGCTGTCAGGTGAACACTCACCCTGAGTTAGCTTGCCACGCGGACAGTTACCGGCGGATGCACATCCGGGAATGCCAGCGGGCAGACCGTTGTAGCCGACGCTCACGCGGTGCTCACGCGAGACGAGAACGGCCCCCACCTGTGCGCGGGTACAGTCGGCGCGCGTTGCGGCCCATCGCGCCCCCGCTAGGTAATACTCGTTCCAGTCGGGGCGCAGGTAGCGCGCTGAAGTCGCACCCGCCCCTGTGATCTTGTGTAGCGTCACGAGAGTACCCCGTACGGTTCGCTCGGTACATCCTGAAAGCTGTTCGGTGCGACGCGCCGCAGTATCTCAAGGGTCTTGCCCGCGTATTCCCGGATCTCCGCATCTGCGGCAACGTGCCAGCGCTTACCGAGAACGTCACGCCATGCACGCATGTTGCCGGATACGATCATGTCTACCGGCGCAGCGTTGGGGAGCACGCACCGCGCGGCCTCTCGTGCCTGCTTGCGCTTGAGCCCCTGACTCATCAGCTTTCGCACAAGGTCTTCATACTGCTTGACGGCGAACGTGTACGCACCCTCTACAGACATGCGCATGTTGGTTGCCATCGTGTCCGACTCGACCCCGGTAACTGCCGGGGGGATCACGGGAGTTGTGTTCTCGTAGGACACGTACCGCTGTGAGACGACGGAGAAAGACAGGTGGCGATGCCGGGTGAGTTCCGTTAGCAGCGCGCGGGACACGTCGCGTACCAGGAAGGTTGCCGATGCGTGCTCAAGGACCGAGTAATGCCCCTGCGCAATGATGTTGGCAAGGTAGTCACTGTTCCGGGCGGTACTGGGATTCGGCCGGTCGAACGACTTATAGCAGAGTCGCCCCGCCGTTTCGGCCAACGCGTCGGCGTCCTCGGTGCGTTCGGCATTCTGTGGCCGAACGTCGTACCCGTATGCGCGCCACAGGGGGAGATCCCCGACAGTGATGGACGCGATCAACTCAACGTTCAAGGTCTCTCTCCTAGTAGGGGAGGACCAATCCGTAACGTTCCGGATTGGTCCTCCCATGTGTCGTACTACTCGGGGCGGATTCTCAGTACGCGCCGAATACGTTGTCTATCGAGCCGTACCGACTTGAGGCGTAGTGACAAGCGGCAACGATGTTGGCCACCGGGTCGAACACGTCCCAGGAAGTACCAGGCACGTGATACGCGCGGAACGTTGGGTCAATCGTCTGCAACAGGCCCTTGCTCGGGGTGCCTGCCGCTGCGTTGGAATCCCAGTTGTTTACTGCCTTGGGGTCGCCCCCCGATTCCCGCATGACGTTGCGGTGAATGCCCTTGTATGAACCGGGGATGCCGTGCTGTCCCATGATGAACAGCGCCTCACGAATCCAGCCGTCAAGGTTGTCCGCGTAGGCGCTCCCCGTGTGATCAGGTACCGGGATCGTGTTCCTTGCGTTTCCCTTGCTCGCCTTGAGCGCGGGCGGTTTGCCCATGCGCAACTCAAGCAGTGTTCCGGGGTGAAGTGCGTCAGGGTCCTTGCCTACAGTGCCAAGGTTTGCGCCCCAAAGGTTCGGCCAGTGGTCGGCGTCGCCTAGCTCGGCCTCGGCAATGCTGGACAGTGAGTCACCCGGCTTGACCTTGTACCGCTCTGCCACCTTGGCGCGCTTCTGTGCGCCTCTCTGGGACGACGGGGGAGGGGTCGGGGTGGTTGCCTTGGGGTTGTCCTGTTCGGGCGTCTCAGGGGCGTACATGGCTTTCTGTTCCTCTCCCCTCGGTACGGCGGTGGCACCGGCAGCAATGAGGGACAGCGCCGCCGTACTGGCCATCAGTCGGGAGGGAAGGTCACGCAATGTCGTCACCGGCCAGGAACTTTGCCAGCTCTACAACGTCCTCGGCGGCGGTGTCGAAACCGAACCCCGAGTTGATCAGCAGTCCCCGCGCTGCGTGCCAAGCGTCCGCCCGTGCGGCAAGGAACTCTGCATCCGTGGTCGGCTTGTCCTCGGGCTCGACCTCGGGCGGAAGGGGTTCGGATACCGGCGTGTCCTCGGCGGTGCCGTTGATTGCTTCGGCCGTGTCGGCAACGAACTTGGAGAATGCGGCCAGCGTCTCACCAGCGAGGAACACCGTACGGACCGAGGACCCGTCACCGTAGACGATGGTCAACTCAAGTTCGCTGTCCTCGTCGTGACGCACTGCAATCACGTCGGTCGGGTCGTGCGCGTCGGTAAAGTTCACAGCGTCAGTCATTCTCGATATCTCCGATTACGTCAAAGAGGTCATCCACCGGCGAGAGGGTTTCGTCTAGGTCCCACTCGTCATAGACGGACAGGGTAGGAGAGTCGCCGTTGTCGTACTCGTCAAGTCCCGGAATGTGCTTGCGGCCGTTCACTCGGACAGCTCCGCACCAAGCGCGGTGAACAGGTCCCATGCCGCACTGCGCGACAGGATCACGGTTGCGATGGTCTCGCCCTCGGGGTTCTTCACCTCAAGGTCAATGCCGGTAAGGGTGCCGCGTGCGGTGATGGTCCCGCTGTCCGGCGTCACGACAGTTTGCATGGTGGTTCTCTCCTAGAAAGTTGCGGCCCACTCGGCCAGTGATTTTGCGCCCTTGCTGAGGTTGCATGGGGCGCAAGCGGGCAGTAGGTTGTGCGGCGCGTCGGCACCGCCCTTGCTGATTGGGTTCACGTGGTCGATGTGCTCGGCCGGTGCGTCGCAGTAGGCGCATGTTTCGGCGTAACGGGCGAACGTCTCGGCTCGGCTGTACGGCTCATGTGGTACGCGCGCCTTGCGTGCCCGCCTAGCTGCCGCTGCTCTGCTTCGCGTCTCACGCTGTCGCTTCCTGCGTCTGCGTTCCTCGCAGCGTGAGCACAGTGCGGCGACTGACCATGATCGAGCATTAGTCGCTTCGCAGCGTGTGCAGGGGCGCGAAAGTATCGCCTCTCTCTCGCGGGCGAATGCCGCCACCTCTCTCGCCCTTCTGGCCGCTTCGTTTGCGCGCTCCGCTTCCTTGCGTGCTTTATCAATTCTTTTGCGCTCTGCCATGTCCGCTACTGCGCACGGTATGCACAGCCTGTTGCGTGCCCCGTACGCGTGCTCACGGTAGAGAGGTGTCGGGTTGCTGCATCCCAGGATTTTGCAGCTGTAGTCACCGGAAGTGTCTTCCGCTGCAAAGGCTTCTCGCCGCGCACTCCACCGCCCGATTTCCTCTGTCATATCTGCCACACACGTCTGGCAAAGCTGCATCGTAAGTAGCTGCTGCGTGGCAGGCATTCCGTGCTTAGCGCATGTCGTCACGGGCACCGCCGACATTGTGGGGCCAAGTTCGTCACGTTGTGTTCCCCGTTCTCGTACAGCGGCACGACGTGTACGATCTCGCGCCATTCGTTCCCGCATCCGTGCTGACATTCGTTCGGCACCCCCGCCCGCTCCCACTCGGCCACTAGCGCGCGTGCGTCGATCTCTCGGGCTCTCGGACCGTCGCCGTTCAGCGTGTGCCACAGGGTGTAAACCGCCTCGGTCTCTAGAAGGTGGGCGGCCACCCTGTGCCGGAACTTGGCACGGCGGTTGTACGCGTTGCGGTAGTCCTGTTTCTCTGCGTTGTACTGCCTCACGTGCTCGGGGTTGCGCTTGCGCCACTGGCGTACGTACGCAGCCTTAGCGGCCCGCTTGCGCTCGGCCTCTCGCTGTTCGTATCCGGGTCGTTCGCACTCTTTGCAGCGGTATTGCAGACCATCGACGGACGCAGCACGTTTCCAGTACATCTCTTGAGGCAACGTGCGCTTGCACTGTCGGCAAGTCTTCACACCGACACGCCCCGCTCTGCCCGGTACTTACCGCACTTGGTGCAGTCGCAGGGGACAAGGCCCGTGATCTTTCCGTAACGGCTAGCAAAGCTCCGGTGCGCCTTGTTGCGGATCGATCCCACCTGAGAGGGGGCAACGCCGATGGCGTCGGCAACCTCGGCGTCTGCCTCGGCACCGGTCCCGAACTCGGGGGTACCGATGCCCCAACGTGTCCGCAGTGCGTAAGCCTGCTTGGCTCCCATGCTCTCGATGACGGCATTAACGATGGCCAACTTGCGCCGCTTCTCATCCGACATGCGGTCGGACGGCTCAACGAGATCATCCGGAACGCCGTAGTCAGTGGCGATCATCTCGGCAAGCGCGGTGCTGTTGCCGTCACTCGTCGGGCCGTCCAGTGAAACGGTGCCCATCCATGCAAGACGCGCCGCCTGTGCCCGCTCGGGGGAGAGTCGGCGTCCCTTGGGCGGGAGCGTGGCACAAAGGTGCTCGGCTGCATCGGCGTCGCCTTTGACTTCCTTGAGGCACGCACCGAAGATCCACAGTGCGTCACGGTCGGCCCCGGTCGCACCCTGTGCCCGCTCCACGCGGGAGGCGTCCTTGATCTTGCCCTCGACCGTCTTGTGTATGAACGCGTAGAAGCCGTCCACGTTGTCACCGGTCCAGCGGG
The DNA here is from genome assembly GCF_043202835.1 of Streptomyces sp. NPDC048142. Classification (NCBI taxonomy): domain Bacteria; kingdom Bacillati; phylum Actinomycetota; class Actinomycetes; order Kitasatosporales; family Streptomycetaceae; genus Streptomyces; species Streptomyces sp. NPDC048142. The sequence goes on from NZ_JBIDBC010000006.1 coordinate 214,485, forward strand.
GGAGGGCTTCCCAAACCGCTATCCGGCCAACCTGTGCGAACTCTTCCCGTTGGTCTGCGCTGGCACCGAGACGGTAAGCGATGTGGGTTATGCGGCTCTCGGTGGCCTTGATGACCTCGGCCGTAGCAGCAAGGTCCTTGTCCTGAGCAGCCTTGATGGTTTCGTACGTCAGGGTGTCCATAGCGTTTTCCTCCGGTTTTCGTTCTCTGAAAGTCAGAGATCGTGTGGCTTGCGCCCGGAGGGGCTACGGATTGCGCGACTTCCTGTGTCCTGCGTCACATCAGGATTCAGGCAAGGGGGAACCATTGCGGACCCGTCCGGGTGGTGCGTGAACGGGGCCGCGCGCTGATCTCGTCGTTGCGAGATTCATAGAAACTCGCAGGTCAGAGAACTGCAAGAGTGTTGTGTGTACACAACAACAGGTCTGATACGGCATCAGCCGTGCATTTGCAGGTGAGGGCGGCCTCTCACCTTGGATTGGGAAACGGAACGTGTCGTGTCGTTTTACGTTCTTTGGTCAATGTCCGGTACGCCCGGTAAGTCTTTGCGCGCAAAAGTTCTTGGTAACAAGTAGGTAGACCTCCCCGTAACGTTCCGGGGAGGTCATCCCTAAGCACTGCTAGTAGTCGGCCCCGTACAGAGAGCCCCAGGAACGTAGTCCCTTGGTCTCAGCACCGGCCGTAATCGGCACTCCACCGAGCGTCATAGTCATGCATCGCTCAATCTCGCGCATGACTTCCTGTGCCTCGCGGGCCGGAACCGATGCAATCACCTCATCATGGATAGGCAAACGGAGCATGGGCAGTAGTCCCGCTTCATCCATGTTGATGAGAGCCTGTCCGAGCACATCGCGCGCCGCAGACTGCACCTGATAGTTGGTCACGGCATAGACGCGCCACCGGTCCAGCGGCAGCAAACGGCCGGTAATGGTCTCGGTGATAAGTCCTTTACCGCGCGCTATGCGTTCCTGCCGTGCGGCAAAGCGCCGGATCTCGGGGTACACCCGGTCATAGGTGCGGATCGCGTGCGCGACAGCGTCAAGGCTTGCGCCGGTCTGCCTGCTAATCGTCTCCGGACCACCGCCGTACACCTTGCCGAACCCAACACCCTTGCAAATCTTGCGATGCTGCTTGGTGAAGTTGGGCCCGTACACGAGACTCGCTGTGTAGTCGTGTAGATCCTGCCCACCGGTGATCGCGTCTTTCATCTTGCGTACGTCGGCCAGCGCGGCAAGTACGCGCATCTCTACGGCGTCAAAGTCGCACGACACCATTACGTGACCGTCCTCGGCCAGCAACGCGCGGCGTACCATCTGGTCGGATGACGGTAGAGTTTGCAGCGCGGGACGCGTCACACTCATACGCCCCGTGCGCGCCTTAAGCGGGTTGAGCATCGGGTGAACGCGTCCGTCAACGTCCATCGTCTCTAGGAACGTGGACACGTACGCACTGCGCCACTTGCCCGCGCGCTTGGCGTGAACCACCGCATCGGCCAGCGGGTTAGGGGTGCGCACACCGAGGGGTTCCCACGTGTGCAAGTCCCGGTCGGCAAGGTCGAGTAGGACCGACTTGTCAACCTTGGTGTTACCTGACTTGGTGGTCTCGGTCAGGGTCTCGCCCATGCCGGTAAGCGCTTCGGCAATTTGGGCGGTGCTGTTGACGTTGGCCACGCCGTACCGCTTGGCCTTTGCCGAGTAACGCTCTGCCTCAGACGCTAGCTTTCCGTCCAGCTTCCGGCAGTAGTCCTCATCCAACACCATGCCCGTGCGCTGCATTACTGCACAGATGCGCGCTATCTCGTGCTCATAGTCCAGCAGCATGGACCGGACACCGAGCCGGGACAGCTCCCCGAACAGCTTGGGGTACAGACGTGCCGTGAGGATCACGTCAAGTCCCGCGTACAAGTTGAAAGTCGGGTGGTCCAGCGGGATTCCCCGCCACCCGGTTTCCTTGGTCAGACCGAGGGAGCGGAACACGGCCGTCAAGTCGCCCTGAGTGTCCGGCGAAGTTGGGTCAATCCACTTGCCGGAAAGCGGCTTGAGCCCGGTCCCGGTGCCCCCCTCTTGGGGTTCGCGCGGATCGATCAGGGTTGCCATGATCTTGGTATCACGCGTGAGCGGGGCCAAGTCCTCAAGGGGGATACCGGCCCGCTGGTTAAGGACTAGCCAGTCATACGCGGCATTGTGGATGAGCAACCGAGGGCGGAGCCTACGGAGCAACCAGAGAACCAACTCACGGAAGTGCCCGCCGCGTTCCCAGTGGATCACCCATGCGGTGTGCGCGTCGCCAAACTGAACCGTGCGCAGACCGAACGCGGCGGAGTAAATGTCAAGGCCCGTGGTCTCAGTGTCCAGCGCGATAGGTCCGCGTGTCGCTGCTTCCTCGGCCCATGCGCGGAAGTCTTCCAAGTCCGCGTAGGTCTGCGGGATGTTGACCGAGACGAGGTCACCGGCTATCTCGTGCCTGTAAGTCTGCAATGTTCCTCCCCATGCAAGGGGGGACCTCTCCGGAACGTTCCGGAGAGGTCCCCTAGATGATGCGACTACTTGCCGAAGATGCCGGGTCCGCTAGGCGTAGCTACTTCCAGCGTGACGCCGATGAGCGCTTGCCCTCGGGACGTGCGCACGCGCTGTACTCCCCGTTCCTCAAGGGCCCGGTACAGCATGGTTCGCGACCAGACCTCCCGAGACTGCAACCCTTCTGCCTCGCACCAATCGCGGTACGCGTTGTAGACGTCGGTACCGTCCACGCGGTCAAGGCCACCGGTCGGGCGCAGCACATCGGGGAAGAAACCGGCAAGCGTGTCTGACGTCTCCCGGTATTCCTTGGTCGCGTTCTTCACCGGACCGGGGTCCTGTAGACCACCCGCGTACCACTCAATAGCGCCACGGACGGCCCATGCGATGATGCCCGCAGACTCGGCCATCAGCTTTCGGTCAAGGTCGTAATCCCTCTCGTGCGGAGCAAAATACCGCTTGAAAGGAATCAACTTGACGCGACGCCAAAGCCCCTCGTCCTGAGACTTAAAGCTAGGCTTGTGGTTCGTCGCAAGCATGATCAGAAAGGTTGGCTGATAGGTAAAGAATTCCTTGTTAAGGAATCGGGCGGTCACCCGGTCCTTACCCGTGAGCCGCTTTAGGACAGCTTCCGACATGGGCTTACCGCTCTCGCCCTCGGATGCCATGACGAGACGCGCCGAACGCAGCGCGGCAATGTCGTTGGGGATGCCGCCGCTACTTCCCTTGCTCTCGAAAGTGGCAAAGGGGGTGGTAGTCGTGATCTCCCCGAACAGGCTTGACAGCGTCTCCGAGTAGACCGACTTGCCGTTAGCTCCCTTGCCCCACAGAACGGCGAAGCATTGTTCCGACGTATGCCCGGTGATCCCGTACCCGGTGAGCCGCTGTAGGTACCCAGGCATGTCAGGCATACCTGGCATGATTTCAGCGATGAACCGTTCCCACCGAGGACACTTGGCGGACGCGTCGAACTCAACCGGCATGGTGGTTGTCAGCATGTCGGCCATGTCGTGGGGGCGCAGCTCACCCGTGCGGAGATCGACCACGCCATTACGGAAGCTGAGCAAGTCCGGGCGTGCGTCGAAATCGTCAACGTCTACAGCGACGCTCGGCACCGAGCGAAGTTCCTTCATGAGGTTGTCAATGTTGGTCGTCATGGTGAAACCGCGTGATTCCTTGGTGGCACCAGCGAGCACGAGAGCGGCCCCCATGCGGTGGATTTCCTGCCGTACCATCCGGTCCGACTGAACCCATACGCGACCATCCCACACGAAGTACCCGAGTCCGGGAGCGTGCCGGATACGGCCGTTGGTCCATGCGACAAGAGCGTGTGCATTCATCGCGTCTGACTGGTCGTACTTGGCGATAAGGCCAGCGATGATGCGCGCGGCCTCATTGCCTTCATCGACACTGACCGAGTCGGCACCCGTGCGAACGGTGATCTCCGCCGACGCCTTTTGCAGTGCCGCAGCTTGGGGGAGGCGTGCAGACTGAACGGCCCGGTGGAAAGCGGACGGGAACGCGTCAGGGTTCCGCATCCGCCATGCGTTCAAGTCGTCACCGGCGCGGGGGATAGCCAGCGCGTAGACGTCTATGCCGTAATCTCCGAGACCCTTGGACAGTCGCTCGGTGAACATGTTTCCGGCCGAGTCGTTGTCACCGGCCACAATCACTTGCGTGCCCTTGAGACCGTAGGCGAGATCCCGAACAAGCTCAGGACTACCGGCCAGCGAGGCACCCCGGACCATTACGACGTCGTACCCAAGCGCAACCGCTGTGAGTGCGTCTGACGGTCCCTCGGTGACGATGGTTGCCCCGTACCCACCGGAGCCACGGAACGCGCCGTACAGGCCCCACCGGGACGCGTCAGGGTTGGTCAGCCCTACCCACCGACCGGGGCAGTCTCCCGAGAGGTCCCGCCCCTGTAGACCGTGCGGGTTTCCCTCAAAGTCCTTGAACGGGACGGTAAGCCGGGGGTAGTTCGTGAACGCGCGAGACGCGTAGCGGAACTGTGCGCCAATCGGCGCGTAGCCAAGCTCCAATTCCTCGGCAAGCTCGGGGGTGAGACCGAACCGGTTAATGGCGTATGCACGTGCTGCGTTCGCGTTCTCGTCCCGCTGTAGCGCGTTGCGTGTGCAGTCAACGAAAAAGGCCAGCGCTGCAATGTGGCCAGCGTTGACGATGGCCGGTGGTTCCTTGGGAACGGTGTTGCCCTCTCCTGTTACGTCAAAGAGGTTCGGCCACGTGAGGCCAGCGGCCTTGATTACAGCGTCAGGCTTGCAACCGACGCGGCACGTAATGCGAACCTTGTTGTCATCCCCCCGCCAAATGCGGAGCGACGGGCGCGAGTCCCCGTGTGCCGGACAGCGAGCAATGTAACCGCCGTCGTCATGCTCGGCAACCTCGGTGAACCGACCGAGGACCGTAGAGAATTCCATGTTTTCTCCCTTCTAATGACCAGGGATCGAGTAGCTTGCGCGGTCACGCTCCGTAGACGCCGGCATTTACGGAGCGTGACAAACCGCAGGTCAGAAGGGGGGAGGCTCAGGCTCGAACGTCTCGGCCCACTCGGCTAGCGTCTTGGCACCCTTGGACAAGTTGCAGTCCGCACACGCGGGAACCATGTTCGATTCCTTGTCGGCTCCACCCTTGGACAGCGGATGGACGTGATCTAGGTGCGTAGCCCAACGTCCGCAGTAGCAACACCAGTTGCCCCACCGGGCGAAGATCGCGGTTCGGCTGTACTCCTCATGTTCGGTGCCGTAGTCGGCCGCACGCTTCCGCTGTGTCAGGGTGTGGCGCTTGTCGGTGTCCAGCGAGGCATACCACTTGCGGCGGTGCTGAGCAGCACGGACCTTGCGGCAAGCGGAACATGCGGACGATGGACGCTTAGCCTTACCGGCTAGGAAATCGGGAGCGGGCTTTTCCCGCCCGCATAGTCGGCACGTCTTCATAGCCAACGCACCGCCACCCCGCGCGAGATAGCAGCGGAGAGAGCGTCAAGAATGCGTCCCCAGTCCGCACGCTCTCGCGTCGCCTCGGTGAGCCAAACGGTATCGCCCTCGGCCATCGTCCGAATATCCCCGAGGGCGGGGGAAGTCGTATAGCTTAGAAACCGTTCCATGAATCCTCCTGAGCACTCCGGAACGTTCCGGAGTGGTGAACGCAAAAAGGGCCCCGCACCACAGCGGTTAGCCATGGCACGGGGCCCTATCGGGTCCGGCGTTATTCGCCTGCCTCACCGGGCAGGATTAGCCGGACATGTTCAGCGGCAACCCATACGGATCGCTGCGACTTACGGCGAGTGAAACCCGACTCATCTCCGGTGGGCTTGACCTTGAGCATGGGGAGTAGGCGACCACCCGCAACACGAGTGGTCACCTTCTCAACCCGAGCATCGGTCATGCGCACGCGGTTACCCTGACGCGCGGCATAGGCCACAAGGTCACCCTTGTAAAGTTCCTCGCCCGCATAGTCCGTGACAACCCCGCGCTTACCCACTAGATCACCGCGTAGCCGGTGGAGACGGGGGCACCGACCGGCAGAACTTCGGCCGTCTCGGTGGACGTGGTCTCGACGGTGTCGGCGGGCTCGGCAACCTCGGAGGTGTGGTCAACGAGAGACGACAGGATGACAGCGTGGGGCACGTCGCGGCCGTCGTCCAGCTTCACAACCTCGGCATCGGCAGAGTTGAGGACCGGGGCCAGCGAGACAGCCTGACGAACGCCACTCGCGCGGACAACGAACGTGTCAGCCTCGCCGTACTCGTTGGTCTTGCCATCGGTAACAAGGTAGAACGCCATGGGGAATCTCTCCTAGATGAGTGTCAGAAAGTGCGGGGGAGGGAGGGGTTTAGTAGTCGGTGTCCGGCGCGTCCGATACGGCATCGGCGTAAGGCTTGAGGACCTTTACGACAGGCTTGCGGTAGGAAACATCCCGACCGGCCTTAGTGGTGAACTCGACCAGCTCTAGCGAAAGCTCGGCCAGCGCCTCACCCTTGACCATGGAAAGCGCGTTGTCGATCTCGTGGAGAACTTCAACAAGCTTCCATGAGGTGGACTGGAATCGGAACTTACCAAGGTGGTAGTCCTCGGCCAGACGGAAAACCAGGTTGGTGTAAGGCGACGGACCACGGCCAGACTTAGCGTGTGCCTTGCGGTCTTCCATCAGGGGAGGGCAACCGCACGCCTGCCCGGCGTCCTCTTCCGGGGAAAGGAACTCGACACCATCGCAGTGATGGATGAGACCCGAGCGGCCCCACAGCTTCATATCCGCCGTAAGCGCCTTTGGGCTCTCAATGACGATGAGAACCTTGTCCGTCTCGGTGACGATCTCGTTAAAGTCCTCGCCCGTGGTCTCCCACTCGTTGGACGTTCCGCCCATGAGCTTGGTCACCGCGTCGGCAACTTCGGGGTCACCGGTCGTCACGCGCCAAGTGGCAAGCGACTCGGGGCGGTTACCCACCATCCGGCCCGAGCGGAAGCGACCGACAAAGTCGTCTGCGAACTGTCGCGGCTTGGGCTTTGCCGCAGGGTCGGTCTCGAAAATGCGCAGGCCAGCCATATGCGTTCTACCTCTCGTCTGATTCTTTGTGACGAGAGGGGGAGCGGGGTACGCGGTCGTGTCCCGTACCAATCCGGAACGTTCCGGATTGGTGATCCTTGCCGACCGTTCCGCCGCTCGCCCCTCTCTAATAATCAGAGATCGTGTAGCTTGCGCGCTTTATCGCTGTGAGCAGTCCAGCTTGTGACCGGAATTGCGGCTGCACTCACGACACATCAGCGGCCCCGACGCTGCGTTCCCGTCACCATGCCAGAGGCACCGCCCGACGCGTAAGGCTTGCCGATGACCGTCTTAGAAACCTCGCGGTCCCAATCGAACGTCTTCCGCAGTGTGAGGAAATGCCCGAATACCTCGACGTCGAACCGCACCGGCTTGAACGACCACTGATCAGCGGTGATGTGGAGCACCGCCGCAGCGTCGATGTGCGGCATGGGTTCCTCGTTGCCCTCGGGGTCAATCAGCTTGTCGGCAAAGCCATACGCAGCCATCTGTAGGGCAACGTCCGGATACGTGGCCTTGGACGTCTTCCAGTCGGCAATAACCGTGACCATCTCGCCGTTCTCGTCCTTGACGCGTAGCAGCGCATCGAACGATCCGGCGTACTTGTGCGTGTCGCTCCAAGCCACATCCTCGGCCCGCAGTAGCTCGGGCTGAACCTTGTCAAGGAAGTCACGGAAGTTGTCGGCGTACGGCTGCATGTCCGGGTGAAGACGGCGGGGGACATACTCACCCCGAATCAGGCGCTCAAACAGGTCGTGCGCATCCGAGCCGATACCGGCCCGCAGCTTGGTGTACCGGCGCGCGGCACCCTTGAGGTAATCAACCGCCCCGTCACGGTCGCGCTCGGCCATCTGCTGAACGAACGGCAGGGAATCCACGGCGAGTTCGGCCGTCATCTTGGACGCCCAAAACTGTAGGAAGGGCTTAGGGAGCATCCCCACAACCGAGGTGACACCCGGTACCTTTTCCTTGGTCTCGGCGTTGACGTAGAAGCGGGAACCGCCCCGCTGGATCGTGCTTACCTTGCTGGCCACTCTTGGCCCCTCTCGGGTAGGAATCTTCCCTTCCCAGAGATCGAGTGGCTTGCGGTGTGCTGAGTGCTGTTCTCGGCGGTGTTTTCGGGTTGTCTATAGGTTTTCTTATGGTGACTTGATTAGAGGTAGAGAATCGACACTCAACACACAAAGAGGCCCCGGACCCTTCCCGCTGTGGGGTTGAGTCCGGGGCCCGGTGGGGCGGAGGGTGTCAGGCGTGGGCTCGGCGGTGACGATCCCGCCATGCTTCCCAGATACCTTCAATGTGAACGGCGTCGGGGCCGCCCCTCTCGAACCGTGCATTTCGCAGACCAACGCACGCGTCGCACACCGCTTGCTGTACGGACCGGTGCGCGCCCTCGGGGTCCGGCTTCACGTTAACCGGCTTGCCGTCCACAATGGCCACATCCGGGGGGCGGTTGGTCATGGGGTCAACGCGGATCGTCGTCACGCAGTCGGGGCACGCCATGAACGAGACGCGGCATCCGAAGCAGTGGAACATGCCGATTAGGTCATCAGCGGTCATCTTCGGTCTCTCCTTTGTTGAGCGGATCGGGTTCGGGCACCTTGGCCAGCGCGTCAGACACAACGGCTTTCATGCGTTCTAGCGCGTCGCGTGTGGCTGCAAAGTCCATCGTCCCCGAGGGGGTGACCTTGGGTTCTTCCATCGCCCTACGTGCTGCATCGAACCGTTCGCGGTCCTCGGGCAGGATGCGCCCCCGGATCACGTCTAGCAGTGACTCTTGCATGTCGCGGAAGTCGGTCACTGCTTACCCCCTTCCGGGGCCCTGAGAGCCCCTAGGAACGCCTCAACCTCGCCCCCTGGGGGTCGGGAGGTGTCGGCCGTCAACGAGACGTGCAAGGCCCAACGTAGGGCCGTGACGCGTGCCTGTACTTCCTTGCGCCGAGTCTTGCCCCACCGGTGGCCGTCCCGCTCGGTCTCCGCGTCAAGGCGCAGGATCTCGCGCCCGATGATCTCGGGGGACTGTTCAGCGGTGGTCATCATTCCTCCGGCTGTGACTCGGACACGATGACCACCAAGTCACGAAACGGGCACGTGCACTCTCCGGTGTTCGTCCGGGGGATGTCGCCCTCGGGGAGACGGATTACCCCAAGGCTGCGCATCCAAGGGTTCTTGGTGGAGTACCGCGCGGTCGGGTGATTCTTGCAAGTCAGGATGCGCTGATACGAGTAGTCGTCTGTCCAGTCGAACTCACCGACCGGAACAAGGTCTGCCTTGTCCATGTCCACTCTCAGTTTACGTGTCGTCACTCTGCGTCCACTCCGTAACGTTACGGAGTGCTAGGGGAGGGGCCCCGCCCGAGTGGTTCGAGCGGGGCCCCTAGATGATGCCGACTAGCTGAGCTTGGAGAGCGCGTCACCGAACTTGCTCAACGCGTCCGTGATCTGCTTGCGCAGCTTCTCGCGCTCTTCGTCGCTGTACTCCTCGGCGTTCGCCACCACCGAGACGACGTCCTTAGCGGCCTTGTCCAGCTTGGCGCTGGCCTTGTCGAACGCCGACTTCTCGTCGGTGCCACCGCCGTTGCCCTCTCCCTCTCCCTCTCCGTCGTTCTCGGAACCGTCCGTCAGCTCACCGGCCGCGCGACGCTCGGCAAGTTCCTTAGCGGCCTTGGTCTCCGCACGCTTCCGGGCCGCACGCTCGGCGCGGGACTCGGGGTCAATCTTGTACTCATCAAAGAGAATCGCGGAGAGGGGGCGTTCCTCGGTGGCCTCACCGACCAGCGCGGGGAACAGTTCGGCCGCCTGCTCGGGGGAGTCGTCCAGCGTCCGAACGAACTGCGGGAGAACCGCAGTCATCTGGTAGCTGATCTTCTCCTGGAGCGATTCCATCAGGTCGTCAAAGTCGGCCTTGTCGTTCTTGTAACCCGACTTGATCAGCTTCTCGGCGGCGGCATCCTTGATGCGACCGGCAAGGTCCCTGGACGCCTGACGCGTACCCTTGAGGTCCGGGCGACCCTTCTTGTCCGCGACCCGGAGTCGGGCGTCCAAGATGGCCTCAGCCAGCACGCGGGCCGTTTCCTGGGACGAGACCTCGGCGCGGATGCCCTCGGCCATCTTGTCCGACGTATTGTCGATGATCTCGGCGTAACCGGGGATCTCTTCAACCGTGGTGGTCTCGGGCTTGACAACAGCCGTGGTGGTCCGTCCCTTTGCGGCGGCGACAGCTTCCTTGAGTCGCATCGACAGCGGGGCCCGCTTGGCGGCGCTGATCTTGAGGAGTTCGGCGTTCGCCTGTGCCTGAGTGCTGGTGATCTTGTCGGCGTCGCCCTTGGCCAGGGTGGAGAGAACGTCAATCAGGTTCTCAACATCCTTGGTGACCTCGGCCAGCGTCTCGGCGTCCGTCTTGGGCTTGGTGTCGGTCTCGGTCTCGGCCACGGTGTCGCTCTCCTCGGTGGTGGTGGTCGCTGCGGTTGCTGCGGTGAACAGCTTTGCGCAAGTCTTGCACAGGTTGATCTCTGCGTTGAAGTCGTCGGCGGGGGTAGTGGGCTTTCCGGTGCACGCCGTCTCGCTCGCGTCGGTCAGGAAGTGCGGCGTCTGTCCCTTACCCAGACGGCCGACCTTGTGACCAGCGGTGGTGACGTCCCCGACCGTAACCGTATTCGCTGCCATTTCCCTACCCCTGTCTGTTTCCGGCTGACTCCGTGTCGGCCTCACAAGAAGAACACTAGACCTATCCACGGGGCGTGTCAAACCCCAACTTCAAACTTCGTCCGAACGGACCACCCCGGAACGTTCCGGACTGGTCAGGGACGCAAAAAGCCCCCACAGCGTGAGCCATGGGGGCCAGTCTTAGCGCGCGATGCTGTCAGCCTGTGCGGCCAACTCGGCAAGTGTGCTGTCGTTCATGATGGTTACGCCTACGGGGAACCCCTCTAGTGCGGTCTCGCTCTCGTGCGCGTTGGGGGAGGGGTCGCCTAGAGAGGGTCGGATCACACGGACGAGTCGGAACCCTCGGCGCTGTAGCGCTATGGCCTCATTGGGGTACCGCACATCCGTTACGACGTACGGGCGTCCGCCGTGCGCAAGTTCGTTGATGAGTGCGTTTACCCAGTAGTCGGGGTCACGCTGCCTGACGCTCTGCCCGGTGTGTTGCAAGATGCGGCGAACCTCGGGGTACGTGTCCTTGGCGTACTCCCAACCCACATCAGCAATGAGCCGGTGAAGCCTCACCATGACACCGGGGGAGGTGGGCACCCAAGGATTGATCTCTAGCGCCATGTCCTTAAGCGGGTCCGCGAACGCACGGCGCGTGTACTCGAACCGGGTCATCAAGCGGGCACCGACCGAGTCTTTCCCCGACCGTGCCCGCCCGATGAGTGCAACGTCCCTCAACTGTGCCTCCCTGATAGGTGGTTCTCACCCATCAGGGATCGCGTCAGTTGCGCGGGTCGGTGGCGTACGCCTGTGCCGTCTTCTTGTCCTCGGTGCGCTGGACTGCCTCACCAACACCAAGAACGGCGGCAACTAGACCTAGGGCTAGCTCCGTTGGTAGCTCCGGCACGTAGTGCGCCACTAGGGCGAACAGCGCGACCGCAACCGCGTAGAAGCGTGCCGCGTGAGCCTTGACGAACTGCATTGTGTTTACCTCTCGTTGATGCTTACTCATACCTTCGGAACCTTGAGCGCGTCCCACTGCTTGCGACCGGGCCAGCCATCGCAGTACGCCGGGGCGTCACCTAGCTTGCGCTGGAACTTCTTGAAGCTTTCGCGGTCGGCGTTCGTCCACTTGGAACCGGGGCCAACCTTGTATGCCGAGCACCCCACCTTTACAAGGCGCTTGCCCATGGCGGTGATGATCGGGCTGTTCGGCTTCTTCCGGAAGAACTTCACACCGGGGAACGGCTCGTACCGCATCGGGGCCGGTGCCGACACCGGCTCTAGCGAACCGTCCTGAACCATCTTGTACAGCGCACCACCGGGGCAAGCCGTTGCGTACCCGTCGCGGTGACCTCGGATCTCCTTACCGGCCCCGTGTGCGCGGTTGTAGGCGATGGCGTCGCGGATGCCCTGTACCTGATCAGCGGTTGGGGTCGTGTGCCCCGAGGAACCGACGAACGCGAGAACTGCAAAGTGGTTGCGGTTGAGCGTCGTGTTGCCGTTCGCTGCGTTCTGAGCGTTCAGCCCTCGGCCCTCAAACACGTAACCGTGCTCGCAGACAGCGAAGTTGTAACCGATGTCGGCCCAACCGTTACCGTTCATGTGCTGATTCTGTAGCTTGCGCATGTACGCGGCACACGTGCTATGAACGTCCGCGCTGTACGCCGTGCCTAGGTAGTGGACCTTAACGCCGTAGTTCGAGCTTACGACCGCGTGACCGTTGTCCGGCTTACGTGCGCCCCACTGTGCGCGGGTAACTAGCTTCACTGGTAATGCCTTTCAAAAGGGGGGTGCCCTGCCCGAACAATTCGAGCGAAGCACCCCGTAACGTTCCGGAGAGGTTAGACGCGCGCTAGCGCCATGATCGGATAGTCATGGTTAGCCAGCGCGCCGCTTGCTGCCTGATTCAGCGTCGCCGGTAGGTTCGCGTTAGTCTGGCCCGACTGGTACCAAGCGCGCGCCCACGGCGAACCAGGCATCCAAAAGTTGGCGGTTCCAATTGGGCTTTCGTTCTGCACATGGAAGAACGAGAAATCGGCCGTGCCACCCGTGACCAGCGACCACGCCACCCAGTAGCGACCGGGGGTAAGCGTGGTGGTGGTGATCGTCATAGGCACCGCACCAATGTGGTTCGTCTTGTTCTCGGGCATTGCGCCCGCTTCCTGACCCGCCATGGTCAGCGCGACACCGGCCGTCTGAACGACCAGGGAGCCGGTACCAACTCCGCTTTCTCGGTAGATACCCGCGCGGTAGCGGTTGCTGGAAACACCACCGTAGCCACGGGCCCACATGACGATTCGGTTAACCGTCGTGTTCTCCGTGATGTTGAAGCCGGTCAGGTAAAGACGCTGCGGCGTAAGGTACTTGGCCGAAGGGTTAGCCACCGCGCCCGGATCAACCGACCACGCCTCAAACCCGAGAGCCTGTGGCGTCCACGTGTTCTTAGCGCCACCGCCGGGCATGGTCGGAAGTTGAACGCTTGGAACCTTGCCATCCGATCCGAGCGAGGCAACACCGTTGGCGGTGCCCTTAGTTGCCAGCGGTACAGGCTCAACTACGGTGAAACGGGAGTTAGGTGTAACGACCTTGAGCGCGCCGCCCTCGGAGTACATCGCGACCCCGCCGCTCGGGTTGGCCGTTGGGACCACCGAGGCATCACGGAAACCGAGAACGTACGTACCACCGGCAAAGTCAACGGTAGTCGGACCGATGCCCACGTTATACATCGTGTTTCGTAGGCTGTTGCTGTACGCATGTCCGGCGTCGGTCACACGGAAGTACGTTGTACCGTCGCCGCTGAACGCGGTAAATGGGTGCCCCGTCGCTCGGATGGTGGTGGAGCCGGTGAGATCCCCGCCCGACAGAGGGAGAGCACCGACGTCGGCGGGGGAGAGGGTCACAACACCCTGTGCGTTGGGCTGTACGCCGTTTACAGCGGTTACGGTGCCCGAGCCGGTGCCGTCCTTGCCCGCTGGCCCCATAGGCCCTGTGTCGCCTGTGTCGCCCTTTGGGCCGGTAGCACCGATGGGACCTCGGATGCTTCCCTTGTTGATCCAAGTTGTTCCGTCATGCTGGTAAAGATTTCCGGTATCCGTTCGGATGCCGAAGTCACCAGCCACACCGACGTCGTCAAAGTCGGACCCCAAGGCAGAGGCGTACACCTTGCTGCCGTCTGGACCACGTAGGCCGGTGTCGCCCTTTACACCCTGGATGCCCTGTGCGCCGGTATCTCCCTTGTCTCCCTTGTCTCCCTTGGGGCCCTTGAGGTTGCCCTTTGCGGTGCCCCATCCGGACGCGTCACGCTGCCAAAAGTCGCCAGTGTCCGACCGGATGAGTAGGTCACCGGGCTTGGTCAGGCTGCTACCGGTTGACTCGTTGTTGACGTAGATGTTGTGTCCGCGAATCTCTCCGGTCTGGAGAGTCCACGTGCTGTTCACCTTGGCGTACGTGGTAAGGCGCGTGTCTGTGATCCCTAGGAACGGCGGGGTGACCTCGGTACGTACGTACATGTCGCCATGCTTGCCGAGTCCGGCCGGTGGGGTCGCCGTCCCCTGATAGATACGACTGCCCTCTACGCCAACGTAGTTCGGCGTTCCGGGGTCGGTCGGCGCAAGTTCATCTAGGTAGGGATCGACTAGGGACTTGGGTAGCTTGATCGCGTAGGGCTGTCGGTCCGCAACACCCTGTAGGCGCTCCGTGATCCAGTAGGCCCAATCGGTGGGGTTGCTGCCTGCAACGTCCGTGGCCGGTAGCGTTACATCAAACTTGCCCTCGGCGTCCAGCGGAAGAATCACCGGGCCCGTAACGAACACGTCGGCGTTCGGGAATGTTAGGGGAGTGGGGGCCAGGATCTCGACCCAACCGCGTAGCGGACGGCCGTCCGGCCCGACGTAGCGACCATGAAGCGTAACGGTGGGCACGGATGCCGGTAGATTGAACAGTGTTGCCATTAGTCCTCCCCTACCAGTCCGGAACGTTCCGGACTGGTCATACCCTCGGCCTCAAGCATTCGGCGTAGCTGGCCGTTCTCGATACGCAGCGCCTTAACCTGGATAGTCAGTTCGTTTACTTGCTTTTCTAGTAGCTCGGCCCGCTGTGATTGCGACTCGGCAATGTCCCGCCACGTGTCCGTTAGTCCACGCTTCCACTTCTGGAGCGAAAGGAAGACGAACAGAAGGGAGGGGATTACCACGTCAAGACCAGCGGGAATGCTGTCTAGGCTCATGGTTTCCTATACGGTGAATACGGGTTCGTTGATGTTCGGTGGGCGGACGATCTTTGCGTTACCGCCCACGATCCAAAACCAACCGTTCTCGCTGGCACCGGGCGCGCGATCCTGGGGGACTCCAACGCAGTAATGCATCTGAGACAGGTTGTATTTTCCGTCCCAGCTACCCGGAAGGTCGTTCCATGCGACCGGGGCCGGAGTCCCAGAGTCAACCCACGTGTTACTAGAGGTGTAACGCATCCGGTTACCCCAAATCCAAACACCCTGGCGCTCGCCGTTGTTGTAGAAGAGCTGGCCGTAACCGCTAGGTGGGGACTTGTCGCTGTCCTTGTACGGGCCGAAAACCTGCCGTGCCGGATCTTCCTTACGTAGGCAGTCATTCGGGTTGCGGTGCTGTAGCTCGATTGTGTAAATGGCATCGTCGCTGTCGGTGTAGTCCCACCCGAATTCGATCCCATGAATCCATCGCCACTTGGAAACCGACACGACATTTGAGGTGTTGCCCGTAAGTCGGACAGTGCTTGTCGCGCTCACGCACTCCTTTAGCGAACTCCCGTAAGAGTGACGGAATGCGGCTAGTCGTACTTCGGCCTCGGAACGACCGGGGCGCACGTCGTAAGCCAGGAACTTGGACTCGATGCGGTCGTAGCGCAGACCGGTCACGTTGGCCACGCTCACCGACGACCAGACATTCCCAGCGACCGGACCGCGTGGGGTGGCCGACCATTCAACGCATGGGTACTGGTCATATGAGGTCTGCGGGATGGGCTTGCGCTCTAGCGCCTCTAGGCGCGTCTTCATCGCCCGTAGCTCTGAGACTAGATCCGGGCTAGTGGTCCCTGGACGTGCCATTTATGCACCCTCCGTTTCCTTGAATAGGTCAGACTGAACGAGCGTGAGAGAGAGCCGGTCGGACCCATCAGAGGCCACGGAAACGGCAGTCTCGGTGATGACGTACTCGGCGTTCACGAGACCGAGGAAACCGTCATCAGTCGTGATGCCCGCGCGCATACCGGGCTGTAGTTCCAATGGAGAGAACAGGCCGGGGTACGTGTCGGCCTTTGGGAGAATCACCGGGGCCGATCCGAACGCAAGCGCGCTGCGTACCTTGTACTGCAAAGAGGTAGCCTGCTTGACGCTGGTCTCGTTGAGCACCACGTTCACTTGCGGAATCTGCGTCAGTAGCGCGGGGTTTGTATCCGTCTTGAATGGAGTCACAGAGGCCGTGCCGTCCGTCGCGCCTACAGCGAATGCAGCGGCGGCAAGGCTCGTTCCGTCCACGGAGATGTCGGGGAACTCGCAGTTGACCCCTTGCTGTAGCGACTTGCCCGAGTCGTAAGGATGCCGGTTGGCCGTATTGCGTACACGGTTGCCAACCTTGGTTCCCTCGGTCACCCAATAGGGTTCGAAGTACAGGAAGAACCCACCGCCGTACTTGCCGGATGCCGGATCGATCGACGTAATGTCGTCGGCAAGATCCATGAACACATCGGACAGCGGCTTCATCTCGTACGGATTCCATGTGCGCGTTCGTACCATGCTGGTACTCGTCATGCGTGACGTATCCGTGCCGATAGCGTTAGCCGTACCCGTGATGAAACTCTCGATCATCTGCGTCTGCTCGATGTTCTTGAACTTGACTCCGGTATAGCCAGTCTGACGCTTAGCCCAATACGAGAGGTACCCCGACGCCGAGAGCGCGATAGTACGGGCAGTCAGGTTGAGACGGTAGGCCCATACGAGACCACCCCACACAAGCTCAGTGTCTCGCTGAATGGCAATGCCGGTTCGGACCGGAAAGAGGTCAGCCGGTGTAAGGGGAGTGCCGTCGATCTTGGGAACCCCAATAGGGACTTCCACGGTGGCATTTCCGGCCTCATCCATGACGTACGAGTAAGACAGCGACGAGAACGGAATCTCGGCGTACACCGTCTGAGTCTTCATGTTGTATAGGAGTACGCGGTAAGTCGCCATTAGATCCACTCGTCTCGCATGGTCAGCCATACTTGTCCGGTCGGGTCCGTCCCGCTATCCGTCATGGTGAGGTAGTGATCACCGGGCGTGAACGACGGACGCTGAGCCACGGGGATAGTGAAAGTGCCGCTGCCAGTGATGTTGTGCACATCGCCGGTAACGGCGTTCGTCAGCTTGGGGTCGGTCACCTTGACGCCTGTTGCCAGGTGCGGCGTAATCGAGCGCGTACCGTCCACCGAGATACGCGACGTAACACCCTTCTTAAGCGTGATGCTCGTCGTGTCAACGGCGGTAATCACGGGGTCGGTGGCAAATAGCTCGATCTCAAAGGCGCACGACAGGCGCGCGAACGATGCGTCAAGCGGTGCAGAGCGCTTGCGCGTACGGGCGTTTATGCTTGCGGCGCGTCCGTTACAGAGTCCGGGAATCTGGAACGTGAGAGGGGTCTCACCATCGACACCGGGGGAGAATGCGCGCATGATCAGGTTGACCGAGCTGTTGAACTCGTCGGGCGTAAGCGCCTGCACCTCAAGGCTTAGCGCAATGGTGCGACCACCCATGTAATCGTCACCGGCCCATAGTCCGTCCCGCTGGATAAGCGTTACGTCATTGGTCCGAATGTCCGGCATGGTGAGCGGGTCAAAGTTGGTGAAGTTGACAGCGGGTAGGGTCTCGGCGTCACCGATGGTGAGAGGGCCGTAAGAGATTGTCCAGTCAAGCAATGAAACCGCCAAGGTAGAGGGGGTGGCCGGGGGAGTACCCGACCACCCCGTAACGTTCCGGACTGGTTAGCGGCCCGAGGTCCGAAGAACCCAAGCCACTTCACGCCCGATTTCCGCAGGGTCGGCGTTCGTCTCGGCGTTAACCGTTACGTTCTGCGCCGGTCGCGTAGTCGTCGTGTCGGAACCGCGCTGCGCGTCCAGGGACTTGCGCATAGCGTCGTTGACGGCGAGAGATGCGCCGTCCGCCTGTGGTAGCTCCGTGAGCGCCTTTAGTGGGCTATCGACCGTGCGCAGCATCGGGGATGCGGCGAGAGTCGAGATGCCCATAGGCATAGGTGCAGCCATCAGCGAGAACGCGCCAAAGCCGTCTGTGTCGTCCGCGACAGACATGCGATACGTCGATACCTTGCCGATGTCAGGGACACCGGGGATCGCGTTGTACGCGCCGATAAGCCGGTTGATGACGCCGATGATTCCGTTGATGGCCGACTTGAAGCCCTGTTCGATCTGCCCCGGTAGGGGCGCGATCCCGTCCCAAATGCCACGGAAGAAACGCACCGCGTCAATGCAGAACGAGCGAATAGAGCTAAGCGTGTTCGTCAGCTTGGTAATCCAGTTGGATAGCCACGTGATGATCTGGCGAACAGCCGGAACCAGAGAGGCCACGATTCCCGAAACGAGCTGAGCGACAACGCGAATGACCGGAGTGATTACCGGGACAAGCACGCGTAGTGCTGCGTCGATAAGCCGCGCGAGTAGGGGGAGGAGTGGCGTTACGGCGGTGGCGATGGCAACGAAAGACTCCATCAGCTCACCGAGACTCGGGCCAAGCGCACCCATGATCTGAGTTGCGATGTCCACGAATAGCGGAATCAGGATGTTTAGCGCATCCAGGATCGGCGCAATGAGCGTGGGTAGCACCTCAAGAATGGGAGCTAGCAGCGTCATTAGCAGCGTGCCAAGCTGAGTGACCAGCGGGGCGAGCTGCATAAAGATCGGGGCCAGTCCGGTTACCAGCGACTCAATTAGCGGAAGTACCGCCATGAGGATTTGCGAGATAACCGGTACGAGTGCCTGAATTGGTGGCACGACAAGCGCGACCGCTTGCGCAACGATAGTGCCGAGAACCTGCCCCAGTAGCGTGAATACCGGGGTAAGGCTGGTCAGTACCGGCGTAAGCGCGGTGATAGCGGACGTGATCGCTGGCAGCGCGGCCTGAGCGAATGCCGTAAGGCCCGGCATGATCGCCTGAATAGCGGCACCGAGCGCACCGCCTAGAGCCTGTGCAAGCTGACCAACGAGAGGCGCGATTGCCTGGACGGCGGGAACTAGTCCAGTCGTCAGACCGTCAAGCAGCGTGACGAGACCGGCCGACACTCCATCGAAAAGGGGGGCGAATGCCGACGCTAGGCCACCGAGTAGGGGACCGAGGGCGGCGAGGATATCGCCTAGTCCGCTGAACAGCGATTCCATAGCGGCACCGGCACCGGTCGCGTGCTCGCTCATTGACGCGAACATGGACCCTAGGCCAGTGCCAAGGGAACCGAGACCCGAGGACATGCCCTCAACTACCGGCCCTAGGTTCTGCATTGCGGTCGTAAGGCCCGGTAGAGCGTTGGACGCTAGACCGGTGAAACCCTCGACCATAGGCTTGACCCACTGCGCACCAGCGGCGAACAGTGGGCCAAGCTCACCAACTAGGCTTTGAACGGCGGGCATCGAGTCGATAAGCGCCTTACCCAGTGGCTCGGCCACCTTGCCGAACTCGGACTTAATGGCGTCCGTAGCCTTGGTCATCTCGGCCTGTAGCGTCTCGCTTTGCGCGATAGCCATAGCGCCGATGCCGATCATTGCCAGCGGTAGCGCAGCGAGAGCGGCACCCGCAGCAACACCGGCTAGACCGATGGCACCTACCCCGATACTGGCCTTAGTGGCTACACCGGCAACACTCCCGAGCGAACCCAGGATGCCCGAGATTGCGCCGCCCGCGCGGGACAGTCCGCCCCGGTCAACGTCGGCATCAATGGTTGCCGTTCGGTCTCGCGCTACTCGGGCTAGCGCGGCCTCAGCGTCCGCCGTATCGGCGTTGACGTTGACGTTGATGTCCCGGTCACCCAGCACCCGGTTAAGGTCTGCGGCGGCGGACGTCGTATCAACGTCGATGTTTACTCGTACTTGGGTCCGGCGCTCGATGCGGTCTAGGAACCGCTGTAGCGATGGAGCAAACCGCATAGTGTCGGGAAGAACCCGAATCGCTACGCGGCCCGCTTCGGACCCGCCCGGACCGGCCATGCGTACCCCCTAGGGTGAGGCACGCGAGGCAGACCCTAGGGCTTGGGCAACCGGTATTCAGGAATTGGCATCGCGTGCGGATTGTTTCGGATGAGAGTTTCCGCAGCGCGGTACTTGCGTGCACGCGTACCCGGTCGCTCAAAGGGCTTGGGCTTACTGGGCTTGCGCTTTGCGTTCTGAGCGTTGACCGCCCAAGTAGTCATATTCACCGAGTCGATAAGACATGCCAACAGGTAAGCCGTCGTGTCCCATCCGGTGTGCTCACGGCCACCACGAGCGGCCGTCACGAATGCGGAAGTCTCCGGGAGGTGGGCGACAAGCGCGAGGCAGGAACGCGGAGAGACAGCGCCGGAGACAGCGTCAGAAAGACGCATCCCGTAGCAGCGCTGAAAGTCGGCGTACAGTTCCGCCCCGTGCTTATCGATCATCTCGCGGAGAATTAGGCTTCCGGGGCCTGCGTCGCCTCGCTCCAAGCCTGAATCAGCTTGCCCTTAGCGCCGAGGGGGAGCGCGTCTAGAACAGCCTTGAAGCCGTCCGTGTTATCGACAACTGCGAGTAGTACGGCGTCGATTGCGTCTTCCTGCGCGTCTGCCTCAGCGTCCTTGGAGTTGACAACCTTTACGGCGTCGGTCACTGCCGTACGCTCATGGCGGGGGAGGACCGGAACGGCGCGAAGGTTGTAAGCGACCCCATCGGGGCCGGTGAACTCGACAGCCTTATAGCTCTCCGCTACCTCAGCCATCAGGTCATCAAAAGTCAGCTTGTTACCCATGTGTTTGGTCCCTCGGTCCCTGTGAGGTAAAACCCTCCCCTACAGAGGGACCAGAACTGTAGGGGAGGGGAGTTAAGCAATCCGGAACGTTCCGGACTGGTTACGGCGTGGCGGGGCCCGGTGCAACAAACGCGTCAATGTCACCAAGCGACCCATCGGAACCGGCGAGAATGGTTCCCTTGATCGGGAACTCAAGCAGCGCGGTCGGGTCAAAGGTGATCGCGTCTGAGCCGAGTAGCGACACATTCGGGAAGTAGATAGGTAGCATCTGCGTACCGTCCACGAGCACGATAAGTAGCGCCTTAGCCTGTGCCGTTGGCTTGGCCGGAATCTTGAACGAGCCGTCAGGCTGCGTCGCACCGGGGCCAGCACCGAAGTAAAGGCCGTACGTCTCGGCGGACGCCTGTAGGGCATTCAGCGTGAGAGAGTACGTAACGTCCGGGTTGGTGGTTCGTAGCTTCGGGTTCTGCCACGAACCGCGCGTCTCGGGGTCGTCGCCATCACGGCCAAACTCGATGCCGTTCTCTAGCGACGTGTGCCCTACCGAGTCCCAACCAGTACCGGGGGCCAGCGGGTCAAATGAACCGGTTGGCTTGGTGAGGTTGGGGTTACCGAGATACACGTAACCGGTACCGGGTAGAACAACGTCGGAATCTTCTAGCGCCATGGGTTATGCCTTTCGTGCGGGTCGCGCTGTCAGTTGGTAAGTCGCAATGAACCGCGACAAGTTGGCGTGATCCTCGGGGCCGGGGGACCAGGGGCCGGAAACCTCGGTGAAACTAGCTAGCGACCCCTCGTCGTCACCAACCTTGGTGCGGCACGCATCAACGAGAATCGCGCGAACCTCACGCGCTAGGCGGGAAGCTGAGCGCCGTTCGGTGTGCCAGCACTGAACATCCATCAGCGCACGGTCTACGAACCGAGGATCGGGAGCGGCCCCGCCAACGCGACGTGCGGTCACGAGAGGGCTTGCGGCGTCCCAGTCGGCCGGTAGCTCAATCACGCTGCGAACGGCCGTTAGGCGGGCGCGTAGGGCCTTGAGAACCAGCGCCTCAACGTCGGGAAGAATGGGGGTACTCACTCAAGCCCCTTCTCGATTGCGTGGATTCCTCGCACGGGGCGGCCCGACTTGCTGTCGATGTGACCCCAGTTGATCGAGATCGCGTTAGGGTCATTGATGGCAACTAGCCAGTCTTGGCGTCGGTGCGGACCACTGGCCTTGACGACCTTTACGGACGCTGCAAAGTCACCGGTGATTCGGTGGGACGATGCAGCGGAACGGACCTTGTACGCGCGTCGCTGTGCCTCGTCGTGTACGGCATCGTTGACACCGGGAAGGTTGGCGATCTGCCGACCGAGGTTGCTACGCAGACTTGCCACGTTCCACCACCTCGGCCGAGTAGAACCGTGTACGCGCTGAATAGTCACGCTTGAGCGGGGGACGCACCACCGACCACTCAACGCCGAACATGGTCACTCGGGACCACGGGCCAGCGGGCATGTTCTTGCCGAGTAGCTTGTAACGGCGGGGTTGCGTCCAGCCGTTCGGATCATCCGGGCTCATAGGTTGCGCGATTACGCGAACCTGTACCGGGGCACCCTCACCCGGCTTGGTCCCGCCGTATCCGTCGTCAACGAACACAGCGGGATAAACCGTGATGGGTACCGGGGCGCGATCAAAAATCGCCACGGCTGTAATCCTTCCCGTGCGGGTAGTGAAGTCGCTTAGCGACAATCACCGGCCGGTTAACGGGGATGGACACGAGACCAGTTCGGCCCGACGCTTGACGGATCGTCATTAGCTCATCGGGCCGGAAAAAGAGACCGGCTGAACCTGCTTCGGGGAGCCGGTAGGAATACTCACCGGCCATCTCAGAAACGTAACCCTCGGGGTTACGCATACGTCGCTCGGCTACGGCGAGGACAACACCCTTGACCACATCGGGAACGGGGTTGCCGTTCATGCCCCACAGCGGCAGACCGTAAAGCCGTGCCAGCGCGGACACGTCGTCAAGAGCGGCACCGGCGGCCAGGCTCTCGGGTTCCGAGAACTCGACCCCCATACGGGCCTCTAGATCCTCAACCGTCGCTAGGGCGGGCATAATTGAACCTCCCTAGGTGGGAGACCTCCCCGGAACATTCCGGAGAGGTCCCCCAGGATTAGCCTGCCGGTGCCTCTACCGGCGCAAGGGCAACCTTGACGCCGCGTAGCTGAGCCTTGATGATCGTGTCCGGCGTTGGGTTGGCGATCTTCGCGCCGGTCGCGTCCACGTACTCACCACGGGCGCTAACCAGCGGGTCAAGGACCGGAGAGATACCGGTGTAGATCGACAGGAACGAGCGATCCATGGCCTTATCGGAGTTGTAGTCACGGATGTAACGGACTGCAACGCCGTTGGCGCTCTGCGAGGAAGCGAACGCGGCACCGGCCGGAGCGACGGGAGCGATAAGCGCTAGCTTGAACGCCGTTGGGTGAACGGCGATCATCTCGTCAGGGTCGATCACATCGGAACCAACGATGGTGAAGCCGTACAGGCGACCGATGGATGCCTCACGTAGCGCGTCCGTGGTGCCCGACTGGTCAAGCTGCGTGAGGTGCGGATCGTTGATCAGCGCGGCCTCAACCTCGGAACCGACAAGCAGCACACGACCACCGGCCGGAACGTGGTTAGCGTTCAGTCGCTGTCGCAGCTTCGGGATAGCAAACCGAATCTTCTTGGCCTGTACCTCGGGGTCGGTGTCGCGGCCGATAGCAACCGGGGTGCCGTTGGCGTCGGTCAGCTCAGGCAGGGTCTCTAGCGCGTCGCGCACCTTGAGGTCAAGGTCGGAAGCGATGGACTCGACCTGTGGCGCGAGGATCTGTGCGCCGAACGAGTCGATGTCTAGCGTGGCCTCGGCGTCGGTGATGTCAACAGCGCTGTAAACGTGCGTGTCTAGCTTCACCTGGATCGTGCTCTCAACGATCTCATCCGTCTGGATCGAGCGCGTCTTAGAGCGAGTGATCGCCTCAGAGCGAGCGGCAAGAACGGCCGGACGGCGAATGTTCAGTACGTCGCCCTGAGCACCCTTGAAGCCGTCTGCCGACTGCTTGTCGATGAAAGCCGACAGAATCATCTGTCGCTTAAGAAGTGGTAGCGCAGCGCCAACTAGCTTCTGCTGCTGCTTAATGAACTCAGACATTTAGGGGGTACTCCTAGAAGTAACGGTTAGCGGAAAAGAGCCGGTCGGCTAGCGCTTCGCCCTCGGCCGTGGGGTCGTCGGTGTCGGTCGGATCGAGTCCGCCCGTGCCAAGCGCTGAACCCTTGGCGGTGACGTACGTCGCTAGCGCCTTGGCGTCCGCCTCTAGAGAGTCGGGGCGGAGCATCCCCATAAGGTCGTCGGGGATTCCGTGCTTGCGCGCGGTGCGCTCACGGTTCAGCTCTAGCTCTAGCTCTGCTGCCTTGGCCTTTGCTTCGGCAGCTTCCTTAGTTGCTGCTTCGGCTGCTGCCTTAGCTGCGTCCTCGGAGCCCTGTGCGGGCGTCTGAGGGGCTGGAACCGGGGGAGTGGTCTCCTCGGTCACCGGTGGTGTCACAGGCTCCGCAGGGGGCGTCTGTGGCGTCTGTGGGGTCTCCTCGGGCTTTACCTCGGGGGACGTCTCCTCGGGGGTGGTCGCACCCTCGGGCTTTTCGGGCATTAGCTCTCCAGTCGGAACGCGTTACGGAAGTTGGCTAGCTGCGATGCGCCGGAACCCTCGGTGTCGTTCCACTGGGAGCGCCAACGGTCGGCACGCTCTCGGTCCTCGGCAGGCATGGGCACACCCTCGAAAAGGGGAAGTGTCTGACAGCGGCAATTGGCGTGATACGCCTCGGGGTTCTGGTCATCCAGGAATGAGCGCGAACGGCGCGAAGAATTACGAGAGTCCGTGTACACCAGACCCCGGCTAGCGAGCATGGCGCAGAACCCGCACGGGTCGGCCTCGGCCTTTCGGTAAAAGCCGATAACCTCCCGGTCGTTCTCTCGCGCCTCAGCCAGCGTGTTACGGCCAGCGGCAAGAGTCGTGCGGTCGGTGTTCTCGTGAAGCGGGTTGAGGATGAGCCGGTCAAGCTCCGCCACAAAGTCGGGGTCGTCCAGTCGGCCACGGGCGGGGGAGACAGCGGAATAAAACGCGTCTCCCACACCGTCACCGGGGCGGACCGAACCCCACTGAGAGGCAGGTAGGGCACCGAGACCAGCGGCCTTGCGCACGTCGTTGTGTAGACCCTGCGCTAGCCGGATGGAGTCGGCGCGTGCCCGCTCGACCTCTTGGCGGTACGACTCAAACAGTCGGTCGGGGTTGGCCAGCGAACCAGCGTCAACCCCGACCCACCACCGAACAAGCCACGAAAGAACCCGACTAGCCACGTTGTCTTGCGCTGCTTGGTAGCTGCGCGTGAGCGTGTCTAGTTCGGTCACTTAGGGCCACCGGGTGGGGGTGGTGGCTGCTGACCCTCGGGGCTCTCCGGAACGTTCCGGGGAGGTTCCGGCGTCTTGGCTGCAATGGCTAGAGCCTGCTTATCGGCCTCGGCCTTGAACTCATGGAACTTGTCTACGTCGGTCTGCGAGAAACCAGGTAGCTTGTCCCATAGAGCCTGTGGCGGAACCTGCACCATCTGAACCAGCTTGCCGTAGGCATCGGCCGTCTGTGCCAGCGAACGAGAGCCGGTGTCGCGCCAAACGACCTGTGCCTTACGGTCGGTCGATAGCTTGGTCTTACCGAGAGCCTTAGCGGCTAGGCGTAGGACCGTTTCCCAGGATTCCCCGAACGTCTGCTTAAGCGCATCGACCTTGCGGGTCAGTGCGCTTTCTGCGGCTGCTAGGGCGTCGGCACTCAGGTTGGCCATATTGCCGAGTAGGTAATGCGGGGGTGTCTGCGAGACAGCGGCCATGTGCTGAACATTCAGCTCTAGCGACTTGAGGAATCCGTCTAGCGAAGTTTCCGGCAGGTCGCCAAACTTCGTGTCCGGATCTTCGGCCATCAAAAACCGCGTAGGGTCAAACCCGATGGGCTTGTAGAGCGGGTCTCCGGTCTCGGGGTCCGTGCGCACCTCGCCCGTGTTCGGGTCGGTGTCCATCGGGGGAGCCATGCCGGTTGCGTACCGCACGCGGAACGATCCGTACGTCTGCGCAACGAGTAGGTCAAACCACGTCTGATTGATCCGGTCGCATACAGGAATCAGCGGCTCAACAAGACCAACCGACCGGCCGAGTAGATCGAGATTTGCGGCGAACCGCACCACCGGGCAAACGCCGAAACCGTGAGGCTTGCGACCCGCGATCTGTGGCGTGGTGTACGTCTCGCCAAAAGTGCCGGTCGATTCCTTGTACGTGATTTCGATGATCTCGCGCTCGTCGTAGTAGCGCGCGCCCGTAAGCGTTCCGCTGTCGGGGTGCTCGAAAATCTGCACCGCGTACATGGGGAATTCGTCGGTGACCGGGTCCTCATAGGCAACCCAAACCCGCAGTGCGGAAATCGGTACCAGCTTGGGGCCCTCGGCGTCCGGCACAACAGCGACGTACGAATGCCCGAAAACTAGGGCACCCTCATGCACGATTCCCTGTCGGGCGTCCATCCGATTGTTCTGCCATGCGTCCCATACTTCGGTCCCCTTGCCCGCGCTCGGGCGGAAACCGTCAACCTGTAGATTCTGTAGGGGAGCGGCTACCACCCAGGGGAGCCAGTTATGTACGGCGCGTTCGGCAAGTAGCTTGTACTCGGCGTTCGCGTTGCGAGGCATGTACGGGCCAGCGTGCTTACCTCGGTAATACCGGTCGATCTCTTCTAGCCGCTCGGCGTACTCGTAACGTAGTCGGTCTAGAGAGTGCTCTAGACGTCGCTTGATGTCAGCCACCGATGCCCCAAACTCGGCCGGTACGGGGCCGCTTCAACTTGCCAGATTCAACTAGGTTGTGACGCGCGAGATCGGCCAGCAGCATTGCCGCATAGCCGTCTACCTTGCGCTTGGATTCGCGGTGCTCCTTGGTGAAAGAGACACCAAAGCGGTTGATCTTCCGCTTTGCGTTCATTACGTGGCGCTTGAGCGTGAGGTGTCCGGTGTGCTTGATCCGGCCCACCTCAACAGCGGCCACTAGGCGCTCATTTGCCTGTGTCAGTTCGGGGAGCCCACCGCGCATGTCTCGGCCGACCGTGGACTTACCAGAAGCCTTGACGTGTAGTCGCGTGCGGTATTCCTCGGACCACGCCTCGACCTCGGCCTCCCACAGAGCAACGTCCGCGAAGAAACCGACCACGTCGTACGTGGCGAAAGTGTGGTGAACGGCGTCAACCACTTGATCTCGGGGTGCTTCCCAACCCTCACCAGCGGGGCCGTCCGGCTGTTCCCAAATACCGATGGGGACAACGAGCCGATCAGACATGCGCATAGCGACCAACGCTGTTGCGTCGTCGGTAGAGCCACCATCGAACCCGAGCGTGATTCGGTCACCGCGCTTGAGGGTTTCGTCAGTCTGGCAAGCATCCCAAGCCACCGGCGAAATTAGGGAATCCTCGTCCGTGACAAGCTGGTTGAGGAACATACGGCGCGACTGATAGGCGGGGTACGTGCCCGCGTAGATCGTGGAAATGATCCAGTCAACGTCAAGCCACGTAGCATCCCCGCGCGCTGCGATGATGCCCGCCTCAAGCGAGGCACGGTCACCGAGGACAACGGACGCCGGAGCTTCAACGCTGTCGTAGTACACACCGGCACGGCGGGGGGTGTCTACGTCCTTGTCGCGGAGCTTGGCCCAAGCGTGATAGGTCCGCTCGGCAACGCTCTCTTCACCGGGTAGGGGAGCGTTCGTAATCTCCATCGAACGGGCACCGCCACCGCGTGACTTGGCAAGATTTCCTGCAATCGTCATCGCCATGGCATGGCCCCCGTTGGCCTCTACCCAGTGCTGCGTTTCGTTGAGGAGGTTAAAAGTTGCCCGCCCCCCTTCAAGGGCACGAGCGGACGACGTCACGGCCTCAATGCGGTTGCCGGTCGCGGAATAGATGATCGTCTTGCCGATATCGATTCCGTACCGCTCAATCGCCTTGTCGTTGAACAGCGAGGGAAACACCGTCATCGTGTTTCGCGTCTGGTCCATCGACGTAGCGGCGATCTGAACCCATGCGGAGTTTTGCGTCTTAGCTACCGGCCAGCCGTCCGAATCCCAATGGGAGAAACGGCAAGGGCCGATAAACTCGAATGCGCTAAGGGCTGCGGTAAAAGGGTCCTTGCCCCACCCCTTGAGACGGCGGATCGTTCCCTGTCGGTAGACGAATCGGCCGGTATCATCGATCTCGTACCAGCGCTTTACGATGCGGACTTGCTCACGAGTGAATGTCCAGCGGCTACCGGCGTCGGGGCCGTCCGGCTGTGTCAGGTACTCCGAACACCACAGCAGACATGCCACACCTAGCGTGCGGTTGTCCGGGGGTACGTAGTCGTCTAGCGTGCGTACCGGCTCCATGGGTGGTCCCCTTTCAGCGAGAGGGACCACACCGGAACGTTCCGGGCTGCTAGCTCTGTGCCTTGTACGCGGCCATCAGGTCGGCAATGCCGGAATCAACTTCGGCAGCCTCAGCCTTAGATAGCTCGATGCGCAGACGGCGGCGGGAACCCTCGGTGGTGAGTAGATCGGATGCGGCGGAAATAACCGACGCGAAAAGCTGACCCGAGAGCCGCTGTCCCTGATTCAGGTTGCGGCTCATGGCCTCGGCCACATACGCGGCTTGGGCCCAATCGGATGGTTCGAAAAAGAATGACTGCCCGCTGTCGACTAGCGACTCATACCAGCGGCGCGCGATGGGGTGCCAGTCCGATTCAGGCTCGGGGGCGGATGCGCCGTCAGGGTTCGCGCTCGGTGCGGTAGCTAGCTCGACCTCGGGGGAGTTCCGGCGACGCTTCATATCGTCGCGCTTAGGTACGGGGCCACGGGAACCCATGGGGCGTACCTCCGTGCTATACTGGTGTCTCCACCACAGCGAAGGGGAGATCACAACTGATGGACAAGCTGACTCTTGAGCTGACCGAGGAAGAGGCGGAACTACTCGGTTGGGCAGTTGTCGGTATGCTCAAGGAAACAAGGCAAGCGGCGCGAACCGCCGAGGACCCGGCGAAAGCGGCGGGTTACACACGGACGGTTGGCGGGCTACAGGAACTGCGTAACCGACTTGACGCAATGCTCGGCTAGGTCTAACCACAACGCACGGTAGCGGAGCCTCGGCCTACGGGTCGGGGCTCCCTTGCATTCCAAGTTAGGCGACTTGATAACCCGTACAGACGCCGAGCTGCTATACGCTTGCGGTCCGGAAAGGCTTCAAATCGGGGTCACCCCCCACCGTCCGCCTTGGATTCCAAGGAAGATCAGGCGAGCGTGATCACAGAAAGTCAACACGATCTGATGTGTTGACACAGCGAGATCATCTGTGCATCACCACACATCAGGCATGGTCTCGTCTCGTGTACCAGGGGCCTTTGACTTAGGGGTGTAGGGCTTTTCCTGCGCACGTGCCCGCGCTGATTCCCCCTGTGTCTTACGCCTATGGCACCACGAACACAGGAGTTGCAGGTTAGCTAGGGTGTGGTCATCACCGGGGCGTACGTGGTCAACCTCGGTACCGGGGTGTCCGCATAGGGCCCCTTCTGATAGGACCCCCCTGCAAAGGCCCCGGTCCCTGCGAATGACGCGCTGTCTGATGGCTTCCCAGTTGCGGGGTAGCTCAGAACGGCGGTTCGACGTGGACCAAGCCACGGGATCACTCCGTAACGTTCCGGTATGGTGCGGTGCCTAGGGATCGAACCTAGCGAGCCGGTTTCCCGACCAGGGCTTTACAGGCCCCGTTGCGTCCCAGCGCTCACCGCATGTGTCTGGTTGGTAGGGATCGAACCTACGACTTCCTGTTCCCAAAACAGGCGCTCTACCTCTGAACTACAACCAGTTGTGGTACGTGGTACTATCGATATGTGCGAAAAGAAATGAGATGCGCCATTTCGGGTATGCGAATATCCGCATGTCGCGGCAACGTGATGTATTTGGTATCCACGGTGGACAGCGGAACGGCCGTACAACAGGACTACGCTTGCGAAAGCGCCGAACATCTCGGCTTCATCGTGACCGAGCTTGCCAGCACGGAGGATCACCTTGACGCCAAGGTTCACCGGCTAGTCCCGAGAGTGGAAATGGACGACGATTATTTCCCCATGGACGACAAAGGCAACTTCATCTAGCCGCTGCTCTCCGCCATGGATTCGAACCACGATTCACGGGTTCAGAGCCCGGTGTCTTGCCGTTAGACGAACGGAGAATGTGAGCCCTTGCGAGGAATCGAACCCCGAGCCTCCCGATTACGAAACGGGCGCTCTAACCAATTGAGCTACAAGGGCCAGTCACGAACGGGTCTGTGATGGTAGGAACTCATCACAGACCCGTTCTCGTACCCACTCCCGGACTCGAACCGGGACACTTTGCGTTCTAAGCGCAACGGCTTTGCCAATTTGCCTAAGCGGGCGGGGAACCGTTTTTGTTTTCAGGCACAGCGGCCAAAGGCGGAACGAGACTAAACCGCCTTAGTGAGACCCGAGGGAATCGAACCCCCACGCTCGGGATTTCACCCCGACGCTCTACCAATTGAGCTAGAGCCCCAAGAGCTAGGCCAGCAGGAATCGAACCTACGCCTCACCGATTTGGAGTCGGTGCGTGCTTCCAGTTGACACAATGACCTATTAAGTTGGCACAGAGGGAATCGAACCCCCATCACACGGTTCGTAGCCGCGTACACTGTCCGTTGTGCTATGCGCCATGGGTTGAGAGACGGGATTCGAACCCGCACCATCGAGCTTATGAGACTCGCGCTCTGCCGTTAAGCTACTCTCAGCGCTGGCAAGGCTGGATTCGAACCAGCACCTAACCGGGTAGCAACCGGTTGCACTGCCTGTTGTGCTACTCGCCATAGTGAGCACTCCGGAACGTTCCGGGGTGCTAGTTGGCCCGGTCGGAATCGAACCGACGACATGCGGTTTGTAGGACCGCCGCTCTACCATCTGAGCTACGCGCCATTGTTGGCGTACGGGTTGTTACTGTTGTTACCTCCCGTTCGCTAGGTACCACACCCGGACGCGTGCGCACGCGAAACCCGGTTCTCTCCCTAGCTCAAACGCCCGTGGACCCTATCGGATTCGAACCGCATCTACGCCGTGCAAAAGCGTCGTTTTACCGGATTACACCATAGGGCCCAAGTGGGGTGACGGACGGGGTATGATCCCGCAGCCTCGGGGGTCACGGCCCCGCGCTCTACCAATTGAGCTACCGTCAACGCGCGCCATAAGGGACTCGAACCCTCGGCCTCCCGGCTGACAACCGGACACTCTAACCAACTGAGCTAATGACGCATGTGCGGAAGATGACGGATTCGAACCCCCAAGGGGAATGAACCCCGACGCTTTTCGAGAGCGCTTGGCACGCCAATGCCTGATCTTCCAAGTGGTATGCGCGACGGGATTTGAACCCGCATCGCCCGGTTTATCAGACCGAGGCTCTAACCAATTGAGCTACGCGCAAAGTGATTCGGGTAGGACTCGAACCTACGACGCTGGGATTAAGAGCCCCACGCTCTACCAACTGAGCTACCGAACCGAAGTACCCCCGGTGGGAGTTGAACCCACGACTACGGGTTGAGAACCCGGCATGTTGCCGTTACACCACGGGGACAAGTGCCGTGCGTGCTCAACCGGAGGAGAGGGCCGGGAGCAACGCACGGCCGAGGGGTGCTCTGACCACCGGGTAAGTGTGCGGCAACCGCCCTCTACCTAACAGAGATCGTGTAGCTTGCGCGCGGGCGCGAGGCTACAGCACGGGGGAGCGGTCTCGGGGTGTGTCGAGTGCTGATGTGGGGAGCGGTTTCGGGTTGCCTATAGGTTTTCTTGTGGTGTCTTGGTTTCACATTCAGAATCAACACTCACAACATCTTGCCTGGTCAGAGGGGGTGTACTGAGTGTAGGTTCCCTCTCCGCTGTGTCGGCCGCACCGCTGGAACGCAAAAAGGGGGCCACAAGGGCGAACCCCTGTGACCCCCAAAAGCGGTCTAGCTTACGTGTCACCCCGGAATGTTCCGGTGTGACTACTCCGGCTCATCCTCACCAACCCACTTGATCGTTACCCTTTCGTCACCATCGAACGGCCGTCCGCGTTGCCCCTTGGTCACCCAAATTCTGTCGATACACGCATGCATGATCGCCTTTTTCAGTTCCTCGCTTGCCCGTAGCCACGCATCCTCGCTGTCTGAGCTGTCTATGAGCCAACCCACATCGACGGTGGTTTCTGTCTTGGCTGCGTTAACGGCATCCTGTGCCGCTGTGAGCGTAGACAGCGCCTCGGCATGGGCCGGACCGAAGAACTGTTCTGCGGGGCCGTCGTAGACCCCATTCTGTCGGTCGCGCATAAGGCGCTTGAAGTTGGCTTCCGCGTCCCGCAACGCTGCCTTGGCGTACTTCTCGTCCTCGGTCGCCTTGGGATGCGTGTACGCGGCCCACCGGTCGGCCACCGCCAACACGAACGGATCTTCCGGTTCACTCGCTGCCACCTTGGCGGCCCACCTGTGCGCCACGTACTCCTCAAGAGGCTTGGCAGCGACGTACAGCGGTGCCGGGCATCCGTCCTTGACCGAGGAACGCCAACACCGGTACCCACCGCCCGAGCGGGAAGCCGACGCCGAGCACCCCGGACACTCCACCAGACCGGTTAGGCGGTGCTTGGCGCGCGTGTCGTGGGATGAGCCGTCCAGGGGCACCCCGGAACCCTCGGGGCCCTTTACAGCGGACTGTGCGGCCTCTTGCTCCGCATCGCTGACCAGCGGGGGACTGTGCATCACAGATACGCGCTTGCCCTCGGCGTTGTAGAACGTCAACCGACGCTGTTTCCCATCCTGGCGACCGGTGGTCTGCCAACCGGCGTACGCAGGGTTCTGGATCATGTCGCGGACGGTTACGGCGATCCACTTGCCACCCTCGGGGGAGGGAATCGCGCGCTCATTCATGGCGTAGGCGACACCCCCATATGACAGACCGTCAGTAACGGGGAGGGTGAACACGAGACGTGCAGCGTCACCCTTGGTGCGGCCCTCGGGGTCTCCGGCGTCGTCGTCATCGACGGCTAGCTTGCGTTCGTCGTACTCGTCGCCCTCTTCATCTGTGACCGTTACGAGAACGACTTTCAGGCCGTACGGGGCTCGGGCGTTGACCCATTCGCCGTTCTCCCGTTGGTGCGTCTTGGTGTCCCGCACGCGCTCTGAGAGCTTTTCGGACTCCTCGCGTGCC
This sequence comes from Streptomyces sp. NPDC048142, assembly GCF_043202835.1. Classification (NCBI taxonomy): domain Bacteria; kingdom Bacillati; phylum Actinomycetota; class Actinomycetes; order Kitasatosporales; family Streptomycetaceae; genus Streptomyces; species Streptomyces sp. NPDC048142. The sequence continues at coordinate 247,521 of NZ_JBIDBC010000006.1, forward strand.
TCTTCCGCGCGCCGGATGAGTTCGCCCCTGTCGCGCTTGTTGGTGGAGTCCAGTACGGGACGGTTGGTGTCGTCGTCCCATCCGAACAGCAACCGGCGTGGCTGGCCGTCCTCGGGCTCAATGATGCGCAGGATTGATCCGGCCCCGCCTCGGTCCCACCGGTCTAGCCGGTAGCACCACAGCGCGCCGACCTCCCCCTTTTCGAGCGCGGTTAGTGCCTTGCTCTGATCGTCACGAGCCTTGCCGGTACGGAACCGAGAGGCCGAGCCAACCTCTTTCCAGACGTGCCGGACGTGCTTGCCCAAGAGCGCGGCCACCTTCCGGCCTAGCGTCTCCTGAGCGGCAATGCTGATCTCTTGCTTACGTCGCGTTGTGGTGTTTCCTCGGCTCTTTACGGCCTTGGATTTGCGACAGTAAAGGTCCATGAGGTCTGATGGGTCGGGGCCCGTTTCGCTGGTCATATGACCATCGTTGCTGGTCAGCCCCTAATACGCAAGGTGAAGACGCTCCCAGGCCGTCCACTGCGTGATCCGCCGGTCCGACAGCGCCACCCGGCGGCCGCCGAGGCGGTGCGCCTCCACGGTCCGCCCGGCGTCCACGGTCTCCGCGAGCATCGCGGCGACGGCGGCGTAACCGGCGGCCTCCGAGCGGTACGCGGAGGGGGCGCGGCGGAAGTACCAGCGGCAGCCGACGATCAGCACCGGCAGCGCCACCAGCACGGCCAGCGCCAGCGGGGGAGCGGTCACCGTCATCGCGCCGAGCAGCAGCGCGACCCACACGATGCCGATCGCCAGCTGCGGCACGGCCTCGCGCATCGCGTTCGCCAGCCGGTCGATGTCCGTGGTGATCCGGGACAGCAGATCGCCCGTCCCGGCCCGTTCCAGGACCCCGGGCGGCAGCCCGACGGACCGTACGAGGAAGTCCTCGCGCAGGTCCGCGAGCATCTCCTCGCCCAGCATCGCCCCGCGCAGCCGCATGCTGCGGGTGAAGAGGGTCTGGACGACCAGCGCGACCGCGAAGATCGCGGCGGTGCGCTCCAGATGCAGGTCGGTGACGTCGTTCGAGAGGTCCTCGACCAGTCCGCCCAGCAGATACGGCCCGGTGATCGAGGCGATCACCGCCACAGCGTTGACCGCGATCAGGACGACGAACGCCCTGCGGTGCCGGCGCAGCAGACCGCGTACATAACTCCGTACGGTCGCCGGCGTGCCCACGGGCAGCGTCGTCGCCGACTCCGGGGCCGCGGGGTCGTACGCCGGGGGTGCGACGCCGATCATGCCCTCTCCTCGATTTCCTGGATGCTCTTCATGGCGGGGACCGTTGCGACGCCGGCTGTCGTGTCCGGCGCGGCCGCTGCCGCCTCGTCGTCGGTCTCCCGGGTGACGACCGCCCGGTAGCGCGGTTCGGTGCGCAGCAGATCGCGGTGGTCCCCCACGGCGACCACGGCGCCCTCGTGGACGAGGACCACCCGGTCGGCGGCGTCGAGCAGCAGCGGCGACGAGGCGAACGCCACCGTCGTACGGCCCCGGCGCAGCTTCGCGATCCCGGCGGCGACGCGCGCCTCGGTGTGCGAGTCGACCGCCGAGGTCGGCTCGTCCAGCACCAGTGCCTCCGGGTCGGTGACCAGCGACCGGGCCAGCGCGAGGCGCTGGCGCTGGCCGCCGGACAGGGACCGGCCGCGCTCGGTGATCCGGGTCCGCATCGGGTCCCCGTCGTTGTCGGGGGAGGCCTGCGCCAGGGCGCTCAGCACATCACCGCACTGGGCCGCCTCCAGCGCCGCACCGGCGGTGACCAGGCCCGAGGACGGGACGTCCAGCAGCTCCCGGAGCGTGCCGGACAGCAGCACCGGGTCCTTGTCCTGGACCAGCACCGCGGCCCGTGCGGCGTCCAGCGGGATCTCGTCCAGGGCCACCGCGCCGAGCAGCGCCGACGGAGCCTTCGCCGCAGCCTCCTCGGCCCCGTCCTCCTCGCCGGTCTCCGCGTGCCCGCCGAGCCGTTCGGCCAGCCGGCCCGCTTCGTCCGGGTCCCCGCAGACGACAGCGGTGAACTGCCCCTGGGGGGCCATCAGACCGGTCGCCGGGTCGTACAGATCGCCCGAGGGCGCCACCACCTCCTCGACGGTGGCCTCCCGCGCACTGCGGCGCAGCGACAGGACCCGCACCGCACGCTGGGCGGACGGCCGCGAGAAGGAGTACGCCATCGCGATCTCCTCGAAGTGACGCAGCGGGAACAGCATCAGGGTGGCCGCGCTGTAGACCGTGACCAGCTGGCCGACGTCGATGCGGCCGTCCCGGGCCAGCGTCGCCCCGTACCAGACCAGGGAGATCAGCAGAATCCCCGGCAGCAGCACCTGCACCGCCGAGATCAGCGCCCACATCCTGGCGCTGCGTACGGCCGCCCTGCGGACGTCCTGGGAGGCGCGGCGGTAGCGGCCGAGGAACAGCTCCTCGCCGCCGATGCCGCGCAGCACACGCAGTCCGGCGACCGTGTCCGAGGCCAGCTCGGTGGCCTTGCCCGCCTTCTCGCGCTGCTCGTCGGCGCGCCGGGTGGCGCGCGGCAGCAACGGCAGCACGGCCAGGGCGAGCACCGGCATGGCGAGCGCCACCATCACACCGAGGGACGGGAGGTAGAAGGCCAGCCCCACGCAGATCACCACGAGGGCGGTGGCGGCCGCCGCGAAGCGGGAGAGCGCCTCGACGAACCAGCCGATCTTCTCCACGTCGCCGGTCGACACGGCGACGACCTCACCGGCCGCGACCCGCCGCGTCAGTGCCGAGCCCAGCTCGGCGGTCTTGCGGGCGAGCAGCTGCTGGACCCGGGCGGCGGCGGTGATCCAGTTGGTCACCGCGGTCCGGTGGAGCATGGTGTCGCCGACGGCGATCAGGACGCCGAGGGCCACGATGAGGCCGCCTGCCAGGGCGAGCCGCGCCCCGGAGCGGTCGATGACGGCCTGGACGGCGAGACCCACGGTGACCGGGAGACCGGCGATGCCCAGTTGGTGCAGCAGCCCCCAGGAGAGGGACTTCAGCTGCCCCGCGAGCTGGTTGCGCCCGAGCCAGTACAGGAATCGGGGGCCTGAACGGACATCGGGGTCGCCGGGATCCGAATACGGAAGGTCGCGAATCTGCATGATGTCCCAGGGCTTGTGAAACGGAGATCCGGACGGACCTCGAAGAACGGGGTGACGCGCAAGACTCCCTGTTCGTCCCATTCCCGGGCAACTGGTTTTCCGGCCCTCTCGTCGGGGAGCGGGCCGTCGCCCGCCCGCCCGCCCGACCGCTCCCGGGCTGTGCGGTGGCGTACGGGATGGTGTCGTGCTCAGCAGCGGCGCTCCGGCATGCCGTCGACCAGAGCGGACAGCAGCTCGCCGAGCACCTCGCGCTGATCGGCGCTCAAGGGAGCCAGGATCTCCTCCGCCGCCGCCCGGCGCGCGCTGCGCAGGGACCGCAGCGTGGCACGCCCCTCGTCCGTGATCTCGATGCGGACCACCCGGCGGCTGTCGGGATCCGGGGCGCGGCGCACCCGGCCGCTCGCCTCCAGGGCGTCGACCAGCGTCGTCACGGCGCGCGGAACGACGTCCAGGCGGCGCGCGAGATCCGCCATCCGGGGGGCCGCGTCGTAACTCGCGACCGTCCGCAGCAGCCGGAACTGGGCCGGAGTGATGTCGATCGGCTCCAGCTGGCGGCTCTGGATGCGGTGCAGCCGCCGGGTCAGCCGCAGCAGCTGCTCCGCGAGCATGCCGTCGGCGTCGGGGGAGCCGGGCGGCCCGGAGGGACCGGGCGAACTGGGGGAGCCGAGTGAACCGGAGCAATCTGGGGCGTCCATACGGGAACAATATCAGGACCTTGTTCATTATGAGTATAGGTAACAATGAGCTAGGCTCTCCATGCTGCGAGGGTCGGGTCCGCCCGGCCGCGCCTCACGCCCGACGAAGGAGCCCATGAAGCCCGACGGACCCACCTGGACGCCCCCACCCGATCCCGATCCCGATGCCGCAGCCGACCGGCCGCCCGCCGAGGTGCGCCGCATTCTTCGTCTCTTCCACCCCTACCGCGGCCGCCTGGCCGTCGTCGGCCTGCTGGTCGGCGCCTCCTCCCTGGTCTCGGTCGCCTCTCCGTTCCTGCTGCGCGAGATCCTGGACACCGCCATCCCGCAGGGACGCACGGGCCTGCTGACCCTGCTGGCGCTCGGCATGATCCTCACCGCCGTGATGACCAGCATCTTCGGTGTGCTCCAGACCCTGATCTCGACCACGGTCGGTCAGCGCGTCATGCACGACCTGCGCACCGCCGTCTACGCCCAGCTCCAGCGGATGCCGCTCGCTTTCTTCACCCGCACCCGCACCGGCGAGGTCCAGTCCCGCATCGCCAACGACATCGGCGGCATGCAGGCGACGGTCACCTCCACCGCGACCTCCCTGGTCTCCAACCTCACGGCCGTCATCGCGACTGTCGTCGCCATGCTCGCCCTCGACTGGCGGCTCACCGTCGTCTCGCTGCTCCTCCTGCCGGTCTTCGTCGCGATCAGCCGCCGCGTCGGCCGGGAGCGCAAGAGGATCACCACCCAGCGCCAGAAGCAGATGGCCGCGATGGCCGCCACGGTCACCGAGTCCCTCTCGGTCAGCGGCATCCTCCTCGGCCGCACGATGGGCCGCTCCGACTCCCTCACCCGGGGCTTCGCCGAGGAGTCCGAGCGCCTGGTCGACCTCGAAGTGCGCTCCAACATGGCCGGCCGCTGGCGGATGTCCACGATCGGCATCGTGATGGCCGCCATGCCCGCCGTCATCTACTGGGCGGCCGGACTCACCCTCCAGTCCGGCGCCACCGCCGTCTCCCTCGGCACGCTGGTCGCCTTTGTCACGCTCCAGCAGGGGCTGTTCCGCCCGGCGGTCAGCCTCCTCTCCACCGGTGTGCAGATGCAGACCTCCCTCGCCCTCTTCCAGCGCATCTTCGAGTACCTCGACCTCACGGTGGACATCACCGAACCGGAGAAGCCCGTCCGCCTGGAGAAGATCCGCGGCGAGATCGCCTTCGAGGACGTCGACTTCAGCTACGACGAGAAGAGCGGGCCGACGCTGACCGGCATCGACGTGGCCGTCCCCGCAGGCGCCGGCCTCGCGGTCGTCGGATCCACCGGTTCCGGCAAGTCCACACTGAGCTACCTCGTGCCCCGGCTGTACGACGTCACCGGCGGCCGGGTCACGCTCGACGGGGTCGACGTCCGCGACCTGGACTTCGACACCCTCGCCCGAGCGGTCGGCGTCGTCTCCCAGGAGACCTACCTCTTCCACGCCTCGGTCGCCGACAACCTGCGCTTCGCCAAGCCGGAGGCCACCGACGAGGAGATCGAGGCCGCGGCCCGCGCCGCGCAGATCCACGACCACATCGCCTCCCTGCCCGACGGCTACGACACCCTCGTCGGTGAGCGCGGCTACCGCTTCTCGGGCGGCGAGAAGCAGCGTCTCGCCATCGCCCGGACCATCCTGCGCGACCCGCCGGTGCTGATCCTCGACGAGGCGACCAGCGCGCTCGACACCCGTACGGAACAGGCCGTGCAGGAAGCGATCGACGCCCTGTCCGCCGGACGCACCACGCTCACCATCGCGCACCGGCTCTCCACCGTCCGCGACGCGGACCAGATCGTCGTCCTGGCGGACGGCCGGGTCGCCGAGCGGGGTACGCACGAGGAACTGCTCGACCGCGACGGCCGCTACGCCGCCCTGATCCGCCGCGACTCCCACCAGGCCCGGGTGCCGGCCCCCTGACCGCCACCGGCCCGCTCCGCACACACGGCAGCGCCGCCGCTCCCGTGGGACGGGGAGCGACGCCGCCGGTTGGAGCAAGGGTCAGACGAGCCAACCCACGAAGTGGACGACGCCGGCAAGCAGGTTGGTCAGGAAGTTCATCCGGTCTTTCTCCTTGTACGTGGTGCATCTGCGGGACTGCGCAGTAGCGGTCTGCAGCCCGTCGACTGCGCTCTGCGATCATCGCTCCCCGGACGAGTGAACAGCAATGAATCCCCTGACGATCACACGTTCCAGCGAACACCCGATCCCGTGTTCGTGTGTTCAGGGATTCGCGTGTTCTGGTCGCCCGCTACGGCGTTCGTGTCGCCGGGGCCGACGCCGTGGCCGGGCTACCGGCGGCGGCTCACCCCCCGGGTTAACGTGCCCGCATGGTGAACGAGTCCCCGGACGCCCGATCCCGCCGCAGACTCCGCCCGACCCGCCGGGGAAAGATCGTCCTGGCCGTCGGCGCCCTGCTCGTCGCGTCGGCCGCCGTCCTGATCCCGCTGTCCCTGACCGGATCGGACGAACGGCAGAAAGAGGAGGAGAGCCCGCGGAGCACCCTGATGATCCCCGAGGGCCGACGCGCCTCACAGGTGTACGAGGCCGTCGACCGGGCGCTCGGTCTGGAGCCCGGCAGTACGCGGAAGGCCGCGTCGACGGTGGACCTGGCGCTGCCCGCCGAGGCCGCGGGCAACCCCGAGGGATACCTCTTCCCGGCCACGTATCCCGTCGACGCCGAGACCGGGCCCGCCGGACTGCTGCGCTACATGGCCGACACCGCCCGCACGCACTTCGGCGCGGACCACGTCACGGCAGGCGCCCGGCGCAACAACGTCTCCGTCTACGACACGATCACGATCGCCAGCATCGTCCAGGCCGAGGCCGACACCGCGTCCGACATGGGCAAGGTGGCCCGGGTCGTCTACAACCGGCTGCTCAAGGACATGCCGCTGCAGATGGACTCCACCATCAACTACGCCCTCAAACGATCCACCCTGGACACGACGACCGCCGACACCCAGCTGGACAGCCCGTACAACAGCTACCGGATCAAGGGACTGCCGCCGACGCCCATCGGCAACCCGGGGGAGGAGGCGCTGCGCGCGGCCGTCAGCCCCACGCCCGGACCCTGGCTGTACTTCGTCACGGTCGGCCCCGGCGACACCCGGTTCACCGAAAGCTACGACGAGCAGCAGAGGAACGTCGAGGAGTTCAACCGCAACCGCGCCTCCGCGGCCGCGAGCTGACCGCGTCCGCCGGCGGGCGCGCGTTCACGCCCCCGCGACGCGGGCGCCGACGGCCGCCCCGGACCCCCGGCCGGTCCGCTCGCCACCGGTCTCCTTCAGCAGCCGCACGACCGACCGGGCCGCCGCGCGGCCCGCGCGGTTGGCGCCGATGGTGCTGGCGGACGGGCCGTACCCGACGAGATGCACGCGCCCGTCGCGGACGGCACGGGTGTCCTCGGCCCGGATGCCGCCGCCCGGCTCGCGCAGTCTCAGCGGCGCCAGATGGTCCACGGCGGGCCGGAAGCCGGTCGCCCACAGGATCACATCGGCCTCGACGACACGGCCGTCGTCCCAGGCCGCGCCGCCCGGCGTGATCCGGTCGAACATCGGGAGCCGGTCCAGCACCCCGTCCTCCCGGGCCCGCCGTACCGCGTCGGTCATCGGCAGCCCGGTCACGCTGACCACGCTGCGCGGCGGCAGCCCGTTGCGTACCCGCTCCTCCACCATCGCCACGGCCGCCCGCCCCCACTCCTCGGTGAACGGCCCCTCGCGGAAGACCGGTTCGCTGCGGGTCACCCAGAAGGTGTCGGCCGCGTGCTCGGCGATCTCCATCAGATGCTGCGTACCGGACGCGCCGCCCCCGACCACGAGGACGCGCTGCCCCGCGAACTCCGTGGGCCCGGGGTAGTTCGCCGTGTGCAACTGCCGCCCCCGGAAGGTCTCCTGGCCCGGATAGCGCGGCCAGAACGGCCGGTCCCAGGTGCCGGTCGCGTTGACCAGGGCCCGTGTCGCGTACGTCCCCTGGGACGTCTCCACCAGCAGCCGCCCGCCGCTCCCCTCCCGTACGGCGCTCACCTCCACGGGTCGGTGGACCCGCAGGCCGAAGCGTTCCTCGTACGCGGCGAAATACGCGCCGATCACCTCCGACGAGGGCCGGTCGGGGTCGGCTCCGGTCAGCTCCATGCCCGGCAGCGCGTGCATCCCGTGGACCTTGCCGTACGTCAGCGAGGGCCAGCGGAACTGCCACGCCCCGCCCGGCCGGGGCGCGTGGTCCAGCACGACGAAGCCGGCGTCCGGCTCCAGCCCGGCACGGCGCAGGTGGAAGGCGGCGGACAGCCCCGCCTGCCCCGCGCCGATCACGACCACGTCCAGCTCACGCACCCCAGAAATGTTCACGCTTCTACCAACTGTCCGGGGTTCCGGGATCTTCCCGTACGGGGAAGGCACCAGGAACCCCGGCGCGCCGGGGCGGGGGGTCCGCTCCGGCGCCTGGTGAAGCGGCGGCTGCCGTCCGGTCCGCCGGCGTCGGCGGTTCTCCGGCGGAGTCGTTCAGTGGTCGTCCCAGTGGTCGTCGTGCTGGGCGTGCCGATGGCCGTCGTGGACGTAGTCGACGTGGTCCTCGTGCGGCACGGCGACATGGCCGCAGTCCACTCCGTGCCGGTGCTCGTGCCCGCTGTGCACCGAGTGCGACGGGCTCACGCACTCGTCCGCATGGCCCTCGTGCACGCGATGGAGGTGACCGTCGTGCACGTAGTCGATGTGGTCGTCGTGCGGGATCGCCACGTGGCCACATCCCGGGGCGTGCTCGTGCGTGTGCGCCGGGTGGGGGTGGTGTGCCGTGGTCGTGGACATCTCGCTGGCTCCTTCGCGGGTGGCGCGGGCCGGTCCGCCGAAGCGGGAGGGCGGACATATCCCGCATTTCTCGCAGTCTAAGTCCGCCCTGACGCTGCTGCCTCCGGGCGCGCCGCGCGAAAGCACCGCTCACGCCCGAGCGGGCAGTCGTGCGGAACGACGCGAGGAGCACGCCCCTCCACGGGACGTGCTCCTCGCGCGATGTGCTCGGCGTCAGTGCTGCTTGACGCCACTCAGCTCGTTGGGAGCCTTCGGCAGCTCGGTGGAGGCCAGCTGCTCGCCCGACTCGATGTCGATGGCCACCAGCTTCTTGGCCGACGGGCCGGAGACATAGGCCGTGTGGTCACGCACGAACAGCGTGGGGCGGGGCTGCTGCCAGTCCAGCGGCTCCTGCCACGTGTCGAGCACGGCGATCTTCTTGGTGACCTTGCCCGCGTCGGGGTCGATGACGTGGATACTGCCGTCGGTGCCCAGGACGAGCGCCTCACCGTGCGGACCGCGCGCCAGGGAGCGGAAGGAGTAGCTCGTGCCGATGTCGACGAGGCGCATCCGGCCCGTCCGGGTGTCGATGAGGGACACCTGCTCGGGGCGTTCCAGTTCGGCGTCCTTGTCCTTCTTGTAGTCACCGAGGACGACGGGCGACTCGTCGGAGCCGGCCTGGTTGCCGATCCGGCCGTACTCGGTGGGGCTCTTCAGCTTCTTGACGGCGCCGTCCTTGTAGAGCAGCACACCGTTCTCGCAGCCGATGACGACGGCCTCGTCCTGCGCGGTGGCCTCGCCGTGGACGCCGGGGCACTCCTCGCTGCGGGTGATCTCCTTGCGGTCCTTGTCGAGTACGGCGATGCCGACGCGCTTCTCCTCCGTACCGAGGGTGGTCACCAGGGTGCCGTCGGTGAGCTGGATGGCGACACCGTGGTGCGGGGCCGCGGAGGTGTACGTCTCGGCCTCCGGCTTCGTGTCGCCGAGGTCCTTCGGGTCGAGGACCGTGACCACTCCGGTGCCGTCGGTGAACAGGACGGTCTTGCCCGCGTGGCGTACGACGTGGCCCGGCTTGCCGCCTTCGAACTCGACATCGGTGAGCTTTCCTCCCGCCGCGTCCAGCACCTGAAATCCGGTGGCCGTCGAGACCATCATGTGGCGCTCGCTGCCTGCGGGATTGACTCGGTTGAACCCTTCCAGCGGTATGTCCTTCGCGAGCTTCAGGGTCGCTCCGTCCAGGACGTACAGACCTCCGTCGTACGTGGTGACGATCGGGTCGGCGATCCGGGCGGCCGGTGAACCGGGCTTCTTCTCCTTCGCCTTGGCGGCGGAGTCCTCGGTGCCGTTGCCGCAGGCGGTGAGGGCCAGGGACGCCACGATCAGTGCGGCGACGGCAGCGGTCGTCCGGGGGCGTGCTACATGCTTCATCAGGTTTCTTTCCCTTTTGGTCTGTCGCTCATGACCGGCGACAACGCGTTTATGCGGTGGTCAGTCCCGTGGTGATGGACCTGGTGTTGGCGCGCATCATTTCCAGATAGGTGGCCGCGCCTTTCCCCTCTGCGGTGAGGGACTCGGAGAACAGCGGCACGACATCGACGTCGACTTCGCTCTCACGTTTCAACACCTGGGCGAGGCGGTCGGGTTGGGAGGAGTCAACGAATATCGCCCGGACGCCGGCTGTCTCGATCGCGGTGGCGAGAGACGTGAGGTCGGAAGCGCTCGGCGATGCGAGGGTGGTGCCGCTCGGGATCACCGCGCCCACGATCCGGAACCCGAAGCGCTGGGCCAGATAGCCGAAGACGTGATGGTTGGTCACCAACTGCCGTTGCCCGTCCGGGATGCGGTGGAACTGCTCTTCCATCCACCCGGTGAGTTCGGTGATCCGCGCCCCGTAGGCGGACGCGTTCTCCGCGACCACGGACCTGTCGACGCCCTGAACGTGCTCGATGACGTGATCCGCGATGAGCCCGACGGCTGTGCGGACGCGTTCGGGGTCGGTCCAGAAGTGCGGGTCGGGTTCGTCGGCGGACTCGCCGGCCGTGTAGGTGATCGGATCGACGGCTTCCCCGACCGCCAGGGTGGAGACGCCGGACTCCTCGGCGGCCCGCACATGGCGCAGGATGTTCTCCTCCAGGCCGAGCCCGTTGTGGACGACCAGATCGGCCCGCTCGATGGACGCCGCCTGCGGGGCCGAGACGCCGAAGGAGTGCGGGTCGGCGTCGGCCCGCATCAGCACGGTCACCTCGGCCTCGTCGCCGACGATGTTCCGGGTGATGTCCCCGAGGATGTTCGTGGTGACGACCACGGAGGCGCGGTCCTCGTCCCTCCCCGCGCACCCGCTCGCTCCCACGAGCAGTACACCGGCCAGGGCGGCGAGAAGGAGACGGGCGAGGGCATGATGCCTGCGTGGAGCGGTGGGGCGGCTGCTCATCGGCCGGTCTCCACCATGAACGTCGGGGCTATGCCGAGCGAGAAGGTACGGGCGAGCCGAAGCCGGTCGGCGTAGTCGATCTCGTACACCTTGCGTGCCGCGGTGTCGTTGACGTACGCGCGGGTGGAGTCGACCTCGATGGTCGCGGACGCCTCGGCCTTCGCGAGGAGCTTCTTGCGGACGACCGCCTTCTTGGTGGTGATGTCGTAGGCGGTGAGGACGCCGTCCTCACCGAGCGCGAGCAGCGGCGAACCTTCCCCGGCGGTGTTGGCGGCCACGACCGGGCCGGTCTCGACGCGCGTCCAGGTGCGGTCGGTGACGTCCAGGACCCAGACGGCGTCGTCGCCGGAGAGGGCCGCGAGCGTGCTGCTGCCCGCCCGGTGGCGGAAGTCGAGGGCCCGCTCCGCTTCCCGCGTCGTCGAGCCGTACGGGATCTTCCCGGCTTCGAACGTGCCCTTGTCCTCGCTGACGAGCAGCGCGCCGTCAGCACATCCGAAGACCACGCCCCGGCGGGTGACCGCCTCGCCACGCGCCTGCGCGCACGGTTCCTTCAGCACGGTGACCTGTGCGCCGTCGCGGTCGCGGATCTCGATGCTGTCCTTGCCGGGCCCCGCCCCGGCGACCAGCAGATGCTCCCGGTAGGGGATGACCGCCCCGCTGCCCGTGGCCTTCAGCGTGCTGCCACCGGGAACGGCTCCGCTCTCGAGCTTCTTGCGGTCGAGGAGCCGGGTGCCGTCGCCCGAGGTGACCACGGTGACCGCCATGTCGCTGTGGATGTGGGCGACATCCGTACCCGGGATGGTCCCTGCGCTGCGGATCGCGGCGCGGTAGTAATGGACGTGATCGCCGTGGTCCACCGTCCAGGCGCCGCTGTCGATGACGTAGGTGCCGTCGGCCCCGCCCAGGTAGGCGAACCGGCCGTCGGCGCGCAGGTTCTTCGGACGGCCGCTGCCCTTGAGCGGCGTCACGTCCTCGGTGGTCAGGTCCAGCACCTCGACCTTCCCCGTGCCCGCTTCCGCCAGCACGAGCCGGGACTGCTGTTCCGCGGCTTCTTCGGCCCCCTCCACGTATCCGTGGGGCTGCGCCGATGCCGCCGAGGGGGCTTTGGCGTCGCTGCCGCTCTGGCAGCCGGCGAGCAGCGCGGAGCCGGCGAGGGCGACACAGGAGAGCGCCGTGGCGGTACGAGTTGTTCGGGGTCTCATGACAGGTGTCCGCTTTTCACGTGGGGGCGGTCAGGTGTGGCAGGGGCGGGGGGAGTGGAACGGGCCCACCGGTGGCGAAGGCCGGAGGCGGCCGTGGAGAGCATGAACTGGGCGACGGCCGTCGCCGCGATGCTCGCCCCGGCAGCCGTGTGGAAGTGCCACGAGATCAGCAGGCCGATGAACGTCGCGCTCGCTCCCAGTCCGGCGGCGCCGGCCATGATCACCGGGATACGCCGGGCCCAGGGCAGCACCGTCGCGGGCGGGGCGATCAGCAGGCCGAAGACCAGCAGCGTCCCCACCACGTGGAACGAAGCGACGATGGCCAGCGTGAGCAGGGCCAGCAGCGCCGCGTGCGCCAGCCGTGGCCGGAGCCCCAGCGTGTGCGCCTTGCGCTCGTCGAACGCCAGGGCGACGAAGGGACGGTAGCCCAGTACGGAGACCACCAGCGCGATGACCAGGGCGCCGCCGAGGTAGAGCAGGTCGGCCGAACGCACGGCGAGCACATCGCCGAAGAGGAAACCGGTCAGGTCGACCGCGAACGACTGCGAGCGCGACACGATGATGACACCGAGCGACAGCATGCCGACGAAGAGCAGGCCGATGCTCGTGTCCTGCGACAGGCGGGGCGACCGCCCGACGACGCTGACCCCGAGAGCCATGACGGCCGCGCTCACGGCGGCGCCGACGAGCAGATTGCCTCCGAGCAGCGAGGCGAGCGCGATGCCGGGAAGCATGCCGTGCGACATCGCGTCACCGAAGAACGCCATGCCGCGCAGCACGACCCACGTTCCGGCCAGGGCGCCGATCAGTGACACGAGTATGCCGCCCCACAGGGCCCGTTGGACAAAGGTCACCTCGAAGGGGCCCATCAACCATTCCATGGGGCGGGACACTACAATGAAAATGATTATCACTACAAAATCTGGCGGGAAGAGGTTCGGGGCATGCAGTGGCAGGTAAGGCTCGACGGGGTGGCGGCCGGGTATGCGAACCGGGTGGTCCTGGAGCGATTCACCGCGCACGTACCGGAGTTCACCACCACCGCGGTGGTCGGGCCGAACGGCTCGGGCAAGTCCACGCTGCTCGGGGTCGTCGCCGGAGTGATCCGGGCGACGGCGGGCCGGGTGGAGCACCGGACCGACGGACGGGTGGCGTACGTGGCCCAGCGGAGCAAGGCGTCCGATGTGCTGCCGATGACGGTGCGGGACGCCGTGGCGATGGGGAGGTGGGGCCGCCGCGGGCTGTGGCGACGGCTGTCGCGCCAGGACTGGGCGGTGGTGGAGGCGAGCATGGACCGGCTCGGCATCGGCTCCCTCGCTCACTGTCAACTGGGAGAGCTGTCCGGCGGGCAGCGCCAGCGCGCCCTCGTGGCTCAGGGGTTGGCGCAGGAGGCCGATCTGCTCCTGCTCGACGAGCCGACCGCCGGCCTCGACACGGCGGCGCAGCAGCTGATCGCCGATGTGCTGGCCGAGGTGACGCGGGATGGGGTGACGGTCGTGCAGGCGACGCATGACCTCGGGGTGGCCAGGTCGGCGGGGCATCTCCTGCTGCTCCGGGAGGGGCGGCTCCGGGCGGAGGGCGACCCCTGTGAGGTGCTGACCGACGACGCGATCGACGAGGTCTGGCAGCTGCCCCGGCGCGCGTGAGGCCTGGGTTCGGGCGGGTGGGCGGGTGCGGCCATGGCGGCTTATTGAAAATGATTACCATTGTGCTTAAGGTGGGTGTGGTCCCGGAGGCGCGGAGGGGAGCCGGCGACGGGGCTCCGGCCGCCCCCGACGCCGCAGGGTGACTCGAAACGGTCCGCGCACACGGCGGCACGAAACCGTACGGGTACCTCGCCCCCGTCGAGATCCGATCCGGGGCCCGACTCCGCCTGCCGGCCCGCGACACGAGATGCCCCGGAGGCCGGCGGCTCCCCGCCGCCCCACTTCGACGATCGGAACCCACGTGTCCAAGGCGCTGCTCAGCGTCGTCACCGGCAACACCCCCATGGTGCGGGGTAAAGCCGTCGACGGGCTCCTGAAGCTGTCGGCGACCGCGGTCGTCCCGGCTGTGTCGATCTGCGGCGAGAACGAGGGATACCCCTCGGTCCACCGTCTCCTCAGCGGCGCGGGCGCGCCCCTGGACACAGCCGTCTCGGGGGCCGTCACCGGGAGTCCGGCGGTCGTTCTCCGTCAGGACCTGCTGTCCCTGCGCCGGACCGTAGGGAGCGAGCACGTGATCCTCGCGCTTCCGGGCAGCCTGGACGTTCTGCCGTTCCTCGTGGAACTGTGGCGCGCCCGGACCGGTGCGACCTCCCTCGCGGACCACTACGCGGCGGCCCCGGCTCTGGTGGCCGTCGATCCGGTGACGTTCATGGCCGACATCGGTCGCGTACACCATGCCGTCCGGCTGTGGAACGGCTGGAACCGTACGGCTCCGCTCACGCGGGCCGAAGCGGCGGCCCGTCAGGTCGAGTCGGCCGACGTGCTCTACGTACCCGCGGGAGAAGGCGTCGGGGACCGGCACGGCTCAGGCGTGGGGTGCCTGGTCGAGCGGGTCAACGGCGGTGCTCTGCTGGTCGACTCGTGCTCCGACGGCCGTCATCTGATGCGTCCGCTGCCGGCGGACTTCGGTGAGGAGTGGCTGGGGCGACTGGATCCCCTGGTGATCCCGGGCAGCCCGCACCCCGCGGAGCACTCCGTGCGGTCCGTACGGTGGCGCTCGCGCCGGCCCGTCCACCCGCAGCGCCTGGCCGACGCGCTGGCGGTCGCCCTGAGAGGAGTCGTGCGCAGCCGGGGTCACCTGTGGCTCTGCGGCCGACCCGATTCCGTGATCACCTGGCGGTCCGCCGGCGCGCACCTGGAACTCCAGGAAGCGGACCGATGGCTTGAGCCGCAGGAGACGGGCGCCTGGCAAGCGGCCACACCCCAGCGGCGCACCCTCGCGTCGTGGTTCTGGCACGACTACTACGGCGAGAGGCGCAACGAGATCGTCTTCATCGGCGTGGGCCTCGACGAGCAGGCCATCCGGTGCGCCCTGGACGAAGCCCTGCTGACCGACCACGAGCTGGCGCAGGGCAGGGCGGCGTGGGCCGCGGTGCCGGACCCGCTGCTCGGAAGCGCCGCGGGCTGACGCGACTCCGTCGGGGAACCCGGGGACCCCCGACAGGGTCGAGCCGGCCCGCGCTTCGCCGTGCCCGCACAGGTGAACCCCGCCGACCGAGGCATCGGTTGACGGGGTTCACCTGTGCGGGCGTGAGGGCCGGACCGGACGATGCCGTGGCTGCGACCACCGCCCGGCCCGGAGATCAGGGGTGTGCTGTCACCGGTTCCCGGTGCTGGACTTCGCACGCGTCATCAATGCCGTAGGTTTCCCACTCCGGGAACGGGTCGGCGGCCACGGGCCACGGCTCTTCGTCCGACAGCAGGCACGCGGCAAGGGCCTCGTGCAGGGGCTCCGCCCGCAGATCCGTGCCGATGAAGACCAGCTCCTGGCCCTGCGCGGTGCCGGCATCGCGTGCGCCGGAAGGTTCGAAGCGGGCAACGGAGCCGGCCTGTGACCACAGTCCGGTCACGCCGGGCCTGCTGGACAGCCAGAAGAAACCCTTGGAGCGCAGGACCTGTCCGTACCGCCCGCTGTCCAGATCCTCGGTGACGAACGCCCACAGACGGTCGGGGTGGAAGGGGCGGTCGGCACGGAAGACCGTGCTGGAGATGCCGTACTCCTCCGTCTCCGGCATGTGGTCACCGTTCAGTTCCCGGACCCAGCCGGGGGCCTGCTGGGCCCGCTCCAGGTCGAAGAGGCCGGTGCCGAGTACGTCGTTCAGCTCCACGCGGCCATGGGCGGCGGGTACGAGGCGCGCCGCGGGGTTGAGACGGTTGAGCGCGGCACCGAGCTGATCGCGCTCTCGCTCGCCCACCAGGTCCAGCTTGTTGAGCACGATGACGTCGGCGAACTCGATCTGGTCCATGAGCAGGTCGCTGACCGTGCGTTCGTCGTCCTCGTACTGGTCGAGTCCGCGCTCGGCGAGCCCGTCGCCTCCTGCCAGTTCGGTGAGGAAGTTGGCCGCGTCGACCACGGTGACCATGGTGTCGAGGCGGGCGAGGTCGCCCAGCGTCGCTCCGTCGTCGCGCGGGAAGGAGAAGGTCGCCGCCACCGGCATCGGTTCGGAGATGCCGCTGGATTCGACCAGCAGGTAGTCGAAGCGTCCCTCGCGGGCGAGCCGGTCCACCTCTTCGAGCAGGTCGTCGCGCAGGGTGCAGCAGATGCATCCGTTGGTCATCTCGACCAGGCGCTCCTCGGTGCGCGAGAGCGCCGCGTCGCCCCCGCGCACCAGAGCCGCGTCGATGTTGATCTCGCTCATGTCGTTGACGATCACCGCGACGCGCATGCCCTCACGGTTGCCGAGGACATGGTTGAGCAGCGTGGTCTTTCCGGCTCCCAGGAAACCGGACAGCACCGTGACGGGCAGGAGGTCCTGCGTCATGAGGGATCAGCCCTCGGGGCGCAGCAGGCCGCGCTCGTAGGCTTTCGCCAGCCGCTGCGGCACCCGGTAGACGGAACCGTCGATCGTGACGGGCACCAGCTGGGGCGTCACGGCCTTCCACTGGGCTCGGCGGTGACGGGTGTTGCTGCGGGACATCTTCCGCTTCGGGACTGCCATGAGGACCACCTCTGTCGTTGGTGCCGAAACGCTACATGAAAACGATAGTCAATACCAAAACGCTGTTGTGCCGGCACCGGTGCTTCGGTGGCGTCACCGGCGCTGCGCTGCCCGCCGCGTCGAGTGGTGGCGTCGGTGACCGGCCCGCGTGGCGGACTGCCCCGTTCTCGCCGACGCGCGCGGCGACCGTTTCACACGCATGAGTGAAGGGCGCGAGCGATGGCGTGGTCCTCACCGGTGGGGCGACCCGTGAGGCAGCGAACCCCACCGTGCAAACCGGTCCCGGAGGGGCTCATTTGTGCTGCGGCCGAACGGCGCATTTCCGGGAGAGAGCCCCCAGCGGTGATCTTTTCTGCCCATATGCTTTTCCTACGGATTCGCAGAAGGCGTTTTCGTCTTCCGCCCCCTCTTGGAGAACAGCCATGCGTATTGCCGTGACCGGCGGCGGGGGTTTTCTGGGCTCGCACCTGTGTGAGGCCCTGCTGCGGCGTGGAGATGACGTCGTCTGCCTCGACAACTTCGCCACGGGGAAACCCGAGAACATCGCGCACCTGCGCGATTTTCGTGCGTTCGAGTTCATTCTCACGGATGTGAGCGAAGCCGTCCACGTACCCGGACCGCTCGACGCGATCGCCCATCTCGCGAGCCCCGCCTCACCACCCGACTACCTGCGCCGGCCCCTGGAGACCCTGGCCGTGGGCAGCCGCGGCACCGAGAACATGCTGCGTCTGGCGGAATGGAACAACGCGCGCTTCCTGCTCGCTTCGACCAGCGAGGTCTACGGTGACCCACTGATCCACCCGCAGGACGAGGACTACTGGGGCAACGTCAATCCTGTAGGACCGCGCAGCGTGTACGACGAGGCCAAGCGATACGCGGAAGCGGTCACCATGGCCTACCGGCGGAGCCGTGGTGTCAATGCGGGGATCGTGCGCATCTTCAACACTTACGGTCCCCGAATGCGCCCGCACGACGGCCGTGTCGTCTCCAGTTTCATCACCCAGGCGCTGAGCGGCGAACCGCTCACGATTTACGGCGACGGAAAGCAGACGCGCAGCTTCTGCTATGTCGACGATCTGGTCCGCGGCCTTGTCGCCATGCTGGACTCGCCCGTCACCGGGCCGGTCAATCTCGGCAATCCGCAGGAGCGGACGGTGCTCGAACTCGCGGAGCTCGTCCTCGAACTCACCGGCTCGACCTCGGACGTTCAGTACCACCCCCTTCCGACGGACGACCCGACCCGCCGACGACCGGTGATCACCCGGGCAAGGGAGCAGCTCGGCTGGGACCCGGAGGTGGACGTCCGGCCAGGGCTGCGCAGGACCGTCGACTGGTTCCGGGGCCGGCCCCGGGACATCGCGGTGGGAGCGGCGGCGATCCGCGGCGGGCAGCAGGACACCGTCCCGGTTCCCTGAGCCGGCCCGCACACCGGCTCCCGCGCAATCCCCGGCCCCGCACGTCGTGTGGATCCCCCGTGGATCGGCACCGCGCCGCACACGGCCGCCACCACCCGGCGACCTTCTTTCTGGAGCACACCCATGACGCAGGCCCCGCCAGGCCCTGCCCCCGGGGCCGGCACGGTCACCGGCACGCCGCCCGACACGCTTCCCGACCGGATCCGCTCCCTCTCCGCGGGAAACGTCGTGGGAATCTCCCCCGACGGGCCGGTGTTCGGAGCCCCTCCCCGCACGGCCACGACACGAGCCGACAGCTTCGTCGCGCAGTTCTCCCGGGCCGACCGGGTCAAGGTCATGTTGCTCAGCACCGGGTGGCTGGCCGGGCTCGGCTGGTTCTGGACCTGGTGGCTCCAGCCCGATCACCGGGTCGGCTGGGTGGGGCTGACGGTCAACAGCGCGCTGCTGATCTACCTCACGGTCCTCCCCTTCCACTTCGTGTTCGTGTGCGCCCGGATGCGCCGCTTCAACCCCGCGGTCGCCGTACCTCGGCTGAGGACGGCCTTCGTGGTGACCCGCGCGCCCTCGGAGCACTGGGACATGGCCCGGACCACCCTGCGCGCGATGCTGGACCAGAAGTTCCCGCACCCCTACGACGTCTGGCTCTGTGACGAGGACCCGACGCAGGAGGTCATCGACTGGTGCCGGGAGAACGGGGCCGGACTCTCCTGCCGACGGGGGGTCGAGGAGTACCACCGCGCCACCTGGCCGCGCCGGACCCGGTGCAAGGAAGGCAACCTGGCGTACTTCTACGACCACTGGGGCTACCAGGACTACGACGTCGTCGCCCAGCTCGACTGCGATCACGTCCCCCACCCGCACTACCTGAGCGAGGTGGTCCAGCCCTTCGCCGACCCGGCGATCGGCTATGTCGCCGCTCCCAGCGTCTGCGACTCCAACGCCGCCGCCTCGTGGTCGGCGCGCGGCCGCCTCTACCGCGAGGCGGTCTTCCACGGCGCCTTCCAACTCGGACACTCCGAGGGGTACGGCCCGCTGTGCATCGGTTCCCACTACGCCGTGCGCACCCGGGCCCTGCGGGACATCGGGGGTCTTGGCCCCGAGCTCGCCGAGGACTTCTCCACCACCTTCCTGCTGAACTCCGCGGGCTGGCACGGCGCGTTCGCCATCGATGCCGAGGCACACGGCGAGGGCCCGATCACCTTCACGGCCATGGCCACCCAGGAGTTCCAGTGGTCGCGCAGTCTCGCCGTCCTCCTCTTCGGCATGCTCCCCAATCATCTGGGCCGGATGAGCCGTCGTCTGCGCCTGCGGTTCGGGCTCATCGCCCTGTACTACCCCCTCCTCGCGACAGCGACCGCCGTGGGCATCGCCCTCCCCCCTGTCGCGGCCGTCACCGGTCTGCCCTGGATCAATGTCAACTACTTCTTCTTCCTGGGCCACTTCTGGGCCATGTCCGGGTGGCTGATCCTCCTCACCCTGATGGTGCGCCGCTGCGGTCTGCTGCGCCCCCGTGACGCTCCGGTGCTCAGCTGGGAGAACTGGCTCTTCGTACTGGCCCGTTGGCCCTTCGTGGTCTGGGGCATCGGGGCGGCCCTGCTTCAGCGATTCCGTCCCCGGCCCGTCGTCTTCAAGGTCACCCCCAAGTCCCGCAACGGGCTCGAACCGCTGCCGCTGCGCATGGTGGCTCCCTACGTGCTCATCAGCTGCGCCCTCTCCTCGGCGGCAGTGGTAGGCGAACTCACCGGCCCAGCGGTGGGCTACGTCTTCCTGTGCATCCTCGGCTCGGTGTCCTACGCGGTGGTGACCTTCGCCGTGTCCGGCCTGCACGTCGTCGAGGCCGCCCGGGGATCCGGTGTCAGCGTCCGGAGGGCCCTCGTCACCGCCTGGCCGCCCCTGCTGGCCGGCGCTCTCGCACTGCTTCCGCTGGCCCTGGCCACGGTCCTGTACCCGGCCTACCTCACCGGTGTCCTGGGCTGGTGACCCGGGGTCGTTCTCCTGCCCGCACGCCAACCGAAAGGTGCCTCATGCCCGGTCCCTCCACGGTCCTCGTGACCGGTGCCGCCGGCTTCATCGGCAGTCATACGTGTGTCGAACTGCTGGAACACGGCCACGAGGTCGTGCTGGTCGACAACTACTCCAACAGCTCGCCCGAGGCCGTCGAGCGCATCGCGAAGGTCGCCGGCCGCCCGCCGGCCGCGGTGTACGAGGCCGACCTGCTCGACCGGAGAGCGCTCGGCGAAGTGTTTGAAGGCCACTCCTTCGACGCGGTCATCCACTTCGCGGCCAAGAAGGCGGTGGGCGAGTCCGTGGCCCTGCCCGTCGAGTACTACGACACCAATGTCGGGGGCACGACCGCACTGCTCCGTGCGATGCGCGACCACGGGGTACACCGTCTGGTCTTCTCCTCCTCGTGTTCGATCTACGGCGATGCGACAAAGGTGCCGCTGACCGAGAGCGACCCGGCCCGCCCCACCAACCCGTACGCCACCACGAAGTGGCTGTGCGAGCAGGTGCTCCATGACGTCTGCCGCCGGCTCCCGGAGTTCTCCGTGCTGGCCCTGCGCTACTTCAACCCGGTCGGCGCACACTCCTCCGGGCTCCTGGGCGAGGTGCCCCGTGGTGTTCCCGACAACGTCCTGCCGTACATCGCGCAGGTCGCCGCCGGGCGGCTGGACCGGCTGAGGATCTTCGGCGACGACTACCCCACGCCGGACGGCACCGGTGTCCGCGACTACATCCACGTCATGGACGTCGCCCAGGGGCACCGCGTCGCGCTGGACCACCTCGACGACGAGCGCGGTATGCGCGTCCTCAACCTCGGCACGGGCCGGGGCACCTCCGTCCGCCAACTGGTGACGGCCTTCTCGGACACCTGCGGAACGCCGATTCCCTTCGAGATCGTCGCCCGTCGCCCCGGGGACGTGGCCGAGCTGGTCGCCGACCCCACCGCCGTGGCGCAGGCATGGGGCTGGACCGCCGAACGGGAACTGACCTCCATGGTCGATGACGCATGGCGCTTCCAGCTGCTGAATCCCTCCGGTTACGCGAACTGACGCACAGACAGGAGCAGAACAAGATGCGGTTGACCGTCATGGGAACGGGTTACCTGGGCGCTGTGCACGCCGCGTGCATGGCGGACATCGGGCACGACGTGCTCGGCGTCGATGTCGACGCCCGTAGGATCGCGCTGCTCGGGGAGGGCAGGACCCCCTTCTTCGAGCCGGGACTGCAGGAGACGCTCGCCGGGGGCGTCAGATCGGGCCGCCTGCGGTTCACCACCTCGGCGCGCGAGGCCGCCGAGTTCGGGGAGGTCCACTTCGTCTGCGTCGGCACGCCGCAGAAGGAGGGCTCCCAGGCCGCCGATCTGCGGTTCGTCGACGCCGTCGTCGAGGGGCTGGTGCCGCACCTCCGGCGGCCCTGTCTGATCGTCGGCAAGTCCACGGTGCCCGCGGGGACGACGGCCCGGCTCGCGATGCGGGTCGACGCGCTCGCCGCGGCGGGCGCGGACGTCGAGGTCGCGTGGAACCCCGAATTCCTCCGGGAGGGCCATGCCGTCGAGGACACCCTGCGTCCCGACCGCATCGTGGCCGGTGTGTCCTCCGCGGGCGCCGACGCCGTCCTGCGGGAGGTGTACGCGCCGATGCTGCGGGCCGGTGTCCCCTACATCAGTACGGACCCGGCGACCGCGGAGCTGGTCAAGGTGGCGGCGAACTCCTTCCTCGCCACCAAGATCTCGTTCATCAACGCGATGGCCGAGGTGTGCGAGGCGGCCGGAGCCGATGTCGCCACCCTGGCCGACGCTCTCGGCCACGACACCCGCATCGGACGCCGTTTTCTCTCCGCGGGCCTCGGTTTCGGCGGCGGCTGTCTGCCCAAGGACATCCGTGCGTTCATGGCCCGTGCCGGGGAGCTCGGCGTGGGCGACTCCGTGGCGTTCCTGCACCAGGTCGACGAGATCAACGGCCGCCAGCGCCGGCGTGCGGCGGACCTGGCCCGGGACATGATCGGCGGGGACTTCGCCGGCCGTCGGGTCGCCGTGCTGGGCGCGACGTTCAAGCCGGACAGTGACGACGTGCGCGACTCACCCGCGCTCGCCGTGGCTGCCGCGGTCCACCGAGAGGGTGCGGCGGTGAGGCTGTACGACCCGCAGGGCATCGAGAACGCCCGGTCCGTACTTCCGCGGATCGAGTACGTCCACGACGTGCCGAAGGCGTGCGAGGACGCCGAGCTGGTCCTGCACCTCACGGAGTGGTCCGAATTCCGCCGGATCGACCCCGCGGCGCTCGCGGCGTCGGTGTCCGTCCCAAGGATCCTCGACGCCCGCAACGCGCTGGATGCCGCGCTCTGGCGCTCCGCGGGCTGGACCGTGCGCGCGCTCGGGAGACCGGCCCCGCCGGCCCTGCCGAACCAGCAGGCGCCGGCCTCCACGGCGGCGGTCTACTCTTCCGATGTGGGCTGAGCGGCTCCGGCGGCGGCTGTCGGGGACAGCGGTTCCCCGAAGTAGTCGACGGGCCCCGGCTCGATGCCGGTCTTCTTGAGGTCCAGCGCCGCCTTCATCAACGCGTCCGAGCAACGCGGCACCATCCTGGTGGCCTCCTTCGCATCGCTGATGGGGTCCGTCGTGCTCTCCAGACACGGATCGGCGTCCGTGCCCGTGGGGCCGGAGCCGTCCCGTTCCTGGCCGCCCGCGGTGCGCCAGGCATCGAGCGTCGGATAGCTTTCGCCGCCCCAGCGCACCTTCCAGCCGCTCGTGCTGAAGTAGTCGTTGCCCTGCAGCACGACGTCGTCCGACGCGAAGGCCTTGGTCGACAGCACGAGCGGCGCGCCGTTGGTGACGAAGATGTTGTTCCGGATGGTGGCACTGGCAAGTCCTCTTTCGAGACGCAGGGCGGGGGCGCTCTCCGGGGCCTTGTCCGACGCCTTCATCACCACCGTGTTGTGGTAGATGTCCAAGTCCCTGACGAGACCGCCGTACGCGACGATGCCGCCGTACTGAGGATGCTTGTGGGAGTCGCCGTAACTGAGGTTGAAGCGCACGATGTTGTCGCGGTGCGCACCGTTGAGGTCACGCGTGTAGAGGAGATAGCCCGGCCCGTCGTTCCCGAAGGCCAGGTTGTACTGGATAACCGACGAGGAGACGTTGTTGTCCAGCCCGAAGCCACCCCCGTCCGCGTGCGAGGCCGACTGGTTGGCGTACGAGACGTTGTGCTCGACGACCACGCGGGTGGAGTCGTAGGCCCAGATCCCCTCGGGCCCTTCCTTGGCCCGGCTCGACGACTTCGCCCCGTTGTGATGGGCCGTCGACCGCCGGACCTCGGCGTCGCGGACGCTGCCCAGCATGATGCCGCTGCCGGTGTTGCGGCCGGACGACTTCGGATCGCCGTCGTTGCGGTACGCCCGCACGCGGGCCAGTGAGACCTTCTCGTGGGCGTAGACCGGGTCCTTCACGTCGAACTCGGGCCCCACGAGGGAGATGCCCGCGTCCTTGTTGTGGTGGACGGCGGTGTCACTGATGCGGACGTCGCGGAACCCGGTGCCCCGGTTGGCCCCGGCCAGCGTGACACCGGAGCGGAAGCCGGAGATGTCGAGCCCGGAGAGAACCACGTGCGACAGTTTCCGGTCGTCCGCGAGCTCGCTGAAGAACCGGACGCCAGGATGCCGGGAGTGCGAGCGGTCGTCGCCGACCAGTTTGATGTTCCGGATCTCGATCCCGGCGGTGTTGTAGACGGAGATCCCCGGCGTTCCGGCTGCCTCGATCGTCGCGTGGCCCTCGCCGTACGACTCGATCACGACGGGCCTTCTCGCGCTGCCGGCCTCCCTCTCGCCGAGCGAGAGGGCACCGGGGTACCGGGCGCCCGCGCGCAGCCGGAGACGGTCACCGGGCCGGTAGGTCACCGCGTCCGCCTTGCGCAGCGTCCGCCACGCCTTCTCGGGGGAGAGCCCGTCGTTGTCGTCATCGCCTTCGGGACTCAGGTAGAAGGTGAATCCCTCGGCGGCGTTCTTGCTGGGCGGGACATAGGTCTCCGGCAGC
Source organism: Streptomyces sp. NPDC048142 (assembly GCF_043202835.1). Lineage (NCBI taxonomy): Bacteria > Bacillati > Actinomycetota > Actinomycetes > Kitasatosporales > Streptomycetaceae > Streptomyces > Streptomyces sp. NPDC048142. The sequence goes on from NZ_JBIDBC010000006.1 coordinate 271,870, forward strand.
GAACAACCGGTCGCGGCCAGAAGGGCGACAGCCAGCGCGCACGGCGCGGTCCGTGAGCGATACCGCCCGGGAACGCGGCGGCCAGGCCGTTCCGATGTGGTCCCCGAATTCTCCGTTCGTACCTGCATCGGCGCTCGTACTCCCTGGCTGTCTGGTGCGTCAACGGTGCTCCGGCAGCCTGACAGAGAAGGGGAGCCGGTCCCCGGCAATGACATGACGCACAGGGCTGAAGAATCCTGCCCGGGTGAACGGGGCGCCCGCCGCGCCGTTCACCTCGCCTCCGTCGGATCACGTACGGCCCCCCAGCACGCCGGGGCGGGCGCCCCTTGCCGTCACATGGCTCCAGGGTTGCCGTAATAGGCTCCCGCACCGTGCTTACGGGTGAAGTGGCGGTCCAGCAGGTGCTGAGGCGGCTGCACGGCTCCCAGGGAAAGCGTGTGCAGCGCCATTTCCGCGACGGCCTCGCAGATGACGGTGTGCTCCAGCGAGGCATGGGCGTTCGCACTCCAGGTGAAGGGGCCGTGGTGGGCCACGAGGGCGGCGGGCACGGTCCGGGCGCGCTCGTCGTCGCCTTCGAGCAGCTCCACGATCACCTGCCCGGTGTTGAACTCGTAGTCGGCCGCGCACTGTTCGGGGCTGAGTGGCTCGGTGACGGGCACCGGCCCGTCGAAGGCGTCCGCGTGCGTGGTGCCGAGCACCGGGATCGGGCGGCGGGCCTGGGCGAAGGCCACGGCGTGCGGGGAGTGGGTGTGGGTGATCCCGCCCACCGACGGGAAGGCCCGGCTTCGGTGCAAACAACGGTATGAACCTGGTCGGCATAGGCACCGACCGGAAGCAGGTGATCAAGGGCCTGGCACTCCTCGCCGCGGTCGGCTTCGACGTCTGGAACAAGCGCAGGGCCGGCTCCTGAGACCGCCACCCCGGTGGCCGGCGGCGGGTGCGCGCGGCCTTCCGGCGCCCGGGGGCGTTGCGTCTCAGGCCGCGATGCGCGCGATGCCCGCCGTGCCCCTTGACCGGATCTGCCGCTACTGCTCACGCGTCTGCGAACCGGACAGCTCTCAGGAGCACTCCGGCAGCGCCGGGCGCTCCTTGGCGCGTACGGCGGGGAGCCAGGCCGTAGGGGTCCTGGAGCCGGACGGCAGGCGGACGCGGAACCAGTGGGTGGACCGGCGGTCCTCCTCGTCGATGATGGTCTCCCCGTCGGGCACCAGGCAGTCGGTGATGAGGACGTCCCCGTGCCACACCCTGGTCGGCACGACGTTCTCCGCGGTGTAGGGCCGCGCGGGATCGATCGCCAGACCCAGGCTGCACTGCCGGGCCCGGTCGGACCGTCCCCGGCAGTCCCGCTCCGCGTTGTACACCTCGATCGTGCCGGGTGGCGTGGTGTTCGCGCGGCCCGGCGGCACGGGGGAGGCATCCCGTACCGCGTCCGAGTACAGCGTCGCCCCGGCGATCCCGCACAGGGCGGTGGCCAGGACGGCCGCGCGGGCCCGAGCGCCCCGCCGCCCCGCCCCCGGCGTCCCCCGGTGGGCGGTGATGCGGGTGAGCAGGCTCTGCGCGGTGTGAGGGGCGCGGGCCTCGTGGGTCGGGGCGAGGCAGTCGGCCGCCAGCGCACGCCAGAACGGCGGTACGGCCTGGTCCATGCGCAGCGGCGTACGCCCCTGGCCGTACTCCTGGACCGCGGCGCCACGAGCCATGGGTGTGGCCCCGGGGAACGGCGAGCCGCCGGACGCGAACACCTCGTGGATGACGATGCCCAGCGCCCAGATGTCCGCGGTCGGCCGGACCCGTACGCCGCGTTCGCCCAGCGGCGCCCGCCAGCGCTCGGGCGGAAAGTAGTCCAGAGTGCCCAGGGGAGGCACGTGACCGTGGGTCCCCGTCAGTTCGGTGGCCAGGCCGAAGTCCGAGAGCTTCACGGACCCGTCCCTGCCGAGCAGGACGTTCTCCGGCTTGAGGTCCGCATGGACCCAGCCCGACCGGTGAAGATGGGCGAGCCCCTCGCAGACGCCCGCGATCAGCCGGCCGCGATCGGCCTCGGGCACCCCCGCGTCGACCAGTTCCCGCAGACTGCCGGCGGCCCGCTCCATGACCAGCACGATCGCACCCTCCAGACAGGGGCGCTCGGGTGCGGTGAGAACGAACGAGTCCAGGACGTCGATCAGCCGGGGATGCCCGGCCCGGCGGCCGAGTTCGACCTCGCGGCGGGCGGACTCCACGATCCTGCGTGCCTGGCGCGGCGCGAGACCGGCGGTCGGCATGATCTTGAGAGCGACGTCGGTGTGCCCCCGGGGCACGGCGGTCCCGCCGGTCCGGCCCGGGTGCCCCTCGGCCGGCCGCGCCGCGTACACCGTGGACCAGCCCCCGGAACCGATCGGCCGGGTGACCACCCAGTCCCCGACCCGGTATCCGGGCGGGAGCAGATCCGCCCCGTCGCCGTCCGTGGTGTCCCGCGGGCCGTGCGGCGGCCTCATCGTGCGGCCTGCCGCTCCCGCCCGCCGGCCCCTGCCGGGGGCGGCAGCAGCGCGAGATGCTCCTCCCGTACGAGCCCGAACCGCAGCGCCAGTCCCACGATCTCCTCCCGCTTGCCGTTGCGGCGGTCGCCCTTGCCCGGCTCGGGGGCGTCCGGGCCGCCGATACGCAGCTTCTGCTCGGCGAGGTAGTCGATGTGCGAGCTGACCGCCCGTGCGGTCAGCTCGCCACCGGCGAGGTGTCCACCGAGCCGCTCGACGATCTGGGGCGTGGTGGGGACCGCCACGCGCGACTGGTCGCGCAGCCGCGGTTCGCAGAGCGCGACCAGGACGAGGAAGTACGTGGCCGTCTCGTTCAGGGAGTACGCGGTGACCGTGCTGTTCCCCCAGCGGCCGCCCATCGCGTCCGGGTCCAGATACAGGTGGTCGGGCGCGAACACCTGGAAGGAGACCGAGACGTCACCGCGCGTCGGCAGCACGACGCGTGAGAACTCGAACGGGATGGGCGCCCCCACCCGTCGCGGCGGCACCCGCAGGTATTCCCCCGCACCCTCCGGGTTCTCCACGAGATAGCTGTGGGTGGTGCTGTGGTTCGTCAACTGCCAGTGGTCGTCGGTGACCCGGATCTCCCCGGCGAGCCGGGAGACCGCCGGATCGTCGAGGCGCAGTTCGACGGGAACGGTCGTGGAGCCCCGCCCGAAGCGGGCGGCCTCGCCGGGACCCAGCCGCAACGTCACCGTGTCACCGTACGGTCCGCCGCCGACGGCGCCACCGTTTCCTCGCGGCAGATGGACGACTACGCCGCTCACTGCTCCCCCCGTCCCCTTTGTCATGTGTCGAACGAGCGGAACGATACTCATCTCCCGGGGGAGTTCACCGGTGTACTTCGGCCACTTAGCCGGAACCCGATGCCCGGTGCCATGGATGCCCCGTTCTGGGAGGGGGCAGTGGGGAAGGTCACTGTTCTGATTTCAGCGGGATTTCATCGGTCCTCCTTAGCTTTGCCGGGTTCGGGCGACGGCCCGCACGACAGGGGAGGGACAGCGATGGCACGGAGGAGACACCGGACGAGGCTGCCGGTGACGGTCGTCGCCGCGGTGGCGTTGATGAGCACACTGGCGGCCACCGGGTCGACGGCCACGGGGGCGGCCGCCGCCGGACCGGGGCCGGACAGACCGACGATCCGCTACACCGAGTACGGAATCCCGCACATCATCGCCTCGGACTGGGAGGGACTGGGGACGGGTTACGGCTACGCGGCCGCCAAGGACAACGTCTGCACCCTCGCCGACACCTATCTGATGGTCAACGCCCAGCGCTCCCGCCACCTGGGGCCCGACGGCAGGGCGAGCCCCGGAGAGAAGCAGAACACCACCACCAATCTCAACAGCGACCTGTACTTCCAGCGGATCAAGGACGACCGGGTGGTGGAACGGCTCCTCGACAAGCCCGCCCCCGACGGGCCGGAGCCCGAGGTCCGGGAAGCCATCCGCGGCTATGTCCAGGGATACAACAGATACCTGGCCGAGACCGGCGTGGACGACATCTCCGACCCGGCCTGCCGCGGTGCGGCCTGGGTCCGGCCGATCACGGAGCTGGACGTCTACCGGCACGCGCACGCCGAGATCATCATGGGCAGCGCCGACGCGCTCCTGGACGGCCAGGTGAACGCGGCGCCCCCGGGCTCCCAGCCGCAGGGCGCGGGATCCTCGGCCACCGCGCAGCCGAAGTCCACACCCGCGCCGCGCGTTTCCTCACCCGGCAGGACCGCGGCGAAGATCCGCGACGCGATGGCGGTCAGCCGCGAGCAGGGGATGGGCAGCAACGCCCTGGCGGTCGGCTCGCAGGGCGTGTCCGGTGGTACCGGCATGCTGCTGGCCAACCCGCACTTCCCGTGGCAGGGCAAGAACCGGATGTGGCAGAGCCAGCTGACGATCCCGGGAAAGATCAACGTCTCCGGGGCCAGCCTGCTCGGATTCCCCGCGGTGAACATCGGCTACAACGAGAACGTGGCCTGGAGCCATACCGTCGCCACGGTGGCCCCGTTCGGGCTGTTCGACGTACAGGTCGATCCGTTCAACCCCACCATGTACCTGGTGGACGGCGCCTGGGAGCGGATGACCTCGCAGCGGGTCGAGATCGACGTACGGAAGCCGGACGGCTCCCTCGCCAAGGCCGCCAGGACGCTGTGGTCCACCCGCTACGGCCCCATCACCACCTCGATGCAGGGCGTCCCGCTGCCGTGGGTGGTCAGCGCGCACGCCGTACGCGACGTGAACATGAACAACCTGCGGGCCCTGAACAGCTGGTTCCGCCTCGACCAGGCCAAGGACGTCCATGACGTCGTGAACATCCTGGAGACCACGCAGGGCGTCCCCTTCTTCAACACGGTCGCCTCCGACCGCAAGGGCAACGCGTTGTACGCGGGCATCCAGGCCACCCCGAACATCACCGACGAGCACGCGCGATCGTGCCTCACCCGGACCGGTCAGCTGCTGTTCAACCAGTCGCTGCGGCTGCCGAACGTGCCGCCGATCTCCATCCTCGACGGCAAACGCAGCGCCTGCGACTGGCCCGACGACCCGAACGCGGCCGCGCCGGGACTGCTGGACCCGCATGAGCAACCACGTCTGATCCGGTCCGACTTCGTGGGCAACGCCAACGACAGCCCCTGGCTGTCCAATCCCGAGCAACCGCTGGCCTTCCCCCGGGTGATGGGCGACACCTCGGCGCCCAGGTCGCTGCGCACCCAGGAACTCATCCTGACCGCCCAGAACCGGATCAACGGCACCGACGGCCTCCCGGGCAAGGGCTTCACACCGCAGACCATGGGGCAGTTGCTGTTCGCCGACAACAGCAGGGCGGCCGACCTGGCGCTCGACGCCACGGTGACGATGTGCCGGAACGTCCCCTTCGGTCACATCCTGGTGGACGGCAACCTGGTCGACGTGCGCGAGGCCTGTCCGGTGCTGGCCGCCTGGAAGAGCCACGACTACTCCACGGACAGCCGGGGATCCTGGCTCTTCGCGAACTACTGGTCCTTCCTGAGCAACGGACAGGGAGTGGAGAAGCTGCCCTGGCGGGTCCCCTTCGACCCCAAGGACCCGGTGCACACGCCCAATTCACTGGACTCCGGGAGCTCCGAGGTCCGTGACGCGTTCGGCCGTGCCGTGCTCGCGCTGCGCAGGGCGAACATTCCGCTGAACGCCCCGCTGTCGGACATCCAGAAGGTCACCCGCGGCGATGAGCGGATCCCGATCCACGGCTCGCTCGGCCAACTGGGCGTGCTGAACGTGATCACTCCCGGCCAGGTCGACGGGAAGCTGGACATCGTCTTCGGGTCCAGCTTCATCCAGCAGGTGCGGTTCACCGCCACCGGCCCGCCGCAGGCGCTCTCCGTCATGGCCTACTCCCAGTCGGCCGACCCGAATTCGCCGCACCACGCCGACCAGACCGCATTGTTCTCGGCCGGCGGGTGGGTGACCGAGCGGTTCACGGAGGAACAGATCGCGGCTTCACCGGAACTGCGGATCAAGGTTCTGAACTGAGCATCCCGACAACCTCGCAAGGGGGAACGCAGTGACAAGCACAGTACGAAGGACAGCACATCGGTGGCGGATCGCGGTGGCCTGGACGATCGCGGCGGTGGCCGTGGCCGTGTTCGCGCCGGCGGGTGCCGTACGGGCCGCCGAGACGGCCTCCGCGCCGCCGCCCATCACGTACGGCTTCGGCCTGACCCAGGCCGGCGCGGCGGTCGGGGACGCCACCGACTTCTACCTCACGGTGACCACACCCGAGGTCGCGGGCGAGCAGCACATCAAGATCATTCTTCCGAGCGGCTACTACGACGACCCGGACCGGCGCTACCCGGTGATGTACTTCCTGCACGGTTCGCCCGACGACCCGATCCAGCAGAACTACCCGGCGCTCTCGATGTCGGACGAGATGATCACCGTCATTCCGGACGGCGGCGCCCGGGGCTGGTACGCCAACTGGCTCAACCAGAAGACCGCGGCCGGCGCGCAGAACTGGGAGAACTTCCACCTGGAGCAGGTGCTCCCGTTCATCGACGCGAACCTGCGGACCATCGCCACCAAGAAGGCCCGCGCCATCGCCGGCGTCTCCATGGGGGGCTTCGGCGCCTTCCACTACGCCCAGGTCCGCCCCGACCTGTTCAGCCACACCGCCTCCCTGTCGGGTGACATCGACTTCTCGGTCAAGTCCATGGGCCTGCGGCTGGCCGTCGTCGCCTCCCTCATCGACGGGCAGGGCGTGATCTGCGCCCTGTCGTCCGGGAGTTGCGACCCCGACAACTCCCCGTACAAGCCCGCCGTCGACAGCGATGCCGCCTTCGGCTCGCCCTACCCGGTGTTCAACGCCGACTGGCGGTTCAACGAGGTCGACCCGTCGCAGCACATGTCCGTGCTGGCCGACGCCGGGGTCCGGGTCTCCATCTACACGGGCGACGGGGGAGGTTCGGTCACCGAACCGGAGTTCTGGGTGGCGGGGGCCGCCAAGAACGTCAAGGCCGCCATGGACGACCTGGGCATGTCCTACTACTACGTCAACTACGGCGACGGGGCCGGGTGGGGCAGCCAGTGCAACGGCGGCCACAACGGCGGCTGCTGGGAACAGGACCTCCGGGACCTGATCCCCCGGCTGGAAAGGGAGTTCGCCGCCTGAGCGCCGACGGCCGCCGTCCTCCCGACGCGTTTCATCGTCATGTCATCGGTCACTGCCAGGGTCGTGAGACGTAGGCAGACCACATGGGGAGGAACGTATGCGAGCGAAGAGGATGGCGGCCGTGTCGGCCGGACTTCTGCTGACGGCAGGGCTCTCGGTGACACAGGCGTCCACGGCGCAAGCGGCGACGGCAACGCAAGCGGCAACGGGAACGGCGGCGGCAGCGGCCTCGTGCGAGGGCACCTACACGATCGTCGTCGGCGGTACGGGAAGCTCGTGGGACAGGGACGGCTTCACCGGCAACATCCAGCAGCACGTCGGCTACCCCACCCAGATCCCCAACGGCACGAGCGCGCGGGCCGGCGTGAACGAGCTGAACCGACTGGTGCGCAACCAGCGTGCCGCATGCCCGAACCAGCACGTCAAGATGGGCGGCTACTCCCTGGGCGCCGCGGTCGTGCACATCTGGGTCACCGAGAACTGGCGGACCTTCGACAAGGTCAACGCCATTTTGATCTCGGACCCCAAGCGTCAGGGCGGCCCCGGCGCCAACGGGGGATCGGTGCCGTTCGGCGGTGTCGTCGGCGCTCCGCTCGCCGGCGCCGACAGGTTCTTCGGCAACGTGCCCGTCAAGACCATCTGCCACTGGGACTACGTCTGCGACGAGTCCGCCGGCATCTGGACGTACCCGCACAACCACATCAACAACTATCCGAACGACTTCAACATGGACCACCACAACAACAGTGCCAACGAGCAGTGGTACAACGGCGCCTGGCACCCTGCCGCCTGGTGACCGGCGACCCGCGATGATCGGAGACCCGGGGTGATCAGGGGCTGAGGCCCAGGCCGGCTTCGTCACCACGCAGAATCATCACGCGCGCCCGCCGCAGCACCCTGCTCGGGGGAACCCCGAGGTCGTCGGCGAGGCGGCGGCGGGCGCGCTCGAACACCGCCAGGGCTTCGGCCTGCCGCCCGTCCCGGTACAGCGCCCGCATCAGCATCGCGGCCAACGGCTCGTTGAGGGGGTGCGCCGCCGACAGGGCGAACAGCTCGGCGATCACCTCGGCGTCCTGGCCCAGACGCAGCTGGCACTCCAGCTTCCGCTGCACCACGGCGATCCTGCGCTCCGTGAGCCGCAGCCGCTCCAGCTCGGCGAGCGGCCCCGGCAGACCGGCCAGGGGCTCCCCGCGGAACAGCTCCAGCACCTGGGCACAGAGCCGGACCGTCTCCAGCGGATCGCCCGCCCGTTCGGCCTTCCCGATGCGGGTGACCAGCTTCTCCACGCGCGTCACGTCCACGTCGACCGCGCCGGGGACCAGCCGGTAGCCCCGGGGGCCGTGCTCGATGACCGAGGCCGGACCGCCCCCGTCGCACAGCGCCTTGCGTAATCGGTAGACGTACACGGGCACCACGTTCGTGGCCGGCGGCTCCGTCCCCCACACGTCATCGAGCAGTTCCTGCCGGCCGATGGGCCGTCCCGTCCGCACCGCCAGGACCGCCAGGACGGACTGCTGGCGCAGATGCCCCAGGTTCAGCAGACGCCCGTCCCGCCACGCCTGCAGCGGCCCCAGCAGGGAGATCCGTACCTTCGGCGCCGGTCCCGCCGTCCGCACGGCGCCGGTCCGGGAAGCCGGTCGCGCCGACCGTGCGCGGGGTCCGTGCCCGGGGGCGACCAGACCGCAGTCGAAGGCGTGGACGATGGCGGCGGCCCGGTCGCGCAGACCGAGCTTCACCAGAATCCGCGCGAGATGCTCGGCCACGGTGTCCTCGGGGACGGCGAGGGCGGTGGCGATCTCGTCGTCCCCGAGGCCGCAGCCGACCGCGGAGAGCACCTGGCGCTCCTGATGCCGCAGCGCGGTGGCGGTGGGGCGGCCGGTGGTGACAGTCGTCGGCATCGCTGCTCCCCGGGCTCCGGAAGGATCTCTCTGGCGGGCGCCGTCGACAACGTAATGGGGGAAGTGCCGGGTACGGCATCCGGAACGATCCGGAGTGACATACGGGCCGGCCGCCGTGCGAGCGCCGAAGCGTGCCCGTTCTCCGTTCGTCACCCGCTTTGTACTGCCCTACCACCCTGCGGCTAGTTTGTGTGCAGGACAGGTGAGCGGGCCCGTAGTGGTGGAGACGCGGGGGACGGGAGGTCGGGAAGAGTGTCGCTGCGCGGAGGTGATCCAGCCGAGATCGGCGGTTATCCGCTGGAGGAGCGGCTTGGTTCGGGTGGCATGGGCACGGTCTTCCTGGCCCGTACGAGTTCGGGGCGGCTTGTCGCGATCAAGCTGATCCATCAGCAGTTCGCCGGGGACGACGAGTTCCGGATCCGTTTCCGGCAGGAGGTGGCGGCCGCGCGGCGGGTGAGCGGAGCGTTCACCGCCGCCGTGGTCGACGCCGCTCCCGAGGCCGAGCAGCCGTGGATGGCGACCACCTACATCGAGGGGCCCACGCTCGCCCAGCGCGTCGCCGAGCAGGGCCCGCTGACCGGGGCGGAGCTGAGGAGGCTCGCCATCGGGCTGGCGGAGGCGCTGCGCGACATCCACCGGGTGGGAGTCGTCCACCGCGATCTGAAGCCCTCGAACGTCGTGCTCTCGCCCGAGGGGCCACGGGTCATCGATTTCGGCATCTCGCGCGCCGTGGACCAGCAGACGCTGACGATGACCGGGCGGGTCATCGGCACACCGCCCTTCATGTCGCCCGAACAGCTGGAGGCGCCGCGCGGTGTGGGGCCGAGGTCCGATGTCTTCTCGCTGGGGACGCTCCTGGTGTACGCGGCGACGGGCCACGGGCCCTTCGACAAGAGCAGCCCCTATCTGACGGCCTACCAGGTGGTGCACGGGGAGCCGTCGCTGGGTGCCGTGCCGGCGGCTCTGCGAGCGGTCGTCGAGCCGTGCCTGGACAAGGAACCCGAGGGGCGCCCCTCGGCGGACGAGCTCCTCGTGCTGCTGCGTGACCTGCCGGCCGAACTCGGCGGGGCCGACGCCGACGGGGCGGGCGCGGGCCGCACCCGCGACATGATCACCCAGCATCACCTCGCGACGGGCGCCACCCCGGGGCGAACCGCCCCGGTCCGGACGGCTTCGGACCGGACAGCCCCGTCCGGTTCCGGTACAGGGAGGAACACGGGGATCGCGATCGGCGGCCGCCTGCGTCGCCGGTGGCGGCCCGTGCTCGCGGCGGCGGTCACGGTGGCGGCGATCGGCGGGGGAGTCGCCGCGCTGACGACGGGCGTCCTCGGAGCGAACAGCGGCACCGACCGCAGCGGCGGCGACACGGGCCGCAGTGCCACGGCGTCGCCGGGCGGCACCCTCCCGAAGGGCTTCGAGCCGTGGCGCAGGACCGTGCTGGGCGGCCGCGAGGACATACCCGACGAGCTGCGCTGCGTCGCGCGGGGGGACGCGCTGTTCTGCGGGGGCGGCGGTGTCGTCGCGGCCCGTATCGACGCCCGGGACGGATCGCGGGTGTGGACGGCGAAGAGTCCGGGCGTCCCCGTCCAGGGCATGCACCTGGTGGGCGCCACCGACGACACCGTGCTCGGTTACCGTTTCGCCGCCCAGGAGGCCCCGCAGGACCCTCCCAGCGAGGTGGTGGCCCTCGACGCGGACAGCGGCCGGGAGCTGTGGTCCGTGCCGTCCGGCGCCCGGTCGACGGCCGTGACGGGGCGGACCCTGGACGCCGTCGTGGCCGGCTCCGCCGTGGTGACGGTCGACGCCTCCAACTCCCGCTTCGAGGCCCGGGACGCCCGCAGCGGTGAGATCACCTGGACGACGCCGTTCCCCTCGGGCACGCAGTGCGCACCCGTCCCGGCGGGCCCACGGCTCCTCGCGATGTGCGCGACGGACGCGGAGATGGAAGCCCCGCAGGTGCGCCGTTCCACCCTGTCCACGCTCGCCCTCGCCTCCGGGGCGTTGGGCCGGCCCATCGCGGTCAACGGCCCCGTCGTGCCGATGGGCGTCGCCGACGGCAGGCTCGTACTCCTCACCAAGCCGGACGATGCGACGACGTCGGCCGGGTACGACGGGGTGGCGCGGGTCGATCCGGCCTCGCGGGAGGTCACGTACTCCCGGCTCGACCAGGTGTACGCGGGCACGCCCGGCATGGCGGACGGCACCGTCTACGTGAGCGGACAGACCGGTCTGGTGACCGCGCTCGACGCCGCGACCGGAGCGAGGAAGTGGTCCCGGCAGACGGGCGTGGAGGGCGCGTCGGGCCCCGCGGTGGGACCCGACGCGTTGTACTTCAGCTCGGCCACCGGCCGGGTGGTCGCGTTGGCGCCGCACGACGGGACACCGCTGTGGACGACGGATCCCCGGGCCGACGGTCTGACGGGGGAGCAGGGCGCGAGTCCACGGGTGACCGTGGCGGGGCGGGCGGTGTTCGTGGCCGCCGCCAAGAACACTCTCTTCGCCTTCGACGCGCTGAGGCCGCCGGAGGCGGGCTGACCGGCCCCGGCGGCCTGACGCCCTTCCCCGGAGGCTCCGAGGAAGGGCGGCTCCGGCCGCGCCTCCCCGGAGGTCCTGGCACTCTGCGCCCCTTCCCCGGAGGTCCGTCTCCGGAGGCCCGTCCCTGGAGACGGACCTCCGGGGACCGTCAGCTCCGGCGCAGGACCGTGGCCTCCGTGCCCCAGCCGAGCGCGATGGTCCGGTCGACCTCCCAGCCCGCCCGCCTCGCGAGGGTGGCGACGGCGGCGGAGTCGCGCAGGGGGCTGCCGGTCGCGGTGTAGGCGTGCAGTGCCGCCTCGGCCGCGCGCGGGCTCAGCCCGTCGGGGCGGGAGGCCTCGACGAGGACCGCCGTCCGGGTCCATCCGGCCAGCCGCGTGAGGAGCTCTGCGGCCTCCTCGTCGGTGCGGTGGGCGAGGGCCTTCGCGGCGACGGCGACATCGGCGGGGCCGGCCGTCCAGTCGATACGGTCCGGCGCGGAGACGTGTCCGCGCAGGACCGCGGCCGGTGTGGCGTCCTCGGCCATCCGCAGCCGCGGCCGCCGTCCGGCGTCGTCGAGGGCGGCGACCACCGAGGCGCTGCCCGGCCCGGTCAGGAGGCAGGATCCGACGCCCTCCCAGAGGGAGTCGGCCATCAGACCGTTCAGCAGGAAGACCAGCTGCTCGCATTCCTCGACCAGTTCGCCGTAGCGTTCCGCGTCGTGGGCGACCGTGTCGTGCAGGGTGGCGCCCGAGGCGAGCTGCCAGGGGGACGTGCCGCTCCGGAGCGCGGGAGCGAGGTGCGCGAGGGCGAGCAGCAGCTCGGCCTCGTGGCCGGTGTACTCCTCGCGCTCGTGGTCCTCGGTGAGTTCCTCGCCCGCCGGGCCGAGGCGCAGCCCGGTCCCGTCGTCGCCGCCGACGACCACGCCGTGCGCGGCGAGCAGCGGAAGCAGGACGTCGATCCCCGGTCCGGGCACACCCAGGCGGGTCGCGAGCGCGCCGGCGGAGAGGCCCGGTGCGTCGGCTACCGCGTCGACGACGCCGAGCTGCAACGCGGCCCGTGCGACCAGCCACGGCAGCGGCGAGGGGATCTCGGCAGCGCCCTGTGCGGCGGCGCCGGCGTCGGCCGTGCCCTCCGCTTCCGGCGCGGTCGCCTCCTCGCGGTGCCAGTAACCCGTGATGTTCAGGCGGTCCTTGGGGAGCTTCCGTTCCCGCTGGAGATACCGGCGTACCGGAAGCAGCGCCCGGCTCTCCGCCGCCGCCCAGGCGTATCCCTCACCCGCCGGCACCGGCAGCGCGCGGACGGCGGCCTCCAGTGCCGCCGCGTCACCCGGCTCCGCGACCACCCAGGTGATCGTGTCGCCGTCGCGCAGCGCCAGCTCCTGGCGGGCCGAGGCGTCCGAGACGGTCACCAGGACATGCGCCGGGGCGTCGAGCGGACGCTCGTCGAGGAAGCGGCCGATCGCGGGCAGCGCGGTCTCGTCCCCGATGAGGAGGATCCAGTCCAGCCGTTCCGGCAGCCGGAGCGACGACTTGGGTCCGACGAACCACAGCTCGTCGCCCTCCCGCGCCGACGCGGACCAGGCCTCCGCCGGTCCTTCGCCGTGCACCACGAAGTCGAGGTGGAGCTCTCCCTCCTGAAGGTCCACCCGCCGGGGCGTGTAGTCACGCGTCAGCCGGTGCTCGGCCGGGGTCCACTCGATGCCGTGCGGCAACTGGGCGGGGAGCGCCGCCCGGACGTCCCCGTCGGCGGCCAGGATCAGCTTGATGTGGTCGTCGAACCCGGGCGCGGCGAAGGCGGGACGGCTGGTGCCGTCGCGGGTGAAGGCGGCGAGGTCCTCGCCGCCGAGGACGACCCGGCGCATCCTGGGGGTCACCTCGTGGACGCGGCGCACGTTGACCCGGCGCAGGACGAGCGGGTGCGTCGTGTACGCGCGCTGGGCGGCCATCAGGAGAACTTCTTCTCGATGTGGTCGAGCAGGGCCATCGACTCGTCGTAGTCGCCGCGCAGCACCCAGTACGGCAGGTCATGGGCATGGTTCGTCTTGAAGGCGGGCAGCGCGGCGTAGACGGGGTTCTTCTTCAGGGTGGCGACGTCGGTCGTGTCGGCGTTGAAGCCCATGACGAACACGGACGGCTGGGTGATCGTCTGGCCGACCTTCTCGGTCGACAGCTCGAACATGTCACCGCCCTGCCCGTACACCTTGAAACCGCCCTTCGCGAAGACGGGCGCCGGCTCGATGCCGACCTTCTTCAGCTCGGTGGGCAGGCCCACGCTCTCCACCAGGCCGTAGGCGGTGCCGTCGCCGGTGAGGGCGAGGAACGACACGGGACCGGGCGGCGGAGTGATCGCCTCCTTCACCTCGGCGATCCGCTCGTCGTAGGCGGCCAGGTGCTGCTCGTAGACATCGGCCCTGCCGAACACGTCGTCGGCGAGGAAGGAGAACTGGGCCCGCCAGTCACCGAGCTTCTTGCCGACGAGCACGGTGGGCGCGATGTCGGAGAGCTCGTCGTACACCTTCTCCGCCTGGAACAGCGGGAAGCCGATGCCGCCGCCGACGATGAGGTCGGGATCCAGGGCGAGGATCGCCTCCAGGTCGAAGCCGTCGACACTCCACGGCAGGAACGTGGTGCCGTCCTCCTTCGCCTCCTTCTCCCAGTACGGCGAGAACGCGCCCTTGCCGTCGGCGTCCTCGGGGATCGTGGCGTGCACCGGCACATCGAGGTCGTACAGGTACCCGGCGAGGGCGTGGTTCAGCACGACCACACGCTTGGGCTCGGCCGGCACCTCGACCTTGCCGTAGTCGGTCGTGACGGTACGGGTCTTCGCGGCGGACGCGGTGTCCCCGTCGCCCGACGGGTCGGAGGCCGAGCAGCCGGTGAGGGCCAGCGTGGCGACGAGCGCGGCGGCGAGAAGGCGGGCAGGAGCAGACATGGGACCTCATGAGACTGGGCATGCTCGAAGATTCGAGCTGTTGGTAAGGTGAGGCTAACCTCGCCGGTTCCGCCGCGTCGATCCGCATACGACATCGCCGGTGACGGACACGACGCATCGCACACAACGGGAGGCACGCGTGCCGGTGACATCCCTCGGCACCGTGGTCGCCGAGAACGCCATCCGCTTTCTGGGACACGACACGCATCGGCACGACGAGCCGCACCTCGTCTACCTGGTGTCCGGCAACGCTCGCCTGTCCGCCGGCGGCGAGGAGCTGCGGCTCGGGCGGCACGAGGCCGTCTGGCTCGCTCCCCATGTGCCGCACGCCCTGCGGATCGAGCCGGGCGGCATGGCACTCGGCCCCCTCCTCGACCCCACTGACCAGCCACGATGTCGTGTGCAACCGCTCGGGGCGGTACCCGCGATCGTCGAGGTCATGACCACCACGCTCGGCGCGGCACCGACCACGCCGGAGCAGGTCGAGCCGTTCCGGCAGGCCCTGGGACGGGTGCTGAGGGGCATCTCCCGGCAGTACTTCCCGGTCGTGCTGCCCGTCCATCCCGCCGTGCGCGTACTCGCCCGCGAGGCCCTGCGCGCGCCCTCCGTGACCCTGGAACGGCTCGCCGAACAGCACCGGATGAGCCCCCGCCAGGTGCAGCGCGTCTTCCTCGACGAGACCGGACTGCCCTTCACACGGTGGCGCAACCGGGCCAGGATGAACGCCGCCGTCGAACACCTCCGGGGCGGGGGCGAGCTGACGGCGGCGGCCAGGGCGGCCGGTTACGCGACCCGGGCCGGGCTGCTGCGCGCGCTGAGCCGCGAGTCCGGGGTGCCCGTCAGCGCGCTCACCACGGACGCGGTGGGAGCGCTCGACGGCCGCTGAGCCGGGTGAGCCCAGCAGTTCAGGCAGCACAAGCAGCGCAGGCAGCACAAGCAGTTCAAGCAGTTCAAGCGATTCACGTACGTCGATGACGCACGGCACTTAAGGCCTGTCCGGGTGACGGGTTGCTCAGGGAGATCAGATGGCACAGGCGCTCGCGACGACGACCGCGCCACCACCGACCACGCCGTCGCGGTCCTCGCGTCGCAGGACGCGCCGGCTCATCGGCCTGGGCGTCGCCGTCGGCACACTCCTCGTGGCGGTGCTGCTCAGCGTCGCGATCGGCTCGGCGCTGCTCCCCCCGGACGTGGTGTGGCAGGCCCTGACCGCTCCCGACGGTTCCGCCTCGCACGCCACGATCAGCGGCGCCCGCGTGGACCGTACGCTGCTCGGCATCGTCGTCGGTGCGTCGCTGGGCGTGGCGGGAGCGCTCATACAGGCGCTCACCCGTAATCCGCTCGCCGACCCGGGTGTCCTCGGCGTCAACGCCGGCGCGGGTTTCGCCGTCACCCTGGGCGTGGCCGTCTTCAGCGTCACCCGCATCGAGCAGTACCTGCCCTTCGCCCTGGTCGGCGCCGTCGTCGGATCGGCGGTGGTCTACCTCGCCGCGAGCGGCGGCCGGGGCGGGCCCACACCGCTGCGCCTCACCCTCGTCGGGGTCGCCTTCACGGCGGTCCTGGCCGGCATCTCCCAGACCCTCGCCCTGATCGACACGGAGACCTTCGACCGCATGAGGTTCTGGGGAGCGGGCACCATCACCGACCGCCCGACGGGCACCGTCGGTGACATCCTGCCCTTCGTCCTGGCCGGCCTGCTGGCCGCAGCCCTCTGTGCGCGCCCGCTCAACGCGATCGCCCTCGGCGACGACGCGGGGCGGGCCGTCGGGCTGCGGGTCGGCGCGACCCGGTGCGGCGTGGTGGTCGCGGTCGCCCTGCTGTGCGGTGCGGCTACGGCCGCGGCGGGCCCGCTGATGTTCGTCGGTCTCATGGTGCCGCACGCGGTGCGATGGCTCACCGGGCCCGACTGGCGCTGGATCCTCGCCTACTCCGCCGTCCTCGCCCCGGTGATCGTGCTGATCGCCGACGTCCTCGGCCGGCTGATCGTGATCCCCTCCGAACTGCAGGTCGGCGTCATGCTGCCGCTCATCGGCGCGCCCGTACTGATCCTGCTGGTGCGCGGAAGCCGGGTGAGGGAGCTGTGAGCGGGGCATTCGTCCTCAGGGCAGGGTCCCTGAGCCTGCGAGCGACGCGCCGCACGGTCCTCGTGTGCGGGCTGCTGTCGGTCGCGCTGGTCGCACTGGCCCTGTGGGCGTTCACGCTCGGCAGCTACCCGCTGAGCCTCGGCGACCTGACCGCGGTCATGTCCGGCACCGCCGGGAACAACGTCCGCACCGTCGTCCTGGAGTGGCGGGCGCCGCGCATCGTCGCCGCCGTCCTGTTCGGGGCGGCCCTCGCCGCGGGCGGCGCGATCTTCCAGTCCCTGACCCGCAACCCGCTCGGCAGCCCCGACGTCATCGGCTTCACCACCGGCTCCTACACCGGTGTCGTCCTCACCCTGCTCGCGGGCGCGAGCAGTTACTCGGCGCTCGCGGCGGGCGCGCTCGCCGGCGGGCTCGTCACCGCCCTCGCCGTGTATCTGCTGGCGTTCCGGCGGGGTGTGCGGGGCTTCCGGCTCATCATCGTGGGCATCGCGGTCGGTGCGTTGCTGTCCTCGGTCAACACGTGGTTCTCGGTGAAGGCCGATGTGGACACCGCGCTGCGGGCCGCGGTGTGGGGCGCCGGATCACTGAGCGCCATCGGCTGGCCCGCCGTGCTGATGGCCTCCGTCCTGATGGCCGGGGTCGCGCTGGCGGCCCCGCTGGCGCAGCGCCGGATGCGATGGCTCGAACTGGGCGACGACACGGCGGCGATGCTGGGGGTACGCGTCGAGCGCACGAAGCTGCTGCTGGTCGTGCTCGGCGTGGCCGCGACAGCCGCGGTGACCGCCGCGGCGGGCCCCATCGTCTTCGTCGCGCTGGCGGCGCCGCAGATCGCCCGCCGTCTCACCGGGCGCGGAACCTCCGTCGACCTCGCCGGTTCGGCACTCGTCGGGGCGCTCCTGCTGCTCGGTGCCGACATCGCGGCGCAGCACGCGATCGCGGGCGTGGTGCTGCCGACCGGCGCGGTCACCGTGTGCGTCGGCGGGGCGTATCTGCTGGTGCTGCTGGTACGGGAGTCCCGCCGGGGTTTCTAGGACATGGCGTCGTGAGGCAGACGGGAATGGTCAGACACCCCCTAGCGGCAGGCGTGGCTCTGCTCCCACGACCTGCTCAGTCGCCGAGAATCCGCTCCCACAGCAGCCCGTCCCGCCAGCTTCCGTCGAGAAAGATCGCGGAGTGCGCGACACCGTACGGGGTGAACCCGTTGCGGCGCAGCACCCGTTGGGAGGGCAGGTTCTCCAGGTTGGTGGAGGCCTCGGCGCGATGCAGGCCGAGTTCGTCCGTCATCACCCGGAGTGCGTGTGCGACCGCGTTCCCGGCGTGCCCTCGATTCTGGGCGACGGAGGCGATCCAGTAGCCGACGGAGCCCCGGCGCAGGTGCGGCTGCGGCAGGATCCCTCCGACGGTGACCTGCCCGATCACCTGGCCGTCGGCGAGCACCACGCCCGGCCAGACCGTGCCGGCCCGGTAACCCGCCAGCAGGCCCTCGATCCGCTCCGCCTGGCCCTTTGGGGTGAAGTAGTCGGCCGGCTGGGCCGGTTCCCACGGCCGGAAGGCCTCGGCGTCCCGCACCCGGTGCGCGGCGATCGGGGCGGCGTCGCTGGGCTCGATCAGACGGATCCTGGTGCTGCTGGGCATGAGCCGGTCCTCGTCGCGTACGTCGGATGGGACGGCCAACGTACGTGAGGGCCGAACCGCCGCTCAGGGAAGGGCGGGCGACCGCATCGCGGCTCCGGCAGCAGATGGCTTCCGGAGCGGCCCACCGCCGCAGACGTACCTCGCCGGCTCCAGCCCGGCCATGCGGCGGATGGCCTCTCCCTGCCCCACGTGCTCCGGGTTCCGCCGCGATGACGTCGGTACGGGGTCCTGCTCCACGATGGCGTTGCCGTGGGGCCGCCCGCCGCCCGCCGCTCGGGCCGCGGGCCACCGTGGCGAAGGTCATGAATCGGGTGCTGGTGATCCCTGGTCCACCGCGCCGATGAAGTCCGCCATGATGTGCCGCCTCTCCGGCCGGTGTCGTCAGTCCTTGCCGGTGTCGCCGGCCTCGGGTGCCGGGACGCGTCCCGGCGGCTCCGGCACGGGGGACGGCAGGAAGCGTCCGACGAAGGCCTTGTAGAAGCCCGCGCCCAGCAGGCCGCCGACCAGCGGGCCGAGGATGGGCACCCAGAAGTAGAGATTCCCGTACTGGTCCCGCCACGCCCCGCCGTAGCCGGTGAGGAAGCTCGCCAGCCGGGGCCCGAAGTCACGGGCCGGGTTGATCGCGTACCCCGCGTTGGTTCCCCACGCCATGCCGATCCCGACCACGACCAGGCCGATGACGAAGGGGGCCATGTTCGAGCCGGGCGGGCTGTTCAACAGATCCGTGATGGCCATGACCAGCAGCAACAGGATGGCGGTGCCGATGACCTGGTCGCGGAAGGCGCCCCACTCATGGACCGGCAGCGCCGGATTGCCGTTGGCCGGCAGGGTGGAGAACACCCCCTGCGTCTTGATGGTGTGCCCCGGGTCGGCCTTCGCCAGCGCCTCGCCGTAGTTCCAGCGGACGAGGAGCGCGGCCACGAACGCACCGGCCGTCTGCGCCAGTGCGTAAGGGGCCACCTTGCTCCACGGGAACCCCTTGAACGCGGCCAGGGCGACGGTCACCGCGGGATTGATATGCGCCCCGCTCAGCCGCGCCGCCACATAGACGCCCATCGTGACGCCCAGTCCCCACGCCCAGGCGATGCTGTCGTGGTCCCCGAGCCCGCCGGGCGGATCCGTCAGGGCTCCGCCTGCCGCTACCTGGGCCACGACACCGCATCCGAAGAGGATGAGGATCATCGTGCCCGCGAACTCGGCGGACAACTCGCCGACCAGTCCGGACTTTCCGCGTAGTGCAGCCATGGAAGCTCGCCCTCCGCCGACGGCGCCGGCTGTCGACCATCCGAGCAGTGTCAGCAGGCTAAGACGTTTCACGGGATCGGGCATATCGGGATGATCGGTCCGCGGGATCTTGGCTTGCGAGGCCCATTACGGCGACCGGGGGCCGAGGGCGCGGGGCGCCGGGCGTCGGATGGCTACGGACGGCCCGGGGCGGGGTGAATCCGCCGGGAGCGGACGGCAATGACGCTCGCCCGATCGGGTGAGAAGATCGGCGAGTGACTCGGGGAAGGAGCCCGCCGGCCGCTCGAACCCAAAGGTACGTTCGGAGGCTCAGGAGTACGTTCGAAGCCACCGCCGCCCGGTCCGAGCCCAGTGAGCAGGAGCACGTGTGCACGACCGGACCATGAGCACCGACGACCTGTGCTTCGACTTCGGACGCACCGGCCTGGGCGGCTCGTTCCACGGCGACTGGGTGCTCTTCGCGGCCGACCAGTGGGACCACATCACCCAGTGGTACGGGCCTGCCGGAGCCGAGAGCGACAGACGCCGCCTCCTCCTGGGCGACGACGTCCGGCGGCTGGTGGGGTCCGCTCTCACCGGCGCCGAACTGAACGCCTTGTGGAGGCTGACCGACAGCAGCGCTCTCGACGGCAGCCCGGAGATCGGCGGCCAGGAACGTGACTGGCTGGAGCGGACGTCGGCCCCCACAGCACGGGAGACGAAGCCGCGCGGGGGAAGGGAGCCGCGCGGGGGAGCGGGCGCGGCGACTGCCGGCACCATGCGCTGCGCCCTGGGAGCCGGCGGGCCGGAGACCGACGCGGGTGACCCGTCACCCAGGTACGAACACACCGGCACCAGCGGCGGTCCGGTCACCGGCCGGGCGCCCCCACGCGCAGCCCGTCCATGACGAAGTCCAGGAGCCGGCCGGCCCTCGGCTCCCAGTCCTCGTGCGGATCGATCTGCCAGAGACCGGCGATGGCGAGGAAGAAGTCGTCCGGGGTCACCCCGGGGCGGATGGCCCCGGCCGCCTCGCAGGTGCCGAGGAGCGTTCCGGCCGCCTCCATGATCGGGGTGGGGCCGGGTCTGGCGGGTCCGCCCGGCGCGCTGGTGACGAGCCGGATCGCGTCCGCCAGGCCGGCCTTGGTCATGGCGAACCGGGCAAGGCGGTCCATCCACTCGCGCAGGGCCCGTTCGGGCGGGCGGGTCTCCAGCAACTCGCAGGCCGCGTCGGCGACCTGGTGCATCTCGTAGCGGTACACCTCCAGGACGAGCGCCTCCCGGTGGGGGAAGTTGCGGTAGAACGTGCCCTGCCCGACGCCCGCCTTCTTGGCGATCGCGCTCAGCGGGGCGTCCGCCCGCCGCGTCAGCTCGACCGTGGCCACGTGCAGGATGCGCTCCCGGTTGCGCTGCGCGTCCGAGCGCAGCGGGGAGTCCTTCTTCGGCTGGGACACGGATCCTCCTCGCGGGTTCGTGGCCGAAACCCGTCCTTGTTAACCGGACAGCTGTCCGTTACGTTTTTTCCATGAGCGGACAACAGTCCGGTTAGGTCTACCTTAGCGCCGGTCGCGGTCGCCGGTCGCACGCGCCGGCCGGACCGCCGGCGCCCCGGTTCCTCGTCACCGACACCAGAAAAGGCTGATCATGGCCCCAGCGACCTCGTCGACGTCCAGTGCGATCACCCTGAACATCAACGGCGAGAAGCGCCACCTGTCCATCGACCACCGCACCACCCTGCTCGACGCCCTGCGCGAGCGCCTCGATCTCACCGGCACCAAGAAGGGCTGCGACCAAGGGCAGTGCGGCGCCTGCACCGTCCTGGTCGACCGGCGACGCGTCGTCTCCTGCCTCAGTCTCGCGGTCGCGGCCGAGGGGCGCGAGATCACCACCATCGAAGGCGTGGCCGAAGGGGATCAACTCCACCCCGTCCAGCAGGCCTTCCTCGACCTCGACGGCTACCAGTGCGGCTACTGCACACCTGGCCAGATCTGTTCGGCCATCGCCGTCATCGAGGAGCACGCGGCCGGCTGGCCGAGCGCCGTCACCGACGACGCCGGACCCGAGGCGGGGCCGCCACCGCTGACACCCGACGAGATCCGCGAGCGCATGAGCGGCAACCTGTGCCGCTGCGGCGCCTACGTCTCGATCGTCCAGGCCGTCGCCCATGCCGCCGAGGCCCATGCCGAGGACCGGACAGCAGCCACGAAGGAGACCGCCGCATGAAGGAGTTCGGCTATCAGCGCGCCCACGACGTCACCGGCGCGGTCGCCCTCCTCGCCGCCGACCCGGACGCGCGGTTCCTCGGCGGCGGCACCAACCTCGTCGACCTGATGAAGGCCGGTGTGGAGCGCCCCGCCCGGCTCGTCGACGTCCGCGAACTTCCCCTGGACCGCGTCGAACCCACGGCGGACGGCGGCCTGCGCATCGGAGCGACCGTCACCAACAGCGACCTCGCGGCCCATCCCGAAGTGCGCCGCCACTACCCGGCGTTGGCCCAGGCCGTGCTGGCCGGAGCCTCCGGGCAACTGCGCAACATGGCCACCGTCGGCGGCAACCTCCTCCAGCGCACCCGCTGCGGCTACTTCACCGACGTATCGGGACCCTGCAACAAACGGACCCCGGGCAGTGGCTGCCCCGCCATCGCCGGCGAGCACCACAACCACGCCGTCCTCGGCGCCTCCGGACACTGCGTGGCCACGCACCCCTCCGACATGGGCGTGGCCCTGACGGCGTTCGACGCCGTGGTCTCCTACGAGAGCGCCGACGGGCCCGGCGAGAGCCCGATCACCGACTTCTACCTCCCCGTCGGCGACACCCCGCACCGGGAGACCGCCCTGCCGCCCGGCGCGCTGATCACCCACGTCAGCCTGCCCGCCGCGCCCGTCGCCGCCCGCTCCCGCTACCGCAAGGTGCGCGAGCGCGCCTCGTACGCCTTCGCCATCGGCTCCGTCGCCGCGGCGCTCGACATCGAGGACGGCCTCGTACGCGAAGCGCGCCTGGCCTTCGGAGCCGTGGCCTCCCGGCCCTGGCGCGCCCGCACGGCGGAAGCCGTCCTGACCGGCGCGCCGGCCGACGGCGCGACCTTCGCCGCCGCCGCGGACGCCGAACTCGCCGCCGCCAGGCCACTGCCCGACAACGGATACAAGGTGACCCTCATGCGCAACCTCGTGGTCTCCGTACTGACCGAACTCGCCGGGAGGGACGCCCGATGACGACCACCACGCCGGGAGCCCCGGCCGTGCGCGGAGCCGTCGGCGTCGCCCACACCCGTGTGGAGGGCCGCGACAAGGTCACCGGCGCGGCCCGCTACGCGGGCGAGATCCCCTTCGCGGACCTGGCCCACGGCTGGCTCGTGCTGTCCACGGTCACCCGTGGCCGGATCCTTGACGTGGAGACCGCCCCGGTCCTCGGCATGCCGGGCGTCCTCACCGTGCTGCACCACGGCAACGCCCCCCGCCTGAAAACCGATTACATCGGCCTGCTCGGCACCCCGCCGGATCCGGCCTCCGTCGTCTTCCAGAGCGACCGGGTGCCGTTCGCCGGCTGGCCGGTCGCGCTGGTCGTCGCCGAGACCCCCGAGGAGGCCCGGGAGGCCGCCGAAGCGCTCGTGGTGACGTACGACCAGGAGCCGCACGACACCGTGCTCGTCGCCGGCCACCCCGGTGCCTACGCCGCCGCCGGCCATATGCCCGCCGAGACGGAGAAGGGTGACCTGGAGGCCCGACTGGCCGCCTCCGCCTTCGTGGTGGACGCGGAGTACACCACCCCCGAAGAACAGCACAGCATGATGGAACCGCACGCGGTGACCGCCCGGTGGGACGGCGGCCGACTGGAGGTCGTCGACTCGAACCAGGGCACCAGCTGGGTCCAGAGCGAGCTGGCCGCGCTGTTCTCGCTCGACGCGTCGTCGGTGCGGGTGCGCTCCGAACACATCGGCGGCGGCTTCGGAAGCAAGGGTCTGCGCGCCCACCAGGTGTCCGCGGTGATGGCCGCCACCTCCCTGCGGCGCCCGGTACGCGTCGTGCTGACCCGGCGTCAGATGTTCTCGCTGGCGGGCTACCGCAGTCCCACCACCCAGCGGATCAGGCTCGGCGCGGCCCCCGACGGCCGGCTGCTGGCCCTGGAGCACCGCTCGCTGAACCAGACGTCGACGGTGTACGAGTTCGTCGAGCCCGGCGCGGGCGCCGCCCGGGTGCTGTACGACGCCGACGCCCACCGCACCGCCAACCACGTCGTACGGCTCGATGTGCCGTCCCCGACCTGGATGCGCGCACCGGGGGAGGCCCCGGGGTCGTTCGCGATGGAGGCGGCCCTCGACGAACTCGCCGAACACGCCGGCGTCGACCCGATCGAGCTGCGCCTGCGCAACGAACCGGAGGTCGGCCCCGTGTCCGGGCTCCCGTTCAGCAGCCGCAACCTGGCGGCCTGCTTCCGCGAAGGATCCCGCAGGTTCGGCTGGGCGGACCGCGACCCGCGCCCCGGCACGCGCCGGGACGGGCGGTGGCTGCTGGGCACCGGCACGGCGGCAGGATCCTACGGGGCCGGGGCCGCCCCCTCCACCGCTCTGGTGACGGCCGAGGCGGACGGTTCCTTCACCGTACGGATCGCCGCCGCCGACATCGGTACCGGCGCCCGCACCGCTCTCACCCTGGTCGCCGCCGACGCACTGGGGACCACCCCCGAACAGGTCCGGGTCCGCATCGGCGACAGCGACTTCGGCCCCGCGATGATCGCCGGCGGTTCCATGGGCACCCGCTCCTGGGCCTGGGCGGTCACGGCCGCCGCCGCCGAACTGCGGGAGCGGCTCGCGGTGACCGCGTCCGTCCCCCCGGAGGGGATCACCGTGCGGTCCGACACCACCGCGGCCCTCGGCGCCCTCGCGCAGAAGGAACGGCACTCCTTCGGCGCCCAGTTCGCCGAGGTCGCCGTGGACACCGCCACCGGCGAGGTCCGGGTCCGCCGCATGCTGGGTATCTTCGCGGCGGGCCGGATCGTCAATCCGCTCACCGCCCGCAACCAGCTCGTCGGCGGGATGACCTGGGGCATCTCCATGGCCCTGCACGAGGAGGCGGTCCGCGACCGCAACACCGGCGGCCACTACGCCCCCGACCTCGCCGGCTACCACGTGGCCACGCACGCCGATGTCCCGGACATCGAGGCGGACTGGGTGGACGACCACGACCCGGACGACCCGGTCGGCATCAAGGGCATCGGGGAGATCGGCATCGTGGGCGCGGCGGCGGCCGTCGCCAACGCGGTCTGGCACGCCACCGGCGTACGCCACCGGGACCTGCCGATCCGCCCCGACCGGGTCATCGCGGCAACGGCATCGGCTTCGGCATCGTTCTCGGCGTCGGCCGGAGGGGGAGCGGCGGATGCTTGACATCGCCGGCGAGCTGCACCGATGGATGGCGGAGGGCCGGGAGTTCGCCGTCGGCACCGTCGTCTCCGTCGGCGGCAGCGCGCCGCGCGGCCCCGGCGCGGCCCTCGCCGTCGACAGCGAGGGCACGGCGATCGGCTCGGTCTCCGGCGGCTGTGTGGAGGGCGCGGTCTACGAACTGTGCGCGCAGGCCCTCCAGGACGGCGAGACCGTGCGGATGCGGTTCGGCTACAGCGGCGAGGACGCCTTCGCCGTCGGGCTGACCTGCGGCGGGGTCATCGACATCATGGTCACGCCGGTCCGCGCGGACTCGCCGGGGCGGGAGGTGCTGCGGGCCGCGCTGTCCGCCGCGGTCTCCGGCGCTGGGGCGGCCCTCGCCCGGGTGGTGAGCGGCCCGGCCGGATTCCTGGGGCGCTCCCTGCTCGTCCGGCCCGACGGCACCCACGAGGGCGGGCTCGGGGGCCGCCCGGAGCTGGACCGTACGGCGGCGGCCGAGGCTTCGGCCTTGCTGGACGCCGGCCGGACCGGCACCGTCGCCCTCTCCGCGGACGGGTCGCACTGCCCCGGCGGGCTCACCCTGCTCGTCGAGAGCAGCGTGCCGCCGCCCCGCATGATCGTCTTCGGCGCGGTCGACTTCGCCGCGGCACTGGTGCGGGCCGGGAAGTTCCTGGGCCACCACGTTACGGTGTGCGACGCCCGGCCCGTCTTCGCCACCCGGGCCCGGTTCCCCGAGGCGGACGAGGTCGTCGTCGCCTGGCCGCACCGCTATCTGCGGGGCACCCCGACCGACGGCCGCACGGTGCTGTGCGTGCTCACGCACGAGACCCGGTTCGATGTGCCGCTGCTCGCGGAGGCGTTGCGGATGCCCTCCGCGTTCGTCGGCGCGATGGGGTCACGCCGGACCCACGAGGCCCGGACGCGCCGGCTGCGCGAGGCGGGCCTGAGCGAGGGCGAGCTGGACCGCCTGCGTTCGCCCATCGGCCTGGACCTCGGAGCCCGTACGCCCGAGGAGACGGCCCTGTCCATCGCGGCCGAGATCGTCGCGGCCCGGCGCGGCGGCACGGGCCTGCCGCTGACCGGCGGCGCGGAGCCCATCCACCGGGACCCGCACCGGGAGCTCCACCGGGAGCCCCACCGGGACCGGTGGGCCGTCAGCCGGAGCTGAGCCGGCCGCGGATCTGGGCGACGACGGCGGAGACGAGCTGGTCGAACTGCTTGTGCGTCGGATGTCGAGGTCGGCGTGAGCGGTGAGCCAGCGGTCGGGGACGAGCGTGTTCCCGTCCTGCCCGGCCCGGCCGGCGGGCCCGTCGGCCACGAGGGCGAAGGACGGCACGACCGGGAAGAAGTGGCGGGGCGCCGCGAGCGCCGCCGGGAGGTGCAGGCCGACGTCCTGATGACAGCAGGTCGGCGTCCTGATCACCAGCAGGTCGACGGCCGCGGTCACGGCGACGAGGTCGCACACCGCCGCGAGAGGGGCCCGCCCCGTGTCACGCCTCGGACGAATCGTCTCCGGAGCGGTGAGGGTGTCCTGGGCGAAGGGAACTCGCGATGTCGTCGTGCGTTCCCTTCGTCAGGTGGCCGAACCGGGTGCGGACGACGACGGCGGCCCGAAGCCGCGCAGAACGGTGAGGACCTCTTCGTCCTCCACCTGGCCGAAGTCGTCGTACCACTCGCCCACGGCCCGGAAGCCCGCTGGTTGGTGGAGGCACAGGACGTCGTCGGCTTCCGGCCGCAGGCGGTCCGCACTGCCGGGAGCGCCGACCGGCACGGCGAGGGCCAGACGACCGGGGGCCCGGAGGCGCAGGTGACGCAGGGCGACCCGGGCCGTGAGACCGGTGGCGAGGCCGTCGTCGACCAGGATCACGGTTCTGCCGCCGATCCGGGGGCCGGGCCGGCCGCCTCGGTAGAGCTCTTCGCGTCGGTGCAGCTCGACGCGTTCCCGTCCCAGCGCTTCTACGACGAGCATGTGGAAGCCGACGCGGTCCACGAACAGGTCGTGCGCCACGAGGTGATCGACGGACTGCTGGAGGACGAGCCCGAGCTGGCGGCCGACATCGTCCTGGGCATCGAGGCGACCGGACACCTGGAGGGTCTCCTCGCGGACCACGTTGGGGGCGTGGCGCACGGGCCGCACCGCGCTCCGCACACCTCCGGCATCCTGAGACGCCTCCGCCTCCGCACTGCACTGTTCCGTTTCGGGGCCGTCGATGAATTAGTGCGTTGCTTGCGGTAGTTGGGCTCGTTGGTGTGGTATGGGGCGCTTTGATGGATCGACGAGGTCGTTACGAGCGA